>NZ_CP151802.1:605081-907621 GCF_038446665.1 Lysobacter sp. FW306-1B-D06B | reverse complement strand
CGGCCTGCGCGTGCTGCACGGGCCGCTCGGCACGGCGGCGATCAAGGTGTCGGCGGTGCCGGAAGATCGCTGGATCATCGAAGCACCGGCGCGCGTGTTCTCCGATCAGCCGCAGGTGAAGGCGGCATTCGAGCGCGGCGAGCTCGATCGCGACGTGGTGGTGGTCGTGCGTTTCCAGGGCCCGCATGCGAATGGCATGCCGGAGCTGCACCAGCTCACGCCCACGCTCAGCGTGCTGCAGAAGCGCGGTCATCGCGTCGCACTGGTGACCGACGGCCGCATGTCCGGCGCGTCGGGCCAGGTGCCCGCGGCGATCCACATCAGCCCGGAAGCCGCCGTGGGCGGGCCGCTGGCGAAGCTGCGCGATGGCGACATCGTGCGCGTGGACGCAGTCGCCGGCACGCTGGAAGTGCATGTGCCGGCGGAAGAATGGGATTCGCGCGAGAACGCCACGACCGATCTCACGCCGAGTCATTTCGGCATGGGGCGGGAGTTGTTCGCGGTGTTCCGCCAGGCGGCGGCGCCAGCGCATCTGGGGGGCGGGATTTTCAATCCTGGTGCTTAGTTTTTTGAACTCCCTCCCCTGCTTGCAAGGGAGGGTTGGGGAGGGGTTGCGAAGCCGCACCGCGGCGAGCTCAGCGCTGTCGCGCCTCACACCCCTCCCAACCTCCCCTACACGCAGGGGGAGGGGCAAGAAGGCTTCATCCGACACAACACACATACCCAATTGGAGAAGAGAAGTGGGCCTGCTGGAATCCGTATTGCACGTCGCCCCGGTGATGCCGGTGGTGGTGATCGAAGACGCGAAGCACGCCGTGAAGCTTGCGCGCGCGCTGGTGGCCGGTGGCATTCCCGCCATCGAGATCACGCTGCGCACGCGCGCGGCTCTGGATGCAGTGCGCGCGATCGCCAATGAAGTCGACGGCGCCATCGTCGGCGTCGGCACCGTGCGCAAGCCACAGGATCTCCTGGATGCGCAGGCCGCGGGCGCACGCTTCGCCGTTTCGCCGGGCTCGACGCCCGACCTGATCGCCGCCGCGAAGGACGGCCCGCTGCCGTGGCTGCCCGGCGCAGGCACCGCCAGCGAGGCGATGACGCTGTCCGAGCACGGCTTCATCTTCCAGAAGTTCTTCCCCGCCGAAGCCGCCGGCGGCGCGCCGGCGCTGCGTTCGCTGCACGGCCCGCTGCCGGAGATCCGCTTCTGCGCCACGGGCGGCATCGGCGCGCACAACGCACGCGATTACCTGGCCACGCCCAACGTCGCCTGCGTCGGCGGTTCGTGGCTGACGCCGTCGCGCCTGGTGGCGGCGGAGGAATGGGGCGCGATCGAAGCGCTCGCGCGCGCGGCGACGCTGCTGCGCGCCTGAGGGCGACACCACACGACGGCGGCGAAGGCGTCCCTGCCTTCGTCGCGCGTCGACGCCGTTACTTCTTCAGCTCGATCACGAGCGTCCTGACGGGCTTGCCGCTCTCGTTCAACGTGTCGTGCGTGACGGGGCCGCTCCAGACCACTTCGCCCGGTTTGCGCTCCATCTCTTTCGTGGTGCCGTCCTCGTTCGTCTGCTTGGCCTTGCCGCCGGTGAGGAAGACGACGAGCTGGTCCGTCGTGTGCGTGTGCACACCTGTGCTGGCGCCGGCCGGCATGTTGAGTTCGATCACGCGCACTTCGTCGTTGTCCAGGACGACCTTGGCGTTCTTGCCTGCGGCCGTGACGAGGTCCTGCGCCGACACGGCCGATACGCACAGTGCGGCGCAAGCGACGGCGAGGGCCGTCGCGGTGAGATGTTTCATGATTGGAACCTCCCTACTCGTGGAAGCGAGCGGGGCGTCCGGCTTCAGGGCATGTCGCGGGGCATGTCGGGGATGGCCGTCGGGCGCTCGCCAGAAGGCCCGACGTTGGGGGATCCGCAGCGTGGGTCGGGTGGCCGCGCCGGGCTTGGATGCAAACGCGGGGCCGTCGCGAGGCAGGCCATGTGGCCCGGATCGCACGGGCCGCCATGCTGGGGATCACGGTATTCCTGATTCCTCGATCAGCTCGTCCTCGAACGCCACGAAGCGCTGCAGGTCCAACCGGTCCAGGCGCAGGCGCTGCACCGCGGTGGAGAAGGCCATCGTCGCCAGCACGCGTTGCGGGTCGCGCGCCCACGGCGGCACGTACAGCGGCGGCGCGATGAGGCCGTTGTCGCGGTAGGGCGCCAGTTCGATCACGTCGGCGGTGGTGAGGCGGCCGGCGAACAGCATCGGCAGCAGGTCGGCGCGGCCTTCCTGCAGCGCCTTGCGCACGAAGACGTGGATCAGCATCACGCCTTCCAGATACGCACCGTCCTTGGTGAAGCACACGCCGCCGCGCACGTCGCCGCCGCGGAACACGCGCTGCGCGCTGCAATAGCTCTCGCGCTCGGTCTGCCCGGCTTCGAGGAAGCCCTTGAACACTTCGATGAAGTCCGCGCCGTCCAGCGCCTGCTTCACCATCACCACGCGCAGCGCGATGCGGCGCAGGCGCGCGATGTCGAGCGCGCCGGTGACGATCTCGGAGAAGGTCGCCAGCCCTTCCTGCACGCGCGTGGTGCGCGGCGCGCCGATGCCAAGTGCATGCAGGTGCGGCTGGTGGATGCCGTTGAGCAGCGTCGCGGTGTGGATGAAGGCTTCGTGCTCGACCAGCTGGTTGAGGTCGCGCTCGGAGAACATCGCGGTGGAGCGCAGGGTGATGCGGCGGCTACCGGCCGTGGCCTTGGAAGGCAGCTCCGGGTCGAGCACCACCTTCACTTCGTCGTGATTGAAGAACGGATCGATGCGCGCGCGCAGACGCTGCGCGAAGTCCTCCGCCGGAATGTCGGCCGGCACGTCGGGCAGCAGGCGGCTGTCGATCAGCTCGTCGGTGATGGTCAGCACTTCGCGCGCGCCGTCGACGTTGGTGATGTCCTGGCTGCGGTAGCGGTAGTCGGGCCGCCCGTACAGCAGCGCCGAGCAGCGCGTGAACTCCGGCGTGCCGATCGCGCCGAGCATGCGCGCGGCGACGGCGTAGCTCCATGCGGTCTTGTACAGCCAGCGGCCGACGGGATGGCGGCGGTCGATCTCGTGCATGAGCGCGTGCAGGCCGGCGATGGTGTCCGACAGGTCCACCGGCACGGTGGTCGGCTGCGGCAGTTCCGGCCGGCCCTGGCGCCACTGTTCCAGGAACCGCGTCTCCATCGAGGCGGGCCAGCCGATGGCCTTGAGCACGCAGACCTTGCGGCCGAGGGCGACCAGCGCCTGGTCCTGTTCAAGCAGCCGGGCGATGCCCGGCTCGTGCAGCACGGATGCGAACTGCGGACTCGCGTTCATGGTCGGCCCCAATCGATGCGCCCGGCTGCGTAGCAGAGCATTGGGGTCGTTTCGCTGCCGTGAGGCCGGTTGCTGGAGCCCCTCTCCCGCCGGGAGAGGGGTTGGGGTGAGGGGCAACGCAGCGGGAACGCCAAACCACCGGAATGGCACTGCGCTGCGAGAGTGAACGATGCCGCTTCGTCCCCCCTCATCCGCCCTTCGGGCACCTTCTCCCGGAGGGAGAAGGAATCACCTCACACCTTCGGCCGCGGCGGCGCGGTCGATCCGCGTACCACCAGCTCCGGGCTGAAGCCCTCGTTCGGCACGGCCTTGGGCGCGTGCTCGCGGATCTCCTGCAACAGGCGCAGTGCCGCGTGGCGCGCGATTTCCTGCGTGGCCTGCTTGGCCGTGGTCAGCGCGGGCCAGCTCTGCTTGGAGAACGGGCTGTCCTCGAAGCCGGCGATCGACAGGTCGTAGGGCACGTTCATGCCACTGGACTTGGCCGCGGCGAGCACGCCCGCCGCGATCTCGTCGTTGCTGCCGAAGATGGCCGTCGGACGATCCGGCAGCGCCAGCAGGCGGCGTGCGCCGCGGAAGCCGTCGTCGAACGAATAGTCGCCTTCCACCACCAGATCGGCGTCGAGCGGGATGCCGTACTCGCGCAGCGCGTCCTCGTAGCCCTTGTAGCGTTCCCACGAAGAGCCGTGCGACTTGCCGCCCCACAGGAAACCGACGCGCGTATGGCCGAGCTGGATCAGGTGCTCGGTGATGTCGTAGGCGGCGTCGCGGTCGTCGACGTACACGCAGGCGCTGCCGTCCTGCGGATCGGCCGCAGCGGAGACGATGCGCACCAGATGGATGCCGTGCGCGACCAGTTCGGTGACCAGCTCGTTGCGTTCGGACATCGGCGGCGCGAGCACCAGCCCGGCCAGGCGCGAGTGCTGCACCAGGTCGATGAGCTCGGCAGCAAGGTTCTTCGACGAGGAGTCGCAGGGATGGATCTGCAATCCGTAGCCGGTTTCGCGGCACACCTGCAGCACGCCGTTCTGCACGGCGATGACGTAGTACGGGTTCGGGTTGTCGTACACCAGCCCGAGCGCATACGGCTGCGCGCTGCGCAGGCTGCGCGCCGAGGGATCGGGCTGGTAGCCCAGTTCGGCGATCGCCACCCGCACGCGTTCGCGCGTGCTGGCCTGGACGCTGGGTTCGTCGTTGATGACGCGCGAGACGGTCTTGAGCGACACCTCGGCGCGCTCGGCGACGTCTTTGATCGTGGGTCTGCGCACCTGGGCCTCGCGTGGTTCCGACATCACTGCCGTCGGGAAAGTGCGACTAGCCTAACCACCGGCACCGTCGAAGTGAATGACGTGCGGTGGCGTGTGGTTGGGCGGTCGGCGTGGTTTTGTCGTTGCGCAATCAACTGTGCTGCGATGCCGCCGCGCCGTTGACCACGTCGTGCCGCTGCCCGGCACGGTGCCCGCGCATCGCGAAATACAGGATGTACAGGTAGCACGGCACCATCAGCACGACGAACACCAGCTGGAAGTCGTAGACCTGCTTGAGGTGCACGAACAGCTGCGGGATCACCGCGCCGCCGGCGATGCCCATGATCAGCAGCGCCGAGCCGTACTCGGTGAAGCGGCCCAGCCCCTGGATCGCCAGCGGGAAGATCGCCGGCCACATCATCGCGTTGGCGAATCCCAGCGCGGCGACGAAGCCCACCGAGACGTAGCCCTTGGTGAGGAACGCGCCGATCGCCAGCAGTGCGCCGAGCACGGCGGAGAACGTGAGGTAGCGCTCCTGCGAGATGAAGCGCGGGATCGCGATCAGGCCCACCACGTAGCCCAGCAACATGCCGAACAGAGTGAAGGAGGTGAAGAACTTGGTGCTGTCCGGCGGCAGGCCGAAGCCCAGGCCGTAGGTGCCGATCGCATCGCCGGCCATCACTTCCACGCCCACGTACACGAAGATGCACAGCGCGCCCAGCCACACGTGCGGGAACTGGAACAGGCTGGTCTTGCGCGTGGCGCCGGTGTCGCTGTCGGCGTTGACTTCCTCGGCTTTGATTTCCGGCAGCGGCGAGAACAGGATGCCCACCGCCAGCAGCGCCAGCAGCCCCGCCATGAACATGTAGGGATCGTGGATGCGCGAGGCGAACTCGTTGAGCAGCTGCTCCTTCGTCGCCGCATCGGCGTTGGCCACCTGCGCCGACAGGTCGCCCATGCCGTGCATCACCAGCGTGCCGATGACCAGCGGCGCGAGGATGCCGGCCACCTTGTTGCAAATGCCCATCACCGCGATGCGCTGCGCGGCGCCCTCGATCGGGCCGAGGATGGAGATGTAGGGATTCACCGCGGTCTGCAGGATCGCCAGGCCCGCGCCGATCACGAAGATGCCCGCGACCGCGCCGCCGTACACGCGCTGCGTCGTGTACTGGCCGAACACCACCGCGCCCACCGCCATCAGGAACAGGCCCAGCGCCATGCCCTTCTTCATGCCGGTCTTCTTGAGGATCCAGGACGACGGCAACGCAAGGCAGAAGTACGAGATGTAGAACGCGCTGGGGATCAGGAACGCCAGGCTTTCGCTGACGTTGAAGGCCAGCTGCGCGAACGCGATCAGCGGGCCGTTGAGCCAGGTGACGAAGCCGAAGATGAAGAACAGCGCGCCGATGATCGCGATGGAGCCGTAGTGGCTGCGCGAGGCGGCGGTCGTGGACATGGACATGCGGATTCCCCTCCCAAGGAATGCGTTCGGGGATGGCGTGGGTTGACCTGCACGACATCCGTTGGCGCAACGTTGTCACAACTCGTGTCCGCAAGCCAGAGCACGGGCCAAAAGTCATAAGGACGGCCCTGCGCAAGCGTTTTCTTCCTGCTGCGACGCAGCAAAATCTGCCGTTCGTCGGAGCCGTTATTGGTGTTTCTGACAATTTCATAACTTTCGGTTGACAACGTTGTCAGGCCCGCGCCAATCTCGGCCGCGTCGGTGGGAGCCGGCGGTGAGCGGAGGAACCATGCAGTGGGATACGAAGGAAGCACCAGCCCGGCCATGCCTGTCCGCGAGCGCGCAGTCCCTGCGCGGCGTCTGCGGGTGAGCGCCGTGCCGCCGCTGACCCAGGTGGAACCCCGCTTCCTTGCCGCCGACGTGGGCGGCACCCACACCCGCGTCGGCCTGGTCCGTCCGGGCGGGCAGGACGAATCCGCCGTCGTGGTGCTGGCGCACCGCAAATACGTGTGCGCCGACTACCCGAGCCTGGCCGCGATCCTGGCCGACTTCATCGGCAGCCATGGCGCATGCGCGGGCATCGACCGCGTCACGATCGCCTCGGCCGGCGTGGTGCTGGACGACGTCGTCGTCAACGCCAACCTGCCCTGGCGCATCTCGCTGTCGCAGTTGCGCAGCGAACTGCACCTGACCGAACTGCACTACATCAACGATTTCCAGGCCGCCGCCCACGCCGCACAGTGCATGGATCCGGCCGATTCGCTGCTGCTCACGCCCGGCGTGAGCGCCGCCACGCACGGCCCCGTGCTCGTGGTGGGCCCGGGCACCGGCCTGGGCGCGGCCGTTCGCATCCCGCACCACGGCGGCACCGTCGTGCTGCCGACCGAAGCCGGACAGATCGCCTTCGCGCCGGGCAACGCGCGCGAGACAGCGATGCTGGAATGGACGCGCCAGCGCGGTTTCTCGCACGTGCCGACCGAGCGTTTCGTCTCCGGCCCGGGCCTGGTGAACCTGTACGACGCGATCTGCGCGCTGGATGGCCTGGAAGCGGGCCTGCGCGCACCGGCCGCGATCACCGACGCCGCGCGTCACGGCGATGCGCCGGCACGCGAAGCGGTGCTGACGTTCTGCGCATTGCTGGGCAGCGTGATCGGCGACCTGATCACCGTGAGCAGCGCGAAAGCGGTGTTCATCGCCGGCGGCATCCTGCCGCAGCTGAAGGATTTCCTGCCGCACAGCGCGTTCCATGCGCGATTGCTGGACAAGGGCGTGATGCACGCCGCGCTCGAGCGCGTGCCGGTGCGCCTGATCGAGAACGAGCGCCTGGGCGTGATCGGCGCAGCCACCTGGTACCTGGAACACCTGTCGCAGGACGGCGCGTGAGCGTCGTGGGACATCGCACACGAAATACGGCCGCGCGTTCATGCGCGCAGGCCAGGAAACGGGCTCTGTAACGCCGGCGAGCAAGAACCGGCACTGCGGAGTCGTATATCAACCCGTGGGAGGGAGAGCAATGAAACTTCGCAAGACCGCACTATCGGCCAGCATCGTGTTCGCACTGAGCTTCGCCGCAGGCGTGCAGGCCCAGGAGGCCGCACCGCAGACCACCGCTTCACAGGACGCCACCGACCTGGACTCCGTCGTCGTCCGCGGCATCCGCGGGGCGATCGAGCAGTCGCTTGAGACCAAGCGCGATGACGTGGGTCGCGTGGAAGTCATCACGTCCGAAGACATCGGCAAAATGCCCGACAAGAACGTGGCTGACTCCCTCTCGCGCGTGTCCGGCGTGAACATCAGCGCCGCGAGCGCGAACGAGGGTGCGTTCGACGAGAACGATCGCGTCAGCATGCGCGGCACGAGCCCGAGCTTCACCCAGACGCTGATCGACGGGCACAACATCGCCAGCGGCGACTGGTTCGTGCTGAACCAGACCGGTACCGTCGGTCGCAGCGTCAGCTACTCGTTGCTGCCGTCCGAGCTGGTCGACAAGGTCGTGGTGCGCAAGTCGTCGGAAGCCAAGCTGGTGGAAGGTGGTGCCGTCGGCACCGTCGACCTGATCACGCGCAACCCGCTCAATTTCGACACCGGCTTCAGCATCTTCGGCTCCGTTGGCGCCGTGTATGCCGACAACCCGAGCAAGACGGACCCGCAGATCTCGGTGCTGGGCAACTACAAGAACCAGGACGGCAGCTTCGGCATCACCGTCCAGGCCTTCAGCGAAGAGCGCCACCTGCGCCGCGACGGACAGGAGCTGCTGGGCTACGAGCAGATCGCAGCGGGCTCGCCGGTCGCACTTAGCAACCCCGACCTGGCCGGCGTCTACTACCCGACGCTGATCGGCTCGGCGTTGTTCGAGCAGGAGCGCAAGCGCACGGGCGGCATGGTGTCGCTGCAGTTCAAGCCGACCGACTCCACCGAGATCGAGGCCAACTACTTCCGTTCCGACCTGGAAGCCGACAACTACAACCGCAACTACATGCTGTGGGGTGCACGCATCCTCGGCCAGGGTGCCGGTCGCGCTCCGCTGCCAGGCTACGTGGTGCGCAACAACACGCTGGTGAACGCACAGTTCGCTCCGACTCCAGGCGCGGATCCGGCCAACGTCTCGGGCATCTACGACCAGATCTCGCGTCCGGGTGCCGAGTCGAACACGGAGTACTTCTCCCTGGGCGGCAAGTGGGACGTGAGCGAGCGCTTCAAACTGTCCGCCGAGGCCGGCACGTCCGAGGGCCACGGCAAGACGCCGGTGCAGGACGTGGCTGAGTGGGATACCGCGCTCAACAGCGCCGCTGGCTGGACCATCTACGGACCGGGCGCGGCTTCGTGGAATCTTGGCGCGACCAACACCGCGGCGCCGGGCGTTCCCAACGTCGACTACCGCCTGGACTGGATCTTCGGCTTCCAGGACATCGACGTGGAAGACAAGGAGGATTGGGCGCAGATCGACGGCACCTACTTCTTCGACGGCGGCGTGCTGAAGTCGCTCGAATTCGGTGTCCGCGACGCGAAGCACGAGCGCAACCTGGACCAGGTCACCGCGCAGGGCCCGGCATGTCTGGTCAACGGCCAGGTCGACCCGTCGTGCCCGCCGGGCTCGCAGTCGCCGTTCGACGCGGCCAATTGGCCGCAGGGGTTCTCCAACTATCCCAGCGACTTCGCCCAAGGCATCGGTGCCAACTTCCCGCGCGACATCTGGTACTTCTCGCCGGGACAGCTCGCCGATTTCAACCGTTTCACCAACCGCGATCCCGTCACGCGCTTCTACTTCCCGGGCGCTTACGGCCTGGAAGAGCGTAGCTCCGCGGCCTACGCTCAGCTGAACTTCTCCGGCGACCGTTGGGACGGCAACTTCGGCATTCGTTTCGTGCGCACGGAGGACGAAGTCACCAACTACGTGAACACCTCGGCCAACGACCCGGAAGCCATCACCACGTCGCTGTTCGGTCCGTTCAAGACCGTGCTCACGAAAAACACGTACAACGACTGGCTGCCCAGCGCGAACATCAAGTACAACCTCAACGACGAGATGGTGCTGCGTGCAGCTGCCTCGCGCACGCTGACGCGCCCGGATTACTCCGCGCTGGCCGGCGCCGTGTCGCTGCTCCCGCCCGCCACCGTCGGCGGCGTCGGCAGCGGTACGGGCGGCAATCCGAACCTGGAGCCGATCCTGTCGACCAACCTCGACCTCACGTTCGAGTGGTACTACGGTGAGCGTTCGTTGATGTCGGCCGGTGTGTTCTACATGGACATCGACAACTACGTCGCGCTGACGCGCGTGCGTCAGCAGTATCTGACGATCGACTCCAACAACCCGCCTCCGGGTCGCATGGTCGACTACGACGTCACGATCCCGTTCAACTCCGGCGCCAAGGTCAAGGGCTTCGAGCTGGCGTGGGAGCAGCCGCTGAGCGACTACTTCGGCATGTTCGCCAACTACACCTACGCCGACGGCGACACGGACGCTGAAGACAACTTGGGCAACCCGCAGCCGATGCTGGGCACCTCGGAGAACACCTTCAACATCGGTGGCTGGTTCGAGAACGAGAAGTTCAACGCCCGCGTGAACTACACGTGGCGTGACCAGTTCTTCAGCGGTCTGGACCGTGCCTCGGCCTTCTGGCAGGACAGCATTGGCAGTCTCTCGGCCTCGGTGGGCTGGACGATCAACGAGAACCTGTCGCTAAGTCTTGATGCGATGAACCTCAACAACCCCAAGACCACCTACTTCGCCGAGAACCGGGACCGCCCGCGTTCGGTGTACGAGAACGGTCGCCAGTACTATCTGAATTTCAGGTTCAAGTACTAACGGCCAAGTACTGATCTACCGTGCGGTAGAGGTGTGATCCACAAGCGGGCCCGGTCATTGCCGGGCCCGTTTGTTTCCGGCGTCGCGAAGACGCCAGCCGAATGAAAGTGAGGGATCGATGAAACGGCAATTCGTACTGGGCGCCGCGAGCGTGGCGCTGGTGATGGGAATGGCGGCCTGCCAGCGCGATGGCGCTCCGGCACCCGAGGCGGCCAAGCCCGCGACGGCGGCGCCGGCTGGTGGTGAAGCTTCGACGACGGCCCTCTCGGCCAGCGCCGCCGCGACGCCGGTGATCCCGCGCCCGGCGAAGGTGGAAGCGCGCGAAGGCCGCTTCGTGTTCGGTCCGCAGGCGCGCATCGCGGTCGCAGGCGACAACGCCGAAGCGACCCGCATCGCCCATGATTTCGCGGCGCGCGTGCAGCAGGCGCGCGGCTTCACCCCGCAGGTCGGCGGTGCGGGCGACGGCGCCGCCGTCGTGTTCGCGATCGACCCGGCCATCGCGCCCGCGGGCGACGAGGCCTACGTGGTCGACATCACGCCGCAGGGCGTGAAGGTCAGCGCACGCGCGCCGGCCGGCCTGTTCTACGGCGCGGTGACGCTGTGGCAACTGCTCGCCGATGGCGCGCAGGGCGAGGCGTCCATCGCCGCGCAGCGCATCGAAGACGCACCGCGCTTCGGCTGGCGTGGCGTGATGCTCGATGTCGCGCGCCACTTCCGCACGCCCGACGAAGTGAAGGAAGTGCTGGACCAGATGGCGCTGCACAAGCTCAACACCTTCCACTGGCATCTCACCGACGACCAGGGTTGGCGCATCCAGATCAAGCAGTACCCCAAGCTCACGGAGGTCGGCGGCTGCCGCATTCCGGCCGGCGCGGCCGGCGTCGATGCGAAGGGCAAGCCGAAGCCGTATTGCGGCTTCTACACGCAGGACGAGATCCGCGACGTCGTGAAGTACGCCGCCGATCGCTACATCACCGTCGTGCCCGAGATCGACCTTCCCGGCCACGCGCAGGCCGCCATCGCGTCGTATCCCGAGCTGGGCGTGACCGGCAAGGCGCCGTCGGTGTCGCCGGACTGGGGCATCCACACGTGGTTGTTCAACGTGGACGACGGCACGTTCAAGTTCCTGGAGAACGTGCTGGATGAAGTGATGCCGCTGTTCCCGGGCAAGTACATCCACCTGGGCGGCGACGAGGCGGCGAAGGACCAGTGGCAGGCGTCGCCGGCCGTGCAGGCGAAGAAGAACGAGCTGGGCCTCAAGGACGAGATGCAGTTGCAGACCTGGTTCATGGGCCGCCTGGGCAAGTACATCGAAGGCCACGGCAAGCGCCTGCTGGGCTGGGACGAGATCCTCGAAGGCGGCCCGCCGGCCGATGCGACCGTGATGTCCTGGCGCGGCACGGACGGTGCGATCGAAGCGGCGCGTGCCGGTCACGACGTCGTGCTGTCGCCCTCGCCGGCGCTCTACCTCAACCACATCCAGAGCGACGCCGCCGATGAAACGCCGGGCCGCGCGGACGTGATCTCGCTCAAGAGCGTGTACGACTTCCAGGTCGTGCCGGTGCAGCTCAATGCGGAGCAAGCCAAGCATGTGCTCGGTGCGCAGGGCAACCTGTGGACCGAGCACCACCGCACGCAGCAGCGCGTGGAACGCGGCCTGTTCCCGCGCGCCGCCGCGCTGGCCGAAGCGACGTGGACGCCGGACGACCGCAAGGACTGGAACGATTTCCTGCAACGCATGGCCTTTGAAACGCAGCGCTACCGGCTGACCGGCTTCGACGCGGCCGACAGTGCGTTCGCCGTGCGCTTCACCCCGCAGCCGGCGGCCGACGGGAAGGCGACGCTGGCGTTGTCGAACCAGACCAACTTCGGCGTGCTTCGTTACACGCTGGACGGCAGCGAGCCGACCGCGCAATCGCCGCAGTACACGCATCCGCTGGAACTGCCGCTGCCGACGACGGTGAAGGCGAACGCCTATGTCGACGGTCGCGCGCTGGCGGCGACGCGCACGTTCGCACTCGATACGCGCAGCGTGCTCGCGCGCAGCAGCAACCGGTTGCGCGCGTGCAAGGGCGATCTGCTCCTGCGCATGGAGGACGACGCACCGGCGCAGGCGGACGGCGAGCGCCAGCTGCTCACGGCCGACGTCTTCGACCCGTGCTGGATCTACGACGACGCGCCGCTGGACGGCATCGCCACGCTGCAGGTCCGCGTCGGCCAGCTGCCGCACAACTTCCAGCTCTGGAAGGACGCCAAGCTGGTGGTGACGCGTCCGGCGAAGATCGAAGGCGGCGCGCTCGAAGTCCGCCTGGGCAGCTGCGAAGGCGAGCCGATCGCCGTCCTGCCGCTGGCCCCGGCTCGCAAGTCCGCCGGCCTGACCACGCTGGAGGCGCCGCTGCCGACGCAGGCCGGCCGCCACGACCTGTGCTTCACCTTCGCCTCGGGCGAGTACAACCCGATGTGGGTCGTGGACGAGGTGACGCTGCTGCCGGCGGCGCGCTGAGCGCCTCCCACAAGTCCTACTCCCTCCCCTGCGTGCAGGGGAGGGTTGGGGAGGGGTACGCGAAGCCGCAACGCGGCGAGCTCGGCGCGGTCTCGCCTGACTACCCAACCTTCCCCTGCACGCAGGGGGAGGAGCAAGAGCACGGCGGGGGCGGGGCTTCGGCTTTCCCCCGCCCGGCCGATAACCCTAATCGGCAAGTTCAAACGCCTCGATCCCGGCCCAGTACGGGTTAGGATTGCTGCGTTGCACAGGGGGATCCACCACATGTTCAGTCGCACTCTTTTCGCGACGGCCCTGCTGGCCGTCACCGGCGCCGCGTCGGCGCAAAGCCTGCCGCGTCCGGCGGAGTTCTACTTCGACGCCGACGCCAACACGCTCAAGCCCGTCGTCGCCGTGCGCGAAACGGGCGATGTTGCCGCGCAGAAGCTGGCCAAGGCCATCGAGCGCAACCCGCACGCCAAGGCCGAAGTCGCGCAGCTCGCGCATCTGGCGATGGCCGCCGGTCGCATCGACCTGGGCAAGCAGCTCTACGCGCGCGCTCTGTCGGCGATCGACCGCAGCGACAGCCTGTGGCGCGCCGTGGTCTGGAACTACGGCTGGGACCTGTACCGCACCGGCGACTTCGAAGGTGCGTTCGCACAGTGGCGTGCGCTGGTGGAATCGCGCAGCGTCACCGCGTCGTGGATGCCGCCGACGCTGGCGCTCTCGCTGTGGTCGATGGGCCGCAAGGACGAAGCCGTGCAGTGGTACGCCGCCGCCGTGCGCAGCGAGCCGCAGCAGTGGAACACCACCGCGCAGTTCGCCCGCCTGCTGCCGGACTGGAGCGACGCCGACCGGACCCTCCTGTCCGAAGTCCAGGCCGCCTGGGCCGCGAACCCGCCCCGCTGGCCCTGATACCGCGCCCGCGTCCATACACCGCCGTACCTTTGAACCCCTCTCCCGCGAGAGGGGTTCTTCGTTGTGGGACAGCCTTTGCCGCTGCGGCGCGTTGACGGCCGCCCCGCCTTCCGGCACGCCCCGCCGCGTGAAGGCCGCGTTAGGATGCGACTTCGTCCCAAGAAGCACCGTCCATGCGCCTGCTGTTCACCGCTGCCCTGCTGAGCCTGCCGTTCACCGCCATGTGCGCCGATCGCATCACCGGAAAGCTTTTCGCTACCCGCAGCGAGGTGTACGCACCGCATGCGATCGCCGCCACCTCGCACCCGCTGACCACGCAGATCGCGCTGGACGTGATGAAGGCCGGCGGCAGCGCGGTGGACGCGGCCATCGCCGCCAACGCCGCGCTCGGCCTGATGGAGCCCACGGGCAACGGCGTCGGCGGCGATCTGTTCGCGATCGTGTGGGACCCGAAAACGAAGAAGCTCTACGGCTACAACGGCTCGGGCCGTTCGCCCAAGTCGCTGACGCTGGCCGAGTTCCAGCGCCGCG
Source organism: Lysobacter sp. FW306-1B-D06B (assembly GCF_038446665.1). NCBI lineage: Bacteria > Pseudomonadati > Pseudomonadota > Gammaproteobacteria > Lysobacterales > Lysobacteraceae > Lysobacter > Lysobacter sp. FW306-1B-D06B. The sequence goes on along the minus strand of NZ_CP151802.1, from coordinate 893,354 downwards.
GCCTGAAGGACATCCCGCCGCACGGCCCGCTGCCGGTCACCGTGCCGGGCACGGTCGACGCATGGTTCGCCCTGCACGACCGCTTCGGCCGCAAGCCGATGAAGGACGACCTCGCCCCGGCCATCCGCTACGCGCGCGAAGGCCATCCGGTGCACGAGGTCATCGCGTACTACTGGGGCCGCAGCGTGCCGACGCTGTCGAAGTGGCCGGGCTTCACCGAGCAGTTCACGGTCGACGGGAAGCGCGGCCCGCGCACCGGCGAGATGTGGAAGAACCCCAACCTCGCCAGCACCCTGGAAAAGATCGCCAACGGCGGCCGCGACGCGTTCTACAAGGGCGACATTGCGCGCACCATCGACGCCTACTTCAAGGCCAACGGCGGTTTCCTGAGCTACGACGACCTCGCCTCGCACAAGGGCGAGTGGATCGAGCCGGTCAGCACCAACTACCGCGGCGTCGACGTGTGGGAACTGCCGCCCAACGGCCAGGGCATCGCCGCGCTGCAGATCCTCAACCTGCTCGAACCCTACGACCTGAAGTCCTACGGCTTCGGAAGCCCCGAGCACGTGCACCTGTTCGCCGAAGCCAAGAAGCTCGCCTTCGCCGACCGCGCCGCGTCCTACGCCGATCCGGATTTCTACAAGACGCCGGTGGCCAGGCTGATCTCGAAGGACTACGCACGCGAGCGCGGCAAGCTGATCTCGATGGACAAGGCCGCCAAGGCGGTCGAGCCCGGCGTGATCCCGCAGCTCAACGAAGGCGACACCATCTACATGACCGTCGCCGATGCGGACGGAATGATGGTCTCGCTGATCCAGTCCAACTACCGCGGCATGGGCAGCGGCATGGCGCCGCCCGGACTGGGCTTCATCTTTCAGGACCGCGGCGAGCAGTTCGTGCTGAAGGAAGGTCATCCCAATTCCTTCGCGCCGGGCAAGCGTCCGTTCCACACCATCATCCCCGCCTTCGCGACGAAGAACGGCAAGCCGTGGCTGAGCTTCGGCGTGATGGGCGGCGCGATGCAGCCGCAGGGCCACGCGCAGATCATCATGAACCTGGTCGATTTCGGCATGAACCTGCAGGAAGCCGGCGACGCGCCGCGCATCCAGCACGACGGCAGCACGGAGCCGGCGGGCCAGGCGACCGCGATGGAAGATGGCGGCGAACTCGATCTGGAAACCGGCTTCCCGTACGAGACGGTGCGCGCGTTGATGGGCATGGGCCATTCGGTGCGTTTCGCGCTCGGCCCGTACGGCGGCTACCAGGCGATCATGGTCAATCCGAACGGCGGCTACATCGGCGCCAGCGAATCGCGCAAGGACGGCCAGGCCGCGGGCTACTGAGATGGAGGCGCTGACGTGAGCGGCGCCGACGTCACCGCCCTGCTGCGACGCGCGTGGCTCGCGCTGCAGCAGGGACAACCGGCGCCCGCGCGCGCCGACTGCGAAACGGCGTTGCGCCACGCGCAGGATTCCTTCGATGCATGGCGCCTGTACGCGATGTCGCTGCAGGCGCTGGGCGATGCGGCCGGTTGCCGCGCCGCGTTGCAGCGCGCCCTCGCGCTGCGACCCGACGACGGCGCCACCGCGCTCGACCTGGGCACGATGCAGTTGCACGCGGGCGAGCACGGCGCCGCGATGGCCTCGCTGCATCTGGCCATGCAACGCTTGCCGCAGGAACCGCGCGCGGCGTTCCGCTACGGCACCGCGGCGTTCCTCGCGGGCGATCACGCGCAGGCGGCGCAGGGTTTCGAAGTCGCCGCGCGACTCAAGCCGGACTGGACCGAAGCCTGGAACAACCTCGCCGCCGCACACGGCAAGCAGCAGGACTACGTCGCCGCGATCGCTGCTGCGCGCAACGCGCTGGGCCTTCGCCCGAACGATGCGAGCACGCACCAGGCGCTGGCCGCACTGCAATCCAACCTGTTCGATCGCGAATCGCTGCAGGAGGGTCTGCAGCATGCGCTGCACGCGTTACGGCTCGATCCGTCACTGGCCGAAGCCCATCGCAACGCGGCGATCCTTGCGCGCAAGCTCGGCGACGCCGCCGGCGCCGAAGCCTACGCGCGACGCGCGCTGGAACTCGCACCGGGCGACGTCGAAACCGTGAACACGCTGGGCGAGCAGTTGCAGCTCAATCGCAAGACCGATGAAGCGGTGAGGGTCTACGCGCACGCGCTCGATGCCGGCGTCGAGTCGCCGCTGCTGCGCCGCCAGCACGGCATCGCGCTGCTGCACGACGACCGCGCGGACGCGGCGCGCACGACGCTCGCCCATGCGCTTCGCCAGGCGCCCGACGACCAGCGCGCGATCGCGCACCTGGGCGTTGCGATGGCGCAGGACGATGCGGCGCGCGCGACGCAGTGGCTGGGCCTGCATCGTCATGTGCACGCGATCGCGCTGCCGACGCCGGAGGGCTTTGCAGACGCGGACGCCTTTCACGTCGCGCTCGCCGACGACATCCGCCGCCACAGCCAGCAGCGCTGGGAACCGGCGGGGCTGGCGGCGCGCAATGCGTATCTCAGCGGTGATCTGCTCGCCGATCGCACGCCGGCCATCGTCGGTTTCGAGCAACGGCTGCGCGAGGCGATCGATGCGTTCCTCGCGCGCTGCCGTGAAGCGCGCGCGGGCGACGCCGCATCGGGTGAGGAGGATGTGTTCCTGCGCAACGTGCCCGCGCGCTATCGCATGCACGTCTGGGCGACGCAGGCCGCCGAACGCGGCTTCATCGACACGCACATCCACGAGGATTCGTGGCTCTCCGGCGCGTATTACGTCGAACTGCCGCCGGCGATCGGCGACGACGACGCCACGCACGCGGGCTGGATCGAATTCGGCCGACCTTTCGCCAACCTCCCGTCGCCGCCCGACACCGCGCTGCGCCGCGTGCGCCCGCAGGTCGGCACGCTGCTGCTGTTTCCGTCGTACCTGTTCCACCGCACCCTGCCCTATGCCGGCGAAGGCGAGCGGATCAGCATTTCGTTCGACCTTGCGGCGGTGTGATCAGCCTTCGCCCTGCTCGATCGGCTGCCCTTTCGCTTCCCGGTACGCCGCATCGGTGAAGGGCTGCGTCCAGTAGCGATCGAACCAGCGCGTCAGCCAAGGGTCGTCGCCGACGAACACCGCGCGGTCTGCCGAGAGGTCGACGCGCTTCTTCGCTTCTTCCATGCTCGTGCCCTGCTTCGCCAGTGGTGCTACTGCGTCGCGCGTGTGGCCGATCAGCGCGATGACGCGCCCGGCGTACGCGCTGTCGCGCATCGGCGCACCGTGGCCGGGGATCCACACCGCCGGCCGCTTCGCTTCCAGCGCGCGCAGCGTGGCCTGCCAATCCGCCGGATAGGCGTTGAAGCCGAAGGGAATCGGCGCGACGAGCAGATCGCCCGTCGCCAGCACGCGCTGGCGCGGCAGCCACGCGACGAGATCGCCGTCGGTGTTGCCGCGGCCCGGGTGCAGCAGCTCGACCGGACGCAGGCCGTCGTCCAGCCGCAGCGAATCGCCGAACGTGCGCGTCGGCAATGCGAGCACGAGGCCGCGCGTGTCCTGGCGGTACTGCGCGAACAGGCGGTGCGAGGCTTCGAAACCCGCGCGCTCGCGCTCGGACAGGCCGGGCTTGGCGAGCGTGTCGCGCAGGAAGGTCTCGGCGCCGTCCAGGCGCGCGTCGAACGCAGCCTGCAATGCCGCATCCGGCGCGCCTTTCGGATAGGCCTTCATGGAGCGCCCGCGCAAATGCGCATCGGTGACATCGGTGGCGACGATCTCCGTCGTCGGCCACGCCTGCGCGATCGCCGACAGACCGAGCACGTGGTCGCCATGCCAGTGGGTGATCGCCACCGCCTTCACTGGCTTGTCGCTGACCGAGCGCACCAGCTCGACGATGCGCCGGCCCGCGCCGGGCGAACCGCCGGCGTCGACCAGCACCAGACCATCGGACTGTTCGATGACCACGACGTTGCCGATCGGCTGTATGTGGAACGGCTGCGGTTGCGCGATCAGCCAGACACCGTCGTCGACGCGGACGATCGTCTGGAAGTAGCCGTCCTCGGCCGTGGGGCGCGCGGGCACGTCGGCGGACGGAGCGGCGGACAGCGCGCCCGCCAGCACCAACGCGGCGGCAAGCAGGCCGGCTTGGAATCCCTGGATCGGTCGCATCGACGGAGCTCCGCGTGGACTGCCGCCATGCTGGAGCGCGCCGGGGCCCGCTCGCGCGGCCCGTAGGTCATGCTCAGTCCGCCGGAACCGTCCTTCCCTGCGCCCACTCGCGCAGCTCGTGCACGCGCTCGGCCATCAGCACCGAGAGCGGACGCGTCTGCTTCAGTTCCGCGCGCAGCAGGAAGTCGTTGAGCGGCGCCTTCGCCGCATGCGCGGCATAGAGCGAGGCGACGATGGCCTGCTCGATCTCCGCGCCGGAGAAGCCATCGCTCGCGGCCGACAACCCCGACAGGTCGAACGACGCTGCATCCAGCGCGCGGCGACGCAGGTGCAGTGCGAACAGCTGCTCGCGCGCGGCGGCGTTGGGCAGGTCGACGAAGAAGATCTCGTCGAAGCGTCCCTTGCGCAGCAGCTCGGGCGGCAGCGCGTCGATCTGGTTCGCGGTGGCGACGAGGAACACGCGCGACTTGCGTTCGGCCATCCACGTCAGCAGATAGCCGAGCACGCGCCGCGAGACACCGCCGTCGCTGTCGCCGCCGTCGCCGGCCAGGCCCTTCTCGATCTCGTCGATCCACAGCACGCACGGTTCCAACTGTTCGGCCGAGGACAGCGCGGCGCGCAGGTTCTTCTCGGTCTCGCCGTGGAACTTGTCGTACAGCGTGCCGAAGTCCAGCCGCACCAGCGGCACGCCGAAGCCGGCGGCGACCGCTTTGGCGAGCATCGACTTGCCGCAGCCCTGCACGCCGAGCAGCAGCACGCCCTTCGGCGGATCGAGGCCCGCCGGCGCGTCGCCGCTGACGAACACGTCGCGACGCTGCTGCACCCAGCGCTTGAAGCGCGAGGCGCCCGCTACGTCGTCCATGCGCGCGGTGTCGTATTCGTAATGCAGATGGCCGCTGCGGTTGAGCAGCTCGAACTTCAGCTTCGCCAGCGCGGGAAGGTCGTCCGGGCCGAGCGCGCCGTCGCTGAAGATCAGCTGGCGCGCGATGCGGCGCGCGTCGATCGGATCGAGGCCGCGCAGATTGCGCACGATCTGCTTCACCGCCTCGCCGTCCACTTCGACGCGACGGCCGCCGTTCTCGCGCGCGTAGTTCTCCGCTTCCTCGCGCACCAGCTTGAGCAGCGCGTTGGCGTCGGGCAGGCGCGGCGTGTAGCGAACGGCGAGCGAATCCAGTTCCGCCGGCAGTTCGACCTTGTGGCCCACCAGCACCAGCACATGCGGCTGACAGTCGCGGCGCTGCAGGATGTCGCGCAACTGGCGCTGCGTGCCGGCGTAGCCCAGGTACGGGTGGAAATCGAGCAGCACGTAGATGCCGCGCTGGTCGGCGTTGCGGATCGCCTGCAGCGTGTTGGAGGCATCGGGCGCGATCTCGGCCTCGTCCTCGCGGTCCAGGTCGATGCGTCGCAGCCCTTCGGTGATCGACCAGCGGTGCAGCGCGCGCCACACGTGCATGAGCGCCTGACGGAACAGCTCGACCACGCGGGCTTCGTCGCGGGTCTCGATGACGATGAGCGGGGTGTTGGCGCGGATCAGCGCGGTGAGGTCCTGCAGGTCGGTCATCGTGCTTGAGGGCGTCCGTGTCGGTGCGTGGATGATAGGGGATGGGGCGGCGCGGGCCGGGTTCGGGAATCGGGAATCGGGAATCGGGAATCGGGAATCGGGAATCGGGAATCGGGATTCGGGATTCGGGATTCGGGATTCGGGATTCGGGATTCGGGATTCGGGATTCGGGATTCGGGATTCGGGATTCGGGATTCGCAAGAGCATGTCATTCCCGCGCAGGCGGGAATCCAACTGCGGGAGGCTCACACTCTCCGGAGAGCATGTCGCGGCTGACCTGCGCGGGGATGACGGCATTACGTAGGGCGATCCACCCGCCATTCCTTATCCCCGCCGCCGCTTTTACAGTGGTCGCCCCCGCAATGCGCCCCACCCCATGGCTTTCGACGCCTTCGCCCTCGTGCTGCTCATGCTCGCGCTGGGCTACCTCTTCCAGCGCCTGCGCGTGCTGCCCGGCGATGCCGCGCGCACGCTGAACCTGGTCGTGCTCTATGTCTGCCTGCCGGCGGCGGTGCTGCGCTACGTGCCGCAACTGCATCTGGAACCGGCGCTGCTGGGCGTGATCGCCGTGCCGTGGCTGCTGCTGGGCGTAACCGTGGCGGCGGTGGGCGCGCTGTCGCGCTGGCTGAAGTTCCGGCGCGACGAGACCGCCGTGCTGATGCTCACCGTCGCGCTGGGCAATACCAGCTTCCTCGGCTATCCGCTGACGCGTGCGCTGATCGGCGAGCATGCGCTGCCTTACGCCGTGGTCTACGACCAGTTCGGCACCTTCCTGGTGCTGTCCACCTTCGGCTTGTGGACGCTGGCGCATTACGGCGGCGAGCACGCGCCGTCATGGCGCGAGATGGCGTTGCGCGTGGCGAAGTTCCCGCCGCTGTGGGCGCTCGGGGCGGGTTTCACGGTGATGCCGGCCGACCCGCCGGGCTGGCTTGCGAACGGACTGCAACGCCTGTCCGATGCCCTGCTGCCGCTGGCGATGCTGACCATCGGCCTGTCGGTGCGCTTCGCCCTGCCGCGCGACGAACTCAAGCCGCTGGCGGTCGGCCTCGTACTGAAGCTTGCGGTGATGCCCGCGCTGGCCCTGCTGCTGGTGCCGCTGCTGGGCCTGCACGGTCCGATGGCGCGCGTCACCGTGCTGGAGGCCGCGATGCCGTCGATGGTCACCGCCGGCGCGCTGGCCATCGTCCATGGGCTGGCGCCGCGCCTGGCGGCGGCGATGGTCGGGTACGGGCTGCTGCTGTCGCTGGCGACATTGCCGCTTTGGGCCGCCTGGGGCGCCGGGGCCTGACGCCCGGGCGCGGGCTTCACCCACAGCTGAACCTGCCGCGGCGGAGGGCGCACCCGGCCGCACCACGCATGGTTCCGTCGGCCCACCCCGTGTACGCTGCGGCTTCCATCCAGAGGGGAGTCCGCATGAAGACCGTGCTGGTGGCCAGTTCCAAAGGTGGCGTGGGCAAGACCACGATCGCCACGCACCTCGCCGCACAGTCGGCACTGGAAGGCCTGCGCACCGCGCTGGTCGATGCCGATCCACAGGAATCCTCCACCCGTTGGGCCCAGCGCCGGGCCGGGCTGGAAAGTGCCGTGCTGCCGCTCGACGGCACCCGCCGCAAGGCGTGGCGCAAGCAGTTGCCCGACGACACCCAGCGGCTCGTGATCGATGCGCCGGCGGGCTCGATGGCCGACGATCTCGACGTGTTCCTCGAAGAGGCCGACGCCGTCATCGTCCCGGTGCAGCCCTCCGCGCTGGACATCGAGGCGACGGTGCCGTTCCTGGACTCCCTCGCGCGGCACCCGCGGGTGCGCAAGGGCCAGCTGCGGGTCGGACTGGTGGGCAACAAGCTCAAGCCGTGGACCAACGCCTCACAGCAGGCGCTGGAACTGCTGGCCGCCTGGCCGTACCCGGTCGTGGCGCAGCTGCGCGACAGCCAGGCGTACGTCGTGCTGACCGGACTGGGAAAAAGTCTGTTCGACTACCACTCCGTGCAGGTGCGCGAGCACCAGGACGATTGGCAGCCTTTGCTCAAGTGGTTGAAGAAAGGCTGAGCCATCACGTCGTTACGTGATAATGGCGGTCCTTGAACCCGCCTCACCCCAGCGACCCGGAGCCGCGCGCGCATGCGTGAACTGATCCTGCTACGACACGCCCACGCCGAACCCGCCAGCAATGGGCAGGCCGACCTGGACCGCCCGCTCTCCGCCGAAGGCCTGGCCGAGGCCGAGGCGGCCGGCCGCTGGCTGGCGGAGAACAATCTGATCCCCGACTGCGTGCTGTGCTCGCCCTCGCGGCGCACGCGCGAGACGCTGGAAGCCGTGCTGGCCGCCATCGGCTACGTCGACCAGCGCATCGAACCGTCGATCTACGAGGCCACGCCGGGCACGCTGATCTCGCTGGCCGATGCGCACGGCGAGGTCGAGCGGCTCATGCTGGTCGGCCACAATCCCGGACTGGAGCGGCTGGCAGCGCTGCTGCACAGCGGCCAGTCCGGCGACTATCGCGGCATGCCGCCGTCCGGGATCGCGGTGCTGAGCGTGCCGGCCGGCGTCAGCCTTGAGCCGGGCGTCGCCCAGCTCAGCGCCTTCTGGTGGCCGTGAGGGAACGCACGCCGCGCATAGCCTGTCTACTGCTGCTGTGCCTGCTGGCCCTCTGGCCGGCCTGGGCACAGGGGCCGGCCGATGTCGCCGAAGTGACGGGCAAGCGTTCGTTCGACCCGGCCTACACCCGCTTCGGCTTCGAACTGCGCACGCGCTGGGGTCAGCGCGTGTCGGGCGTGTTCCCGCAGTACGAGGGTGAGGTCAGCACCCTGGCCGACGGCCGTCACCGCGTGCGCATCGTGCTGCGCACCGCCGAGGTGATCGTCGCCGGTTCCGATCGTTACACCGCGCTCGCGCGCGGCCCGAGTTTCTTTGATGCGCAACGCTACCCCTACATCGAATTCGTCTCCGACCCGCACCCCGACACGCTCATCCAGACCGGCGGGCGCATGCGCGGGCGGCTTTCGATGCACGGCGTGACGCGCATGGAGACGTTCTACCTCTCCGACGCGAACTGCGAGCGTCCCGGCACCGATTGCGACGTCCTCGCCAGCGGCAGCATCAGCCGCGACGACTACGGCCTGGACGGCTGGCAGTTCGCGCTCGTCGACCGGGTGCGTTTCATGCTGCGGGTGCGCCTGGTCGAGGCGACGACGCCGTGAGAGCGATTGTGCGGATCGGCGTGGCCGTGCTGTCGCTGGCGCTTGGCGCCTGCGCCTCGCTGTCCGGCGCCCAGCGTGACCGCGCCACGGAAACGGTGGTGCAGGCGCGCTCCACCCAGGTGGATGGCACGCGCATGGACGCGTGCGCCCAGCGTTCGCCACTGCGCGACCTGGCCGCTCGCGCCTTCGCGCAGTCCACTCCAGAGGCGCCGGTGCATTACGCGCTGATCCTGGACCGCGGCCCCGACGCCCTGCTCGCGCGCGTCAACCTGATCCGCAGCGCGACCACCGCCATCGACCTGCAGACCTACATCTTCGACGAGGACGACGCCGGCCGGCTCGTGCTGGACGAACTCCTCGCCGCCGCGCGCCGCGGCGTGCGCGTGCGCGTGCTGATCGACCAGCTCGCCGCGCTTAAGCACGTGGAAACCCTGGCCGCGCTGGCCGGCGCGCACGTCAATTTCGAGTTGAAGCTGTACAGCCCCGTGTTGGGTCGTGCGCAGATCAGCTACCCGCAATACGCGCTGGCGGCGGCCTGCTGCTGGCGCACGCTCAACCAGCGCATGCACACCAAGCTGCTGCTGGTGGACGGCGCGGTCGGCATCACCGGCGGGCGCAATTACCAGGACGACTATTACGACTGGGACGACGAGTACAACTTCCGCGACCGCGACCTGCTCGTCGCCGGCCCCGTCGCGCACGTCATGCGCGATGACTTCGCACTGTTCTGGAACGACCGCCGCAGCACGCCGGTGGAACGCCTCGACGACGTCGGCGGCTGGCTGCTGACCGCCGGCGTGCCGGCGCTGCCGCCTGCGCATTTCGAGCGCCCGCAGCGCGCGCAGGCGATGCTGCGCGATGCCGCCGACAGTGCGTTGATCGAACAGCGCCTGGTGTCGCAGGCGATCCGCGTGGGCCACGTGCGCTACATCTCCGACACGCCGGAGAAGCACCAGGCCGTCAACGCCGACCAGCAGGCGGTGGCTTCGGGCTCGCTGCGCAGCCTGATCGAATCGGCGCGCGAGGAAGTGGTGCTGCAGACGCCGTACCTCGTTCTCTCCGACGCCGCGCAGGACATGTTCCGCCAGCTGCACGAGCGCCCGTTCGACGAGCGGCCGAAGATCATCGTGTCCACCAACAGCCTGGCGGCGACGGATGCGTTCATCGCCTACGCGCTGTCGTACAAGTACAAGCGCCGCTACCTGCGCGAGTTCGGCTTCAACATCTTCGAGTACAAGCCGTTCCCGGAAGATGCGCCGATCGACATCGCCGCCACCGGCGCGGAACTGCCGGACCTGGGGTTCGACGAGGATTCGGCCGCCGACCCGGCGTCCCTCTCCGCCAGCCGCGCGCTGAAGGGCGAAAGCGGCGGCACCGTGGCATCTGCGGCAAGTCCGTCGCAACCGCCGCCGCAGGACCTGAGCCAGACCCACCGCGAACTGCGCGAGCGTTACGACCGCCGCAGCGCGCTGGAGCGCGACCAGTACCGCCGCGCCCTGTCGCGCGAGTACAGCGCGCTGCGCTACAGCTCGCGTGGCGCGAACCAGCCGGTGCCGCTGCAGCGCGCGGGCGTGCGCATCGGCCTGCACGCCAAGTCGATGGTGATCGACGGCCGCATCGGCGTGGTCGGTACGCACAACTTCGATCCGCGCGGCGATCACTACAACACCGAGAGCGCGGTGGTGATCGAGGACCGCGCGTTCGCGCAGGCACTGCGCGCGAGCATCCATCGCGACATCGCGCCGGCGAACTCGTGGGTGATCGCGCGGCGCGACAAGCCGCCGGTGTTTTCCGGGCTCAACTATTCGATCGGCAAGATGTTCGAGGCGATGCCCGTGCTGGACCTGTGGCCGATGCGCTACGCCACCAGCTACGAGTTCGTGCCCGGGCCGGACTGCCCGCAGCCCCTGCTGCCCAGCAATCCCGATTTCCGCGCGTGCTACCAACCGGTGGGCGACTTCCCCGAAGTGTCGACGGGCCTGAAGGGCATCACGACGCGGATCTTCACCGCGTTCGGCGCGGGGCTGGCGCCGATCCTCTGATCGGCGATTGAGGGGCTCGCCGCCCCCGGACAACGGGCGGAATCCCCTTCCTCGCGTGCTCGCGCCGGCCCCCGGGCTCGGCCGCCCGGGGCGTTTTTGCGCACTGGCCGCTCCGCCCCCCATGCGGACGAGCGCAGTCACCTTCCTGAATGTGACGGTCTTCACCCTCCCTCTCGTCCCAGCTGGCGACCGCGAGGCGTGTCCGCGTGGGCCCAGGCCGCACCCCTGCCATCAGTCATGGCAACGGTAGCGCCGAAATGTCCATCTATATCAGCAAGTTCCGGCTCCGGCCGTGCCCCGTCAGATAGGTCTTCGGTGGGGTGACTTATGGCCCATGGCGGAATAGATCTGGTGTTGTACTTTACCAACACACCGAGGCAGTAACCCACCCCCACGAAGGACCCCGCCATGAACGCCCTCACCACTTTCGCCCCGTCCGCCAAGTCCGCTCCGGTTTCCCCGCTGGCCCTGATGAACGCCCCGTCGCGCAACCACCGCGAACGCGATTTCGGCGTCGGCTACGGCACCAGCAGTGGCTATGCCAGCAACCGCCGCTACACGACCGAGTGGGCGCCGCCGCGCTTCCGCTTTGCCTGATTCACCACGCAGTACCGAATTCCAGGACACCGCCATGAACGCCTTCCGTGCCATCCCGACCTCCCCCTCCGCCCCGCGCGCGAACGTCGTCATTCCGCTGCCGGTGCGTCACGTCCATCGCGAACGCGACTTCGGCGTGGGCTACGGCAACAGCAGCGGCTACGCCACCAGCCGCCACTACGCCCAGGACTGGATGCAGCCGCGTTTCCGCTGCGCATGACGGCGTCCTCCAGGCCCAGCGCCTGACCGCGCTTCCCCCGGCGCCAAGAACAACTCGTCCGGCAACACCTCGTCTCCCGTAGCAGGACCCATGCAGGAACCGATCGAACCCCAGTCCATCGAAACCATCCCCCATTCCCCCTGGCCCGGAGCCGGTGCGTCGGATTCTCTCCGTAACGACGCACTGACTGCCGGGCCCCTTTTATTCCCCGGCCTCGCTAAAGTGGCCGCATGAGCGACGCCCCCACCGCCCCCCGTTCGCCGTTCCGCACTCCGCCGGATCTGGCCGCCCTCAACGCGATGTCGCGCAACACGGCGATGGAGCCGCTGGGCATCGTGTTCACCGAAGTCGGCCACGACTTCATCCGCGCCACCATGCCGGTCGATCACCGCACCCATCAGCCTTACGGCCTGCTCCACGGCGGCGCCTCCGTGCTGCTCGCCGAAACGCTGGGCAGCAGCGCCGCGATGCAGTGCGTGGGCGAGGACGAGGCCTGCGTCGGCATCGAGATCAACGCCAACCACCTGCGCGGCGTGCGCGAGGGCCATGTCACCGGCACCGCGCGGCCGCTGCACGTGGGCGGTCGCACGCAGGTGTGGGAGATCCGCATCGAGGACGAGCGCGGCAAGCTGGTGTGCATCTCGCGGCTGACGGTGGCGGTGATCGCGCGCCCGTGAGTCGTGTCGCGAAGGCGCATGCGCGCGGCGCATTGCGGAACCTGTCTGGACGCATCGACGCATCCCGCTCATGGCGCTGGTCGCCGCGGCGGTGCTTAGGTATCGTGCATCAATGAATGCGCCGTCTCCCCACGCCGGCGCGACGGCGCCGACCACGGCGCCCGCCGCGCGCGCGCTCCGTTACCTTGTCCGCGTGCCGCTGCTGCTGTGGCACGTGTTCGTCGACCTGCCGCTGACGCTGCTCACCGCCGTGCCGTTCCTGGAGAACGTGCGCGTGGGCGATGAGCCGCTGGAGCATCGCGCCATCCGCGCCTGGTCCGCCGGGCTGATGTGGATCTTCGGCTTCCGCCTGCGTCGCGTCGGCACGCCGCTGCCGGGCGCGGCGATGTTCGTCGCCAACCACGTCAGCTGGATCGACATCGAGACCCTGCACAGCCAGCGCATGATGGGCTTCGTCGCCAAGCGCGAAATCGCCAGCTGGCCGGTCGTGGGCTGGCTGGCCTCACGCGGCGAGACGATCTTCCACGCGCGCGGCAGCACCGAATCGCTCGGCGGCGTGCTGCACGAGATGCTGGGCCGGCTGCGTGAAGGCCGCTCGGTCGGCGTGTTCCCCGAAGGCGGCACGCGCGGCGGACGCGAGATCGGCCCCTTCCACGCCCGCATTTTCCTGGCCGCCGTCGAGGCCGGCGTGCCGGTGCAGCCGGTCGCGCTGCGCTACGGCGAGCACGGCGATGCCCAGCACGTCGTGGCCTTCCAGCCGGGCGAGAGCTTCCTGGCCAATTTCCTGCGTCTGCTGGGCGAACCGCCACGGCTGGCCGAGGTGCATTTCCTCGAGCCGATCCTGCCCGGCGAGACCGACGGCCGTCGCCGCATCGCCGAGACTGCGCGCTCGCGCATCATCGCGGCCATGACGAGCTGAACTTCACGTTCTTGGGTGTAAGGCACTAGTGCGAGCACTCGATTCCGTACGGCTATGGTCCCAGGCATGCTGACCGCCTCCGACTACTCTCCGCCCCGCTGGCTGCGCAATGCGCATGTCCAATCGGTGCTGGGTTCCAGTCCACTGCGTCGCCGACATGGCGAGCGCAGTCTCGCGGACCTGAATGCGGTCAGCACCCTCCACACCGTCGACGCCGGCGAAGGCGTACGCCTGCAGGGCGTGCATTCCACCCTGCCCGAGCGTCCCTCGCGCGGCCTGGTGCTGCTGCTGCACGGCTGGGAAGGCAGCGTCGATTCCAGCTACATGCGGCTCACCGCGGTGCAGCTGCTGCGCGAAGGCTTCGAAGTCTTCCGCCTCAACTTCCGCGACCACGGCAATACGCACCATCTGAACGAGGGGCTGTTCCACTCCAACCGCATCGACGAAGTGGTGCGGGCGGCGGCGGCGGTCGCGAAGCTGTATCCGGACCGGCCGATGGCGGTGGCCGGTTACTCGCTCGGCGGCAACTTCGCGCTGCGCCTGGCGCTGCGCGCGCCCAGCGCCGGCGTGCGCCTGGAGCACGTCGCGGCCGTCTGCCCGGTGCTGGATCCGGCACGGACGATGGAGTCGATGGAGCAGGGGCTGCCGGTGTACCTGTGGTACTTCGAGCGCAAGTGGCGCGGCTCGCTGGCGCGCAAGCGCGAGCTGTTCCCGCAGACGCACGCCTTCGACGACCAGGTGCTGGGCCTGCGCATGCGCCCGCTCACGCAATGGATGGTCGAACGCCACACCGAATTCGGCACCCTGGAGAGTTACTTCGACGGCTACTCCATCGCCGACCACCGCCTCGCCTCGCTGCAGGTGCCGGCAAGCATCCTGATGGCCGAAGACGACCCGGTGATCCCGGTGGACGGCTTCCGCAAGCTGCAACTTCCGGACAGCGCCCAGGTGGAGATCTCGCCCTGGGGCGGGCATTGCGGCTTCCTGGAAAGCGCGAAGCTGGATGGTTTCGCGGAACGCTGGATCGCGCGCCGCATCGGCAAGGCGCTGGCCTGATCGCGAAGTGCGTGTGTCGTGGATGACACAAAAATGCCCGGTTGCCGACAGCGCGCATTCAAGCGCGCGTTGATAGCGTCGAAGTCGGCGACGCGTCGTTCGCCCGTCCATCGAGACCTGCCATGAAGCGCTCCCCCCTGCGTGCCGTCCTGTTCGCGACCGGCCTGAGCCTGTGCACGGCGGCGATGGCGCAGGACGATGTCGATGCGGCTGCGCTGGACCTGAGCGTGCCGCAGCAGCGCATCGGCTTCACCAGCACCGATCCGGACGTGAGCTATCGCAACGATCCGCCGGGCAGCTGGTACGGCGACCACGGCCGACGCACCACGCTTCGGAGCGCGCAAGGCGACGACCCCAACGACTGGCGCGTGCACGGCAGCGTCGAGGCCGGCATCGGTTACTCCAGCCGGACCGGCAACGCCAACTGGCAGGCCGCCAACATCAACCTCGACAAGACCTACATCGATGACGAAGGCGACGCGAGCCACGTCAACATCGACATCAACGTCGGTCGCAGTGAGGGAGCCCTGTTCGGGCCGGGCTACTACCCTGCCTGGGAGGGCTACGGCCCGATGGGCCCGGGTCCGCGCATGCAGGCACGGCCGCCCTTCATTCGCTGACGCCTGCCCCGCCGTGCGCGGGGCTGCGGACACCGCCCAGCACACAGCGGCGGGCACGGTCGGACATACCGCTACAATCGCGGTTTTCGCCTGATCCGAGCCGTCCATGCACGAATCCATCATCGAGGCCCTGCGCCGCGGCGACGCCGCCGACGCAATCGCCACCGCCCGCGAGGCCATCGCCGCGCAGCCGCAGGACGCCACCTCGCACCGCCTGCTGGCCGCCGGCCTGCGCCTGGGCGGTGACCGCGAAGGCGCGCTGGCCGCGATCGACCAGGCCATCGCCCTGGCGCCGGAAGACGCCACGCTCCACCTCGAACGCGCCGGCCTGCTGCTGCACGAGCGCCAGCTCGACGAAGCACAGGCGGCGCTTGCCCGCACCACCGGCCTGGACCCGAACCAGTTCCCGGCCTACATCATCCAGGGCCACCTGGCGCTGGCGCGCGGCGATCTGGACGAAGCCGCCCGCCTGTCGCGCACCGCCTCGCGCATCGCGCCGGACCATCCGCACATCGCTGCGCTCGAAGGTGGCCTGGCGATTCGCCGCGGCGACGCCGACCGCGCCCTGTCCATCATCAGCGCCGCCGCCGAACGCGCACCGGGCGACGCGCAACTGCGCCATGCGCTGGGCTTCGCCTACCTCGCCAAGGGCCATTTCGCCTTCGCCGAACAGGCCTTCCGCGGCCAGCTCGAACAGGACCCGACCTCGCGCCCGCTGCGCTTGCTCGTCGCCGACCTGGTCCGTCGCCAGGGCCGTCCGGCCGATGCCGCCGACGAACTCGCTCCGCTGCTGGAAAGCGGCGACGTCACCGTGGCGATGCAGCGCATGGTCGGCGAGCTGGAGCTGGAAGCCGGCCGCAACGAGCGCGCCCTGGAACTGCTGAGCCAGACCTTCGCCGCCGACCCCCAGGATCGTCGCAACGTGCTGCCGCTTCTGGAGGCCTGGCGCCGCACGGAGCGCTTCGAGGAAGCGCGCACGACGCTGGATGCCGCACTGGAAGAACACGTGGCGTCGGCGGACCTGTGGCGCGCGCGACTGCTGTTCGAGGAATTCGCCAGCGAGGAATCGCGCAAGGTGATCGAGCGCTGGCGCGCGGCGATGCCGGATTTCGTCCCCGCGCTCGAAGCGCAGGCCACGCTGCACGATCGCGTCGGCGAATCCGAACAGGCCGAGGCCATCGCCCGCCGCATCGCCGAACTGCAGCCGGGCCACACCCAGGCCGAGCTGCGCATCATCGACGCCCTGCTGCAGCGCGATCCCGACGCCGCCGTGGAGCGCGTGGAAAGCCTGCTCGCGCAGGCGCCGGATGCCGGCGTGAAGCGCGCGCTGCGACAGCTGCTCGGTCGCTGCTTCGACATCGCCGGTCAGCCCGATGCCGCCGTTGCGACCTGGGCCGAGCTGCACGCCGAAGTCGTCGATCAACGCCTGCCTTTGCCGGAGATCAGCGTCGGTGCCCCGCAGTGGCCCGACATGGCGCCGCTGCCGGACCCGGCCGGTGCGGTGCTGCTGCTGTGGGGTCCGCCGGGTTCGCTGGTGGAGCGCATCGCGCTCACCTTCGACCAGGCCGGTGCGCCGCTGCGTGCGGACCGCTTCGGCGCGCAGCCGCCGAACGACCCGCTGCAGCGCTACACGACGGTGCCGGGACTTCTCGACGGCACGCTCGACCCGGCGTACATGATCAGCCTGTGGCGCGCCGCGCTGCCGAGCCGCGGCATCCAGGACGGCAACGTCTTCGACTGGCTGCTGTGGTGGGACAACGCGCTGCTGCTCGCCCTGCGCGCGCACCTGCCCGAGGCCGTGTTGATGGTCGCGCTGCGTGACCCGCGCGACATGCTGGTGGACTGGCTGGCCTTCGGCTCGCCGGTGCCGCTGGCGCTGCCCTCGCCCGACGAGGCCGCGCGCTGGCTCGCCGCGAACCTGGCGCAGATCGCCGATCTGCACGAGCAGGACCTGTTCCCACACCGCCTGATCAAGCTCGACGACATCGCGCAGGACGCCAATGGCATCGCCCAGGCGATCGCCGACGCGCTGCAGATCGGCGTCGCGGTCGCGCGGCAGAACGAGTTGGGCCCGGTGCGCTTCGAGCCCGGCCACTGGCGCCGCTTCCGCGACACGCTGGCCAACGAGTTCGAGCTGCTCACCCCGCTCGCGCAGCGGCTGGGCTATCCGGCGGAGTAAGTCCGGGTTCCCCCCGGATGCGCGGGGGACTCACCACCCCCGCGCCACGCTACCGTTCGATGCGTCACCCGGAGAAACCCATGCAGATCCGCAGCAACAGCTTCCAGCACCGCGAGCGCCTGCCGGCGGAGTTCGCCGCCGGCCAGCCCACCGCCGACGGCTTCGGCTTCGCGCCCAACCGCAATCCGCACCTGGCCTGGGACGGCGTGCCGGCCGGCACGAAGTCCTTCGCCCTGCTGTGCATCGACCCGGACGTGCCGACGGTTGCCGAGATGGTCGGCAAGCCGGGCGTTGAAATCCCCGCCGACCAGCCGCGCGCGGACTTCACGCATTGGGCGATGGCGGACATCCCCGCCGATGTGCGCGAAATCTCCGCCGGCAGCTGCAGCGACGGCGTCGTCCCGCACGGCAAGCAGAACCCGTCCGGCCCGGCCGGCGCGCGCCAGGGCCTGAACGATTACACCGGATGGTTCGCCGGCGATGCCTCGATGGCCGGCGACTGGCGCGGCTACGACGGCCCGTTCCCGCCGCCGAACGACCTGCGCCTGCACCGCTACTTCTTCCGTCTGTACGCGCTCGACGTCGAACGCCTCGACTTGCCGGAACGCTTCACCGCCGGCGACGTGCAACGCGCGATGCACGGACACGTGCTCGACGAGGTGGCGATGTACGGCACCTATTCGCTCAACGCGTCGGTCACGGGCTGAGCGCCCGCGCACCTGGCGTGTGACCCGGGCGCAACGCGCCGGGTCACACGGCACGCCTCAAGGGCGAGGCGCCTCGGACACGTCGCTCTCCACCACCATGTCGAGCACATACGCCTGCGACGGCGCGTCGGCCGGCGGGTTCTGGATCGCATAGCGCTTCACGCGCACGACGTTGCGCGTGCCGGCGACGTGCTCGAAACCTTCGATGTCCTGGAACAGCGGCTGCCAGTCGCCCGGCGTGCCCGTGCGCAGGCCCTTCTCGTCGAAGTGCACTTCGCGCACCTGCAGGCACTGCTTGTTCGGAATCAGCGGGTGGCTGCACGGCTTGGGCTGCGCGGCGACTTCGAGGAACACCGTTTCGCCCGGGCCACCGAAGCGCGTTTGCGCGGTGGGTTCACCGCGCAGGGTGAAGGCGTCGCCGTTCGCGCCGGTCAGCGTCAGCACCGGTGTCGCGCCGGATTGCAGCGCGGCCGTGAGTGCGCCCTTCAGGTGCTCGCCAACCGCGCCGTCCAGCGCCATGAGCTTCGGGTCGGTGCAGGCCATCATCGTCGAGGCCATGTCGCCCAGCGTCAGCGTCGCGCCGTCGAGCGTGTAGCGCCCGCTCATGCGGTTGCAGCTGTTCTCCACCGCGACGCGTCCGTCGACGAAGTTCAGGCGCAGTGGCTTGTCGGCGCGGGCGAACAGGGCGTCGATGCGCTGGCCCTTTGCATCGACGGCGTTGTCGAGCACCCAGTGATGGCCGCCGAGCACGGCGGTGTCGATCGCGGCCGTCGGTGCGGCAGGCGTGGCGGGCGTGGTCGCCGCCGGCGTGGCGGCGGGCGAGGCCGGCGGTTCCTGCGGCGCGCGCGCGCAGGCGGCCAGCGCGACGGACAGGGTCAACAGGGCGAATCGCTTCATGGGGCTCTCCTGAAAAAAGGCGACCCATGGAAACGGACCGGCGCTTAGGACGGGGTGAAGCTTCTCCACCCCGGAAACACACCCCGTTCAGAAAACCCCGTCAGCTTCCGGCCGGCATCAGGTACAGCAGCACCGCGCCGAGGATGAAGCGGTAGATCGCGAACGCCGTGAAGCGGTGGCTCTGGATGTAGCGCAGCAGCCACTTCACCGAGATGAAGGCGGTGATCGCCGAGGCGACGAAGGCCACGCCCAGCGCGGCCCAGTCCTCGTGCGCGGCTTCGCCGTTGTGCAGCACGCTCACCAGCTCGTAGGCGGTGGCGGCGAACATCGTCGGGATGCCGACCAGGAACGCGAACTCCGTCGCCGCCGCGCGCGAGGTCGTGCCGGCCAGCAGCGCCACGAAGATCGTCGCGCCCGAGCGCGACGTGCCCGGGAACACGCCCGCCACCACCTGCGCGATGCCGACCAGGATCGCCACCGTCCAGGTGATCGTCGTGCGCTCGCCCAGCACGGCCGCGCGCTTGGCCGCGAAATGCTCGGCCGCGATCATCCACACGCCGCCCAGCACCAGCGCCCAGGCGATCGGCGTCACTTCATCGGGCAGCTCGAAGCCGAGCTTCTTCACGATCACGCCCAGCACCGCTGTCATGCCGAAGGCCACGGCCAGCTTGAAGGCGTAGTCGCGCGCTTCGGCCGCGTCCATCGGCATGCCCGCCGGGCTGTGCTCGGCCAGCGCGCGCTTGCCCAGGAAGCCCATCGCCAGGTCCCACAGGCGCTGGCGGTAGATCAGCACCACCGCGAGGATCGCGCCGGCCTGGATGGAGATGTTGAACAGATCGCTGCGATGCCCGAGCCAGCGCTCGGCGATGAGCAGGTGGCCGGTGCTGGAGATCGGCAGGAACTCGGTGATGCCTTCGATGATGCCGAGCAGCAGGGCGGCGAGCAGGTCTGTCATGGGGCTGGGGGATTCGGGATTGGGGATTCGCAAAAACGCGGTGCGTCTCGCTGACGGCGAGCGCGGAACGGCGCAGCATACCGGATGGCCATGGACGCACCACCTTGACGCAACCGTCACACCGGTTGCATCGATTTGGTGCAAACAGACGCCCGGTCGGAGCCACGCTCTAGTTGAATCAAGGTGTTAGCCGATCGTAGAAGTTGGCACGACCCATGCGTAAGTAATCCCGTCACCGCCCGCGCGGCCGGCTTTTTCCAATCCCGAATCCCGAATCTCAAATCCCGGAGTCCCCATGTCGATCGAACACGTAGAAAAGCTCATCAAGGACCATAAGGTCGAGTTCGTCGACCTGCGCTTCGTGGACATGCGCGGCGTGCAGCACCACGTCACCTTCCCGAAGTCGATCGTGGAACCGAGCCTGTTCGAAGACGGCAAGATGTTCGACGGCTCGTCCATCAGCGGCTGGAAGGGCATCAACGAGTCCGACATGGTGCTGCTGCCCGATGCCAGCACCGCCTTCCTGGACCCGTTCACCGCCGATCCGACGCTGGTGCTGACCTGCGACATCCTCGACCCGGCCACCATGCAGGCCTACTCGCGCGACCCGCGCGGCGTCGCCAAGCGCGCCGAGGCCTATCTCAAGGCCAGCGGCATCGCCGACCAGGCGTTCTTCGGCCCCGAGCCGGAGTTCTTCATCTTCGATTCGGTCCGCTTCGCCAACGACATGGGCCACACCTTCTTCCACATCGACTCGGAAGAAGCGCACTGGAATTCCGGCCGTGAATACGACGGCGGCAACACCGGCTACCGTCCGATGGTGAAGGGCGGCTACTTCCCCGTCGCGCCGCTGGACACGCTGCACGACATCCGCGCCGAGATGTGCAAGACGCTGGAACAGGTCGGCATGGAAGTGGAAGTGCACCACCACGAAGTGGCCAACGCCGGCCAGTGCGAGATCGGCACCAAGTTCAACTCGCTGGTGAAGAAGGCCGACGAGCTGCTGACGATGAAGTACGTCATCAAGAACGTCGCCCACCGCAACGGCAAGACCGCGACCTTCATGCCCAAGCCGATCGTCGGCGACAACGGCAGCGGCATGCACGTGCACCAGTCGCTGGCCAAGGGCGGCGTGAACCTGTTCTCCGGCGACGGCTACGGCGGCCTGTCGCAGATGGCGCTGTGGTACATCGGCGGCATCTTCAAGCACGCCCGTGCGATCAACGCCTTCGCCAACTCGACGACGAACTCGTACAAGCGCCTGGTGCCGGGCTACGAAGCGCCGGTGATGCTGGCCTACTCGGCCCGCAACCGTTCGGCCTCCTGCCGCATTCCGTACGTGGCCAATCCGAAGGCGCGCCGCATCGAGATCCGTTTCCCGGATCCGATGAACTCCGGCTACCTGGTTTTCGCCGCGCTGATGATGGCCGGCCTTGACGGCATCAAGAACCAGATCGACCCGGGTGCACCGAGCGACAAGGACCTGTACGACCTGCCGCCGGAAGAAGAGAAGAACATCCCGACCGTCTGCCACAGCCTCGACCAGGCGCTGGAAGCCCTCGACAAGGATCGCGACTTCCTCAAGGCCGGCGGCGTGTTCACCGACGACTTCATCGACGGCTACATCGCGCTGAAGATGCAGGAAGTCACGCGCTTCCGCGCCGCGACGCACCCGCTCGAGTACCAGATGTACTACACGATCTGATCCAGCCGCGGCCCGGGGCGAATGCTCCGGGCCGCGTTCGTTCGGCAGTACCGCTTTCGGCAACACCGTCCTTGGCAACACCACGGTCCGAAGGAGATTCGCGATGGAGATCCGCACCGGCGGTCTCGATCATCCCGCTGTCGTCGCGCTGCTGCAGGAGCACCTGCAGGGCATGGCGCAGCTGTCTCCGCCGGAAAGCATCCATGCGCTCGACCTCGACGGCCTGAAGACGCCGGACATCACTTTCTGGTCGGCATGGCAGGACGATGAACTCGTCGGCTGCGGCGCGTTGAAACAGCTCGACGGCACGCACGGCGAGATCAAGTCGATGCGCACCGCATCCCGGCACCGCCGCAAGGGGGTGGCGGCCGCGATGCTGGCGCACATCGTCACCGAGGCCGATCGCCGCACCTATCGACAACTGAGCCTGGAAACCGGCTCTATGCAGGGCTTCGAGCCGGCGCGACGCCTGTACGCGCGCTTCGGCTTTCAGTCGTGCGGTCCGTTCGCGGACTACAAGGACGATCCGAACAGCGTCTTCATGACGCGGGCCGTGTAGCACCCACGACAGCAGCACCGCACCACCACCACAACCAGTGAGGGAAACCAAAACGACGGGCCGCGCCCGCCGCAAGGCGAGTTCGTCCCGGAAAACACGCGGGAATCGACCACACACGCCCGCGTGGCAAGAGCACGAAGCAATGACCGGGGAGGGGCCACCGCTTATGAGGAGCCTGCGTCATGTCGTCTCGCATCCATGCAAGCAATACCGCTGCATCGCTCGTCTCCATCGTCCTGGCTGGCGCGATTTCGTTCGCCCTGCCGAACGATGCGATCGCCGGCGTGTCCGGCTCGGTCGCACTGACCAGCGACTACATCTTTCGCGGCATCTCGCAGAACAACCAGGAACCGGCGCTGCAGGCCGGCGTTGAATACGCCGCCGACAGCGGCTTCTACGTGGGCTCATGGGGCAGCAACGTCAGCTGGCTGTCCGACACGCCCGTCGTGGACAACGACATCTCCAACAGCGTCGAGCTCGACTTCTACGGCGGCTATCGGGGCAAGTTCAACGACACCGTCGGCTTTGACGTCGGCGCGCTGTACTACTGGTATCCCGGCGACTATCCCTCCGGCTTCAACAGCCCGGACACGGGCGAGCTCTACTTCGGCATCAGCGCCGGCGTGTTCTCCGCCAAGTACTCCTATGCACTCACCGATCTGTTCGGCTACGCCGACTCGGACGGCTCGGGCTATCTCGACGCCGCGGTGAACTGGGAGTTCGTCCCCACCTGGACGCTCAACGCGCACGCCGGCAAGCAGTGGATCGAGAACAACGAAGACTTCGAGTACGTCGACTGGAAGCTCGGCGTGACCAAGACCTTCGAAGGCGGCTTCGCCATCGCCCTGGCCTACACCGACACCGACGCCGAAGAGGCCCTCTACACCAACGTGCACAACAACTACCTCGGCGACGACACCGTGGTGCTCACGCTCACCAAGACGTTCTGACCCACCCTTTTTTGAAGCCCCATCCACACGGAGCTGCGAGATGAAACTGATCACCGCGATCATCCGGCCGTTCAAGCTCGACGAGGTGCGCGAAGCGCTCACCGAAGTCGGCGTGTCCGGCATCACCGTTACCGAAGTGAAGGGATTCGGTCGCCAGAAAGGCCACACCGAGCTTTATCGCGGCGCCGAGTATGTCGTCGATTTCCTGCCGAAGCTGAAGGTGGAGTGCGCCGTCGCCGAGGCCACGCTCGAGGCCGCGCTGGAAGCGCTGGCGAACGCGGCACGCACCGGCAAGGTCGGCGACGGAAAGATCTTCGTGCAACCGCTCGAGCGCACGGTGCGGATTCGCACCGGCGAGCTCGATGACGATGCGCTGTGAGGTGGCCGACATGAGCCATCTCCCGACCCTTCCGGCGCCCGATCCGTCATTCCCGCGAACGCGGGAATCCAGCGACTTCGATCCACCCATCCATGCATCCGAAGGGAGACACGACGTGACACGCATCAAGGCACTGGATCCCCGCGTGCGCGGGGATGACGAGATGGGCACTGCGGCGATGTCGGCAACCGACCGCCGTCGCGCCGTCGACATGTTCCGCGGGTCTCGCCTCGCGGCCTGCCTGTCCATGCTCTTCGCGCTCGCCACACCCGCGCTCGCCCTCGCCCAAGACACCGCAGCTGCCGCCGCGCCGACGGCCAACAAAGGCGACGTCGCCTGGCTGCTCGTCTGCGCGGCACTGGTGATCTTCATGACCCTGCCCGGGCTCGCGCTGTTCTACGGCGGTCTGGTGCGCAGCAAGAACGTGTTGTCGGTGCTGATGCAGTGCCTGCTCGTGTTCTCGCTGGTGGCGGTGCTATGGGCGCTGTACGGCTATTCGCTGGCCTTCACTGCGGGCAATCCGTTCATCGGCGGCTTCGACCGCGTGTTCGCGAAGGGACTGGACGCCACCGCGATGGGCGCGACGTTCACCAAGGGCGTCTACATTCCCGAGCTGGTGTTCTTCGTGTTCCAGGGCGCGTTCGCGTGCATCACCTGTGCGCTGATCATCGGCGCGTTCGCCGAACGGGTGAAGTTTGCCGGCGTGATGCTGTTCACCGTGCTGTGGTTCACCTTCGCCTACACGCCGATGGCCCACATGGTGTGGTTCTTCCCGGGACCGGACGCGTTCACCGACAACGACGCCGTGCCGGGCGTGCTGGCGCAGTCGGGCTTCCTGTTCGCGAAGGGCGCGCTCGACTTCGCGGGCGGCACCGTGGTGCACATCAATGCGGCGATCGCGGGCCTGGTCGGCTCATACGTGATCGGCAAGCGCGTGGGTTACGGGCGTGAGGCGATCAAGCCGCACAACCTGACGCAGACGATGGTGGGCGCCTCGATCCTGTGGGTGGGCTGGTTCGGCTTCAACGCGGGCTCCGCGCTGGAAGCCAACGCGGTGGCCGCACAGGCGTTCGTCAACACGTTCCTGGCGACGGCCGCGGCGGTGCTGGGCTGGACGGCGGTGGAGTGGATCAGCAAGGGCAAGCCGTCGATGCTGGGTGCGGCGTCGGGCGCGGTCGCGGGGCTGGTGGCGATCACGCCCGCGGCCGGCTTCGTCGGTCTGTGCGGTGCGCTGATCATCGGCGCGCTCGCTGGCGCGGTGTGCCTGTGGGGCGTGAACGGGCTCAAGCGCCTGCTCGGCGCGGACGATGCGCTGGACGTGTTCGGCGTGCACGGCGTGGGCGGCATCCTCGGCGCGTTGCTCACCGGCGTTTTCGCTTCGCCCTCGCTGGGCGGCGCGGGCATCTGGGATTACGTCACCGAAACCGCACTGCCCGAATACAGCATCGCCTCGCAGGTGTGGATCCAGTTGCAGGGCGTGCTGGTGACGGTGGTGGTTTCCGGCGTGGTCGCGCTGGTCGCGTTCCTGATCGTGAAGTACACCGTCGGACTGCGCGTGCCGGAGGAATCCGAACGCGAGGGCCTGGACATCACCTCGCACGGCGAGTCCGCCTACGAGAACTGATGCAGTAGAGCACCGAGGCAAAGTGGCGTGCGTAACCCCTCCCGCGCACGCCACGGCAGCGCGCGACGGCTCACCCCGTCGCGCGCTTTTTCCGGTAACGCCGCGCCAGTTCACTCGCCAGTGCGATGCCTGCGGTGAGCGCCGCCATCGACAGGAACTGCGCGCGCGTATCGGCCGACGACAGCAGTAGCGCGAAGATCAACGCCAGGATCGCCAGCGCGGCGACCGTCAGCCACGGAAAGCCGCGCATGCGGAACGGCAGCGGCGTACCGGCGCGATCCGCACGGCGACGCAGGATCAGCTGCGAAAGCAGTGAGATCGTCCACACCAGCAGGCACGTCGAACCGACGACGTTGAGCAGCACCGGCAGCACGCGGTTCGGGTACCACAGCTCGAACACGGTGGCGACGAAACCGAACAGCACGCACGAGAGCACCGCGAGCACGGGCACCTGGCGGCGGTTCAAGCGGGCCAGCCAACGCGGCGCTTCGCTGCGCTGGGCCAGCGAGAAGATCATGCGCGAGGCGCCGTAGAGGTTGGCGTTGAGCGCCGACAGCAGCGCGATCACCGCGATCAGCGTGATCGCCGTCGCCGCGCCCGGAATGCGCGCCGCTTCCAGCACCGCCGCGAACGGCGAGCGCAGCGCCTCGCTGGTCCACGGCACCACCGCGATGATCACGCTCAGCGAGCCGATGTAGAACACCAGGATGCGCCACGCGACCGTGCGGATCGCACGCGCCAGGCTGCGCGAAGGATCGGCGGTTTCCGCAGCGGCGACGGCGACGATCTCCGTGCCGCCGAAGGCGAACACCACCACCAGCAGCGCCGTGCCGATGCCGGCCCATCCCTTCGGCGCGAAACCGCCGTGGCCGGTGATGTTCGAAAGCCCCGGCGACGCCACGCCCGGCAGCAGGCCCAACACCAGCGCTGCGCCGATGAGGATGAAGGCGACGATCGCCGCGACCTTCAGGATCGCGAACCAGAATTCGAACTCGCCGAAGTTCTTCACGCCCATCAGGTTGATGGCGGTGAACATCAGCATGAACGTCAGCGAGGCCAGCGGCACCGACAGTTGCGGCCAGACCGTCGCGAGCAGGCCCGCCGCGCCTACGGACTCGGCGGCGATCACGATCACCAGCTGCGCCCACCACAGCCAGCCGACGGTGGCGCCGGCGGTCGCGCCCATCGCATCGGCTGCATACACCGAGAAGGCGCCACTGGCCGGCTTGGCGGCGGCCATCTCGCCCAGTGCGTTCATCACGATGATCACCAGCGCACCGGCGACCAGGTACGACACCAGCACCGCCGGACCGGCCGCCTGCACGCCCACTCCGGAACCGAGGAAGAGGCCGGCGCCGATCGCGCTGCCCAGGCCCATCATGATCAGCTGTCGCGGCTTGAGGGCGTGTCCAAGCTCGGGGGCCGGTGAGGCGGTGGGTGCGGGCATCGGGTCGCGTTGAGATTTTTTCGGGGGCGCCACCATACCGCGTTGCGACGGTCCGGCCGCGTGCCGAAGCGGGCGGGCCCGGGCCGGTCGCACCGCCTTCGATGCACGCCGGCGAACATGGGCGCGCCTCACGCCCGGCTCTCGTGCGCCGCGCTAACGTGATCGCATGGATACACGCACCCAGACCCTGCCGCCGGGCTGGCGGATCGACGCGACCGGTCCGTTCCCGGGCAGCCGCGCCTGCGTACTGCGGCTGAGTCGCTCGGACGGGCTCGAAGCCGTCTGGCAGCTCGATGGAGACGCGGTGCAGTGCGAGGCGGTGCGGCAGCTGGCGGCCGCCATGGCCCTCACCGGCGAAAGCTATCGCGACGAGGACGAGGACCGTCCGGGTCCCCTGCTGGCGCCTTGATCGGGCTGGATTCTTGCCCCGGCGCCGGGAAGCAGCCGATGGGTATTCGGAAGGGGAAGTTCCGAGGGGATGGGCGTCGGCCTCGACGCCGGGGCCTGTTCAGTTTGAGCCGGTCCCCGCCAGAAGGCTTGTCAGGAAAAACAGAAGCCCCCGTCGGAGCAACCCTGACAGCACCTGCTGCCGGCTTCGGACACACAACCGCCCGATTCCCCGATTCAACCGCCGAAAGCGGCAACCTACATTAGCCCCATGACCCTCCAGACCCTGCTCGGCCTCTCCGTTCCCGTCGTCCAGGCGCCCATGGCGGGCGTGCAGGACAGCGCGCTGGCGATCGCAGTGACGCAGGCCGGAGGACTGGGTTCCCTGCCCGCCGCCACCCTCGGCGCGGAGGCGTTGCGGCGCGAGCTGGCGACGATTCGCGAACGCACCGCAGGCCCGGTGAACATCAACTTCTTCTGCCATGCCCCGCCCACACAGGACGCCGCGCGCGAACGCGCATGGCGCGAGCGGCTCGCGCCTTACTACGCCGAACTCGGCGTGGATCCCGATGCGGTCCCGGCGGGACCGGCGCGTGCACCTTTCAGCCATGAACTGGCCGATGTCCTGGCCGAGCGGCCGCCGGCGGTGGTCAGCTTCCACTTCGGCCTGCCGGCGCCGGAGTTGCTGGCGCGCGTGCGTGCGACCGGCGCCCGGATCTTCTCCTCGGCCACCACGGTGGACGAAGCACGCTGGCTGGAAGCCCGCGGCGTCGACGCGATCATCGCGCAGGGGCTGGAGGCGGGCGGGCACCGCGGCCATTTCCTCTCCGACGACCTGCAAGCGCAGTCGGGCACGTTCGCGCTGCTGCCGCAGATCGTGCGCGCGGTGCGCGTGCCGGTGCTGGCGGCGGGCGGTATCGCCGATGCGGTCGGCGTCTCGGCCGCTCGCGCGCTCGGCGCGGCGGGCGTACAGGTCGGCACGGCCTACCTGCTGTGTCCGGAAGCCACGACCAGCGCCGTGCATCGGCAGGCGCTCACCGACCAGGCGGGCGAGGCCACCGCACTCACCAACGTCTTCACCGGTCGCCCCGCGCGCGGCATCTACAACCGGTTGATGCGCGAGATCGGCCCCCTGCGCGAGGACGCACCCGCGTTCCCACTGGCCGCGGCGGCGGTGACACCCCTGCGGTCCAAAGCAGAGGCGCAAGGACGAGGGGATTTCTCTCCGCTGTGGGCCGGCCAGAACACCAGCGGCTGTCGTGCCGTGCCCGCAGCCGAGATCACCCTCGCCCTGGCCCGCGGCCTGTAATCGACGCCGGCGCAGTAGCGACGTCGCCCAGCGGCTGATTGCGCGCGGCAGCTCCAGATCGAGCGGACAGGCCATGCGCCGATGCGCCGCGCTTATCCTGCCCCTTCTCCTCCATCCCGGTTCCGATGCCCGACTGCTCCGCCCTGCTGATCGACTTCGACGGCGTGCTGCGTCATTGGCCGCAGGACGATGCCGTGATCGAACGCGACTCCCGGCTGCCGCACGGTGCGATCCGCGCAGCCGCGTTTGCCGCGCCCCGCCTGGTCCCTGCGATCACCGGGCGCGTTGACGACAGCGCATGGCGCGAGGGCATCGCCGCCGACCTCATCGCACGTTTCCCCGACGCCGATGTCGCGCAGGCGATGCGCCGCTGGTCGCAGCCGCCGGGCCGTATCGACGAAGAGGTCCGCTCGATACTCGACTCCGTGCGCACCCGGCTTCGCGTCGTGCTGGTCACCAATGCGACCTCACGCCTCCCGCAGGATCTGGCCGCATTGGGCCTCACCCCCTTCTTCCACGGCGTCGCCAACTCGAGCGCGCTCGGCACGGCCAAGCCCGACGCGGCGATCTTCCACGCCGCACTCGCCCTGGCGGGCGTGGCCGCCCACGAGGCGCTGTTCGTCGACGACTCCTCGCGCAATGTCGCGGCGGCGGGCGCGCTGGGAATCCACGCACGCCGATTCGAAGGCCCCGCCACGCTGCGGGCGCTCCTGCACGAGCACGGCGTTACGGGCGTCCCACGCTGGCGCTGAGGCGCGCCGAACACGCGCACGTCACGGCCGCTCCTCACGCGGCATCGCGGTAGCCGTCGGCACAATGCCGGCCTGTCCCACGTCGCGGTACTGCATGGCCTCGATCAACGTCCTCACCCTCAACATGCACATGGGGTTCAACCTGCTCGGCCGGCGCTTCGTGCTGCCCGAACTGCGCGAGGCGATCCGGGCCGTGTCCGCCGACATGGTGTTCCTGCAGGAGGTGCTCGGTGAACACGCGCATCACGCACGGCGCCACGCCGCGTGGCCCGCAGGACCGCAGTACGAATTCCTGGCCGACACCCTCTGGACGCAGTTCGCGTACGGCCGCAATGCGGTGTATCCGCACGGCCACCACGGCAACGCGCTGATGTCGAAATTCCCCATCGCCTCGTTCGAGAACCGCGACGTCTCCGTGCAGGGCCACGAGCAGCGCGGCCTGCTGCACGCGATCGTGCGGGCGCCCGAAGGCCCCGAGGTCCACACCGTGTGCGTGCATCTGGGCCTGCGCGAGTCGCATCGGCAGAAGCAGATCGGCCTGCTGTGCGGCATCGTCGCCGACGAGATTCCCGCCGACGCCCCGCTCGTCGTCGCCGGCGATTTCAACGACTGGCGCGTTCGCGGCCATGCGCTGCTGCGTCGCTGCGGGCTGGTGGAAGCTTTCGAACACACGCGCGGCCGACTGGCGCGGACCTTCCCGTCGCGCTGGCCGACCCTGCCGGTGGACCGCATCTACCTGCGCAACGCACGCGTCGCACAAGCGCAGGTGCTGTCCACGCAACCGTGGTCGCACCTGTCCGACCACGTACCTCTGCTGGCGAGGATCGACCTGTGAGGTGGTCGCGGGGCATCGATTCGTGCTGGCGCCGCGGCCATCGCGTGCGCCTGCTGGAGAACGGCGAGGACTACTTCGCGCGCGTGTTCGAGGCGATCGATGCAGCGCAGCGCGAAGTGCTGCTGGAAACCTTCATCTGGTTCGAGGACAAGGTCGGGCTGCAACTCAAGGACCGCCTGGTCGCGGCGGCGCAACGCGGTGTGCGCGTGCACTTCCTCGTCGATGCCTTCGGCTCGCCCGACCTGTCCGAGGACTTCGTGCAGGCGCTCACCTCCGCCGGTGTCGAACTGCGCATGTACGACCGCCAGCCGACGCTGTTCGGCATCCGCATGAACGTCTTCCGCCGCATGCACCGCAAACTGGTGGTGGTGGACGAGACGATCGGGTTCGTCGGCGGGATCAACTACTCGGCCGACCACCTGGCCGATTTCGGGCCGACCGCGAAGCAGGACTATGCGGTGGAGGTCGAAGGGCCGGTGGTGGCCGACATGGTGTCGTTCCTGCGCCAGGCGATGGTCACGCGCGGCACCGGCGAGCGCTGGCAGCCCGATGGCGCCGCCGACGCGCGCCAAGCCGCCGGCAGCGCGGACGTGTGCTTCCTGCCGCGCGACAACGGGCGGCGCTCGCGCAGCATCGAATGGGCGTACCGGCAGGCCTTCCGCGAGGCGCGGCGCGAGATCGTCATCGCCAATGCCTACTTCTTCCCCGGCTACGGCTTCCTGCGCGACCTGCGCGACGCCGCGCGGCGCGGCGTGAAGGTGCGCCTGATCTTCCAGGGCGAGCCGGACACGCCGCTGGCGCTGATGGCGGCGCGCGCCTTGTACCGGCACCTGGTCGACGCCGGGGTATGCATCTTCGAGTACTGCGAACGGCCGTTCCACGGCAAGGTCGCGGTGATCGACGAGGAATGGTGCACCGTGGGATCGAGCAACCTGGATCCGTTGAGCCTGTCGCTCAACCTGGAAGCCAATGTCTTCATCCGCGATGCCGACTTCGCGCGCGAACTCCACGGCCGCCTGCAGGCACTGATCGACCGGCATTGCCGCGCGGTGGATCCGGCCGGCGTGCCGCGCGGGCGCTTCTGGCAGCCGCTGACGCGTCCGTTGCTGTTCCATGTGTTGCGCCGCTTTCCGAGCTGGGCCGGCTGGCTGCCGGCGCACACGCCGCGCACGAAGCTCGTGACTCCGCCCGAGGACGCGTCGCCACAAGGCACGGAACCGCCCGCATGAGCACCTCGCGCCGGCGCTGGCGTCGGGTGCGACGCATCGCCCTGTTCGTCTTCCTGGCGCTGGTGGCGTTCCTGCTGCTGCGCTACGCGCGCTCGGTCGACTGGGCGCAGGTGGGCGCGACGCTGGCGGCGTATGCGCCGAGCACGCTCGCACTCGCCGTCGCGATCACCCTCGCCAGCTACCTGCTGTACGCGTGCTACGACGTGGCCGCGCGGCGCTACGCGCACCACGCGTTGCCGGTGCCGCGGGTGATGGCGATCTCCACCGTCGCCTACGCCTTCAGCCTCAACGTCGGCGCGCTCGTCGGCGGCGCGGGGTTCCGCTACCGGCTGTACTCGCACGCGGGGCTGGCGCTGGGGACGATCAGCCGCATCGTCGCCTTTACCGTCAGCACGAACTGGGTCGGCTACCTGCTGCTGGCCGGCGCGCTGTTCGCATCCGGACGCGTGCGGCCGCCGCCGCACTGGCCGGTGAGCGGCGCCAACCTGCCGTGGCTCGGCGCCGCGATGCTCGTGACCGTGGCGGCCTACCTCATCGCCTGCCACCTCACGCACGGGCGCGTTTTCCACGTGCGCGGTCATCACTTCCGCCTCCCTTCGGTGCCGCTGGCGCTGTTGCAGCTGGGACTGGCGGCGACCAACTGGGCGCTGATGGCGGCACTGCTGTTCGTGCTGATGCCGGCGGGCGTGACCTACACGGCGGTGCTCGGCGCGCTGCTGGTCGCGGCCGTGGCGGCGGCCATCGCCCACATCCCGGCGGGCATCGGCGTGCTGGAGGCGGTCTTCATCGCGCTGCTCGGCCACGAGGTTCCGCAACCCCAGATGCTGGCCGCGTTGCTGGCCTACCGCGCCTGCTACTACCTGGGGCCGCTGCTGCTGGCGATGGCCGGCTACGCCGTGCTCGAAAGCCGCGTGCGAGGCCGTCAAAGTCCGCCCATCGCAGCCCCCGGCGACGACGGGAACCGCCAACGAACGTGAACATTCCGTCATCGCCGCTGCGATAAGCTCGGGCGATTTTCCGAAAGACGCCGCAGGGCATGGGGGATGTCGGGTGAGCACGGAAACCAAGTCGCGCCGTTCGCAATCGGCGCGCAAGGCGACGCCATCGCCTGCGAAAGCCGTAGCAACGGCAGCGAAGCGGCGTGCAGGGGCCGAGGCCCCGCGCGAGCCGCTGGACATCATCATCGAAGCCATGGACGCCGTGCGCGCCGGCGACTTCTCCGTGCGCCTGCCGCTCAACTGGCAAGGACAGGAAGGCCAGCTCGCGCAGATCCTCAACGAGATCGTCAGCCATAACCGTCGCCTCGCCGCCGAGCTGGCTCGCGTGGGCGAAGCCGTCGGCCGCGAAGGCCAGACGCGCCAGCGCATCAACCCGGCCAACCGCGAAGGTCAGTGGTCGGGCATGGAGGAATCGGTCAACGCGCTGATCGACGACCTGGTCCGCCCGGTCGAGGCGATGGGCGAGGCGATGGCCGGCGTCGCCAAGGGCGACCTCACCCGCACCGTGCCGCTGGAGGCCGACGGCCGCCCGCTGAAGGGCGAATTCCTGCGCTCGGCGAACATCGTCAACCGCATGATCGAGCAGATGGGCGAGTTCAGCTCCGAGGTCACGCGCGTGGCCCGCGAGGTGGGCACCGAAGGCAAGCTCGGCGGCCAGGCGAAGGTGAAAGGCGTGTCGGGCGTGTGGAAGGACCTGACCGACTCGGTCAACCAGATGGCCTCCAACCTGACCGCGCAGGTGCGCAACATCGCCGACGTGACCATCGCGGTCGCCAACGGCGACCTCTCGCGCAAGATCACCGTGGACGTGCGCGGCGAAATCCAGCAGCTGAAGGAAGCCATCAACACGATGGTGGACCAGCTGCGCGGCTTCGCTTCGGAAGTGACGCGCGTGGCGCGCGAAGTCGGTACCGAAGGGCGACTGGGCGGCCAGGCGATCGTGCCCGGCGTGGCCGGCACATGGAAGGATCTGACCGACTCCGTCAACGCGATGGCGTCCAACCTCACCTCGCAGGTGCGCAACATCGCCGAGGTGACGACTGCCGTGGCGAAGGGCGATCTCTCGCGCAAGATCACCGTGGACGTGCGCGGCGAAATGCTGGAGCTGAAGAACACCATCAACACGATGGTCGACCAGCTCAACGGCTTCTCCTCCGAAGTCACGCGCGTGGCGCGCGAAGTGGGCACCGAAGGCAAGCTCGGCGGTCAGGCGCAGGTACCCGACGTCGCCGGCACGTGGAAGGACCTCACGGACCACGTGAACTCGATGGCGTCGAACCTGACGCTGCAGGTGCGCAACATCGCCGAAGTGACCACGGCGGTGGCGAAGGGCGACCTCTCGCGCAAGATCACCGTGGACGTGCGCGGCGAAATCCTGGAACTGAAGGACACCATCAACACGATGGTGGACCAGCTCAACGGCTTCTCCTCGGAAGTCACGCGCGTGGCGCGCGAAGTGGGCACCGAAGGCCGACTGGGCGGCCAGGCCGTCGTGCCGGGCGTCGCCGGTACGTGGAAGGACCTGACCGACTCGGTCAACGCGATGGCCTCCAACCTCACCTCGCAGGTGCGAAACATCGCCGAGGTGACCACCGCCGTGGCGAAGGGCGACCTCTCGCGCAAGATCACCGTGGACGTGAAGGGCGAAATCCTCCAGCTGAAGGAAACCATCAACACGATGGTGGACCAGCTCAACGGCTTCGCCGCGGAAGTCACGCGTGTGGCGCGCGAAGTGGGCACCGAAGGCAAGCTCGGCGGCCAGGCGCAGGTGCCGGGCGTCGCAGGCACGTGGAAGGACCTCACCGACAACGTCAACTCGATGGCGTCCAACCTCACCGCGCAGGTGCGCAACATCGCCGAAGTGACGACAGCGGTGGCGAAGGGCGACCTCTCGCGCAAGATCGCGGTGGACGTGAAGGGCGAAATCCTCCAGCTGAAGGAAACCATCAACACGATGGTGGACCAGCTCAACGGCTTCGCCGCGGAAGTCACGCGCGTGGCGCGCGAAGTCGGCACCGAAGGCAAGCTCGGCGGCCAGGCGCAGGTGCCGGGCGTGACCGGCGCGTGGAAGGACCTCACCGACAACGTCAACTCGATGGCGTCCAACCTCACCACGCAGGTGCGCAACATCGCCGAAGTGGCGACGTCCGTGGCGAAGGGCGACTTGTCGCGCAAGATCGCGGTCGGCGCGGAGGGCGAAATCCTTCAGCTGAAGGAAACGCTCAACACGATGGTGGACCAGCTCAACGGCTTCGCCGCGGAAGTCACGCGCGTGGCGCGCGAAGTCGGCACCGAAGGCAAGCTCGGCGGCCAGGCGCGCGTGCCCGGCGTGGCCGGTACGTGGAAGGACCTCACCGACAACGTCAACTCGATGGCGTCCAACCTCACCACGCAGGTGCGCGGCATCGCGGCGGTGGTGACGGCGGTGGCGAACGGCGACCTGCACCGCAAGCTGACGGTGGAGGCCAAGGGCGAAGTCGCCGAACTAGCCGACACCATCAACAACATGACCAACACGCTGGCGATCTTCGCCGACCAGGTGACCACGGTCGCGCGCGAGGTCGGCGTGGAAGGCCGTCTGGGCGGCCAAGCCAAGGTGCCGGGCACGGCCGGCATCTGGAAGGACCTCACCGCCAACGTGAACCAGCTCGCCGCGAACCTGACCAACCAGGTGCGCGCGATCGCCGAAGTGGCGACCGCGGTGACGCAGGGCGACCTCACGCGTTCGATCCAGGTGGACGTGCGCGGCGAAGTGTCGGACCTGAAGGACAACATCAACGCGATGATCGCCAACCTGCGCGCGACGACCGAGTCGAACCGCGAGCAGGACTGGCTGAAGACCAACCTCGCCAAGTTCTCCTCGATGATGCAGGGCCAGCGCGACCTGCTCACGCTCGGGCAGATGCTGTTGTCGGAACTGGCGCCGCTGGTCGACGCACAACAGGGCCTGATGTACATCGTCGAAGAAGGCGATGGCGAATCGCCGCGTCTGCGCCAGCTGGCCGGTTACGCCGACACCTCGCCCGCGGTCAGTCGCACACTCGCGTTCGGCGAAGGCCTGATCGGCCAATGCGCCGCCGAGGCGCGCCTGATCCTGCTGGAGGACATCCACGGCATCGACGACGACGCGCAGCGCGTGCGCATCCAGTCGGGTCTGATCGAAGCCACGCCGCGCAGCGTGATCGTGCTGCCGGTGCTGTTCGAGGACCAGGTGAAGGCGGTGATCGAACTGGCGACGCTGCACGAGTTCACGCCTTCCCAGCGCGCGTTCCTCGAACAGCTCTCCGGCAGCATCGGCATCGTGCTCAACACGATCGAAGCGACGATGCGCACCGAGCGCCTGCTGTCGCAGTCGCAGCAGCTGGCCGGTGAACTGCAGACGCAGCAGAACGAGTTGCAGCAGACCAACGAGGAAATCGCGCTCAAGGCCTCGCTGCTGGCCGCGCAGAAGTCCGAGGTGGAGCAGAAGAACCTGCAGATCGAGCATGCCCGTCGCGCGCTGGAAGAGAAGGCGGCCGAGCTGGCGCAGACCTCGCGCTACAAGTCCGAGTTCCTGGCCAACATGTCGCACGAGCTGCGTACACCGCTCAACAGCATCCTGATCCTGAGCCAGCAGCTGGCGGAGAATCCGGAAGACAACCTGAGCGAGCGCCAGGTCGAGTTCGGCCGCACCATCCACGCCGCCGGCACCGACCTGCTGCACCTGATCAGCGACATCCTGGACCTGTCGAAGATCGAATCCGGCACGGTGACCATCGACATCGAAGCCATTAGCTTCGCGCACCTGCGCGAGAACCTGGAGCGCGGATTCCGCCACGAGGCCGAGCGGCGCAAGCTCGATTTCGTCGTGGAGATGGCCAAGGAACTGGGACCGACGCTGCGTTCGGACCCCAAGCGCCTGCAGCAGATCCTCAAGAACCTGCTGTCGAATGCGTTCAAGTTCACCGAGCACGGCAGCGTGCGACTGAGCGCGCGTCCGGTCACGCGCGGCTGGAACGACGAGCACCCGGTGCTGTCGCGTGCGCCGGTGGTGGTCGCCATCGAGGTCACCGACACCGGCATCGGCATCTCGCCGGACAAGCAGCGCATCGTGTTCGAGGCCTTCCAGCAGGCCGACGCAGGCACTGCGCGCAAGTACGGTGGCACGGGCCTGGGGCTGGCGATCAGCCGCGAGATCGCGGGCCTGCTCGGCGGCGAGCTCAAGCTGCACAGCGTGGAAGGCGAAGGCAGCACGTTCACGCTGTACCTGCCGCTCAACTACGTCGGCAGCGGCGACGCCCGCGATGCCGCGCGCGATGCCACGCGCATGTCCAGCCGCGTGCGCGTGGAAGTGCCGGTGCCGGCCGAACACGTGGCCGGCGTGGATGCACCCGCGGCCGAGCGGATCGACGACGACCGCGACGTGCTGATGGCGGAAGTGCCGACCTTGCTGATCGTCGAGGACGACACGCACTACGCCTCCGTGCTGCGCGACCTGGCGCGCTCGCGCGGCTTCCAGGTGCTGCACGCCAATCGCGGCGACGAAGCGCTGCGACTGGTGCGCGAATACCGCCCCACCGCCATCACGCTCGACATCTTCCTGCCGGACATGCTCGGCTGGACAGTGCTGGCGCGACTGAAGCAGGACGCGGCGACGCGGCACATCCCGGTGCAGATCGTCACGGTGGAGGAGAGCCGCCACCACAGCATCGAGCGCGGCGCGTTCTCCTACCTCGCCAAGCCGTCCACCTCGGAAACCATCGGCGAGGCGCTTGAGCGCATCAAGGAATACGCCACGCCGCGCGTGAAGCGCCTGCTGGTGGTGGAGGACGATGCCAACGAGCAGATGAGCATCGTCGAGCTGCTGCGCCACGACGACATCGTGATCGACACCGTCGGTTCCGGCGAGGAAGCGCTGGCGGCGCTGCGCGACGGCAAGTACGACTGCGCGGTGCTCGACCTGCGCCTTCCCGACATGAGCGGCTTCGACCTGCTCGACCGGATCCATGCGGACAATGCATTGAAGCGCGTTCCGATCGTGGTGTTCACCGGCAAGGACCTCAGCGCGGACGAGAGCGATCGCCTGCGCCGCGTGGCGCGCAGCGTGGTGCTCAAGGGCGTGGAATCGCCCGAGCGCCTGCTCGACGAGACGGCGTTGTTCCTGCACCGCGTGATCGGCGACCTGCCCGCGGCCAAGCAGCGCATGGTGCGCAGCCTGCACGAATCCGACGACGGCCTGCGCGGCAAGAACGTGCTGGTGGTGGACGACGACGTGCGCAACATCTTCGCGCTGTCCAGCGTGCTCGAGCGCCACGGCATGCACGTGCACACCGCCGGCAACGGCCGCGACGCGATCACCAAGGTCGGCGACATGCCCGAGCTCGACCTGGTGCTGATGGACATCATGATGCCCGGCATGGACGGCTACGACACGATGCGCGAGATCCGCACGCGCGGCGATCGCCGCACGCTGCCCATCGTCGCGCTCACCGCCAAGGCCATGAAGGGCGATCGTGAAAAGTGCCTGGAGGCCGGTGCCTCCGACTACCTGGCCAAGCCGGTCGTCACCGACCAGCTGCTCGGAGTCCTGCGTCAATGGCTGCAACGCTGAACGATGCCGCGGCCGCCACGGCGGCCGCACCGGTCAAGATCCTGCTGGTCGACGACCAGCCCGGGCGCCTGTTGACCTATCGCACCATCCTGGAGCCGCTGGGCGAAGAGCTGGTGGACGCGCGTTCGGGCATGGAAGCGCTGAAGCTGCTGATGGAGGACGAGTACGCGGTCATCCTGCTCGACGTGAACATGCCGGTGATGGACGGCTTCGAAACGGCGACGCTGATCCACCAGCATCCGCGCTTCGAGAACACGCCGATCATCTTCGTCACCGCCGTGAACCTGAGCGACCTGGACCGCCTGCGCGGCTACAAGCTCGGCGCGGTGGACTACGTCATGGTGCCGGTGATCCCGGAGATCATGCGCACCAAGGTCTCGGTGCTGGCCGAGTTGTACCGCAAGCGGCGCGAGCTGCAGGTGCTCAACGCCAGCCTGGAGAACAAGCACCGCGAGCTGGAGCTGGAGAAGGCGCGCGAGCTGGAACGCCTGAACGCCTCGCTGCGCGTCGCCAACACGGAGCTGGCGCTGCGCAACCGCGAACTGCTGGCCGAGAACAAGGAACGCACGCGCGCCGAGCGCCAGTTGCGCGAGGCCGATCAGCGCAAGGACGAGTTCCTCGCCACGCTGGCGCACGAACTGCGCAATCCGCTGGCGCCGTTGCAGAACGCGCTCGCCGTGCGACGCCTGCGCGCGCCGGACGACCACGACCCGCTGCTGACGATGATGGAGCGTCAGCTGTCGCTGCTGGTGCGCATGATCGAGGACCTGCTCGACATCGCCCGCATCACGCGCGGCAAGCTCACGCTGCGGCGCGGAACGACCGTGCTGCAGGACGTGATCGCCGCCGCCGTCGATACCGCGCGCCCGCTCATCGACCAGGGCGGCCACAGCCTGCACCTGCAATTGCCCGAGGCGCCGGTGCCGCTGGATGCGGACCATGCGCGTCTGGCCCAGGTGTTCGCGAACCTGCTCAACAACGCGGCGAAGTACTCCGATCCCGACGGCCGCATCGAACTGGGCGCACAGCTCTGCGACGCGGAAGTGCAGGTCTGGGTGCGCGACACCGGCATCGGCCTGACGGCGGAGCAGATGGAAACCGTGTTCGAGATGTTCCGCCAGGTGGACACCACGGTGGAACGCTCGCGCGGCGGCCTCGGCATCGGCCTGACGCTGGTGCAGCGCCTGACCGAGATGCACGGCGGCCGCGTGGAAGTGCAAAGCGAAGGCCCAGGTCACGGCTCGACGTTCCGGGTGCACTTGCCGCAGGCGGGCGTGACCGAAGTGGTGGCGCCTGCGCTGCCGGCCACGCGCGGCATCGCTTCGGCGCCGCGTCGCGTGCTGGTGGTGGACGACAACCGCGACGCCGCCGACACGCTGGCGATGATGGTGCGCCTGCTCGGCCACGACACGCGCGCGGTATACGACCCGCAGACGGTGGAAGCCGAAGTGGCGGGCTTCGTACCGGAGATCGTCTTCCTCGACGTCGGCATGCCCGGGCGCAGTGGTTACGACGTGGCGCGCGCATTGCGCGACGCGCACGGCGCCACGCTGGTGATCGTCGCCGTCACCGGCTGGGGCCAGCCGGAAGACAGGCAGCGCACGCTGCAGGCGGGCTTCGACCATCACCTGGTCAAGCCGCCGGACATCCAGGCCATCATGGACATCTGCAGCAAGGGATTGCGTCCGCTCGCTGAGGACACACCGCAATGAACGGCACCAGCCCACACTGGATGAGCAAGTGGGCGCACGACCTGCGCGGCCCGCTGTCACCGATCCAGTCCGCCCTGTTCCTGCTGCGGCACGGTTCGGCCGACGGGCCCGAGCGCGACGAACTGTTCGAGCTGGTGGACCGGCAGATTCGCCGGCTCACCGGCATGATCGACGAGATCGGCGACTGGGTGCGTTCCGACCAGGGCCGCCTGCTCACGCGCAGCGGGCCGATCGACCTGGCGCTGATCATCGAAGCCAGCCGCGGCATCGGCGCCAACGCGGTGGAGGTCAGCTACGAGGACGGCGCCGACAACGTCTGCCTGGAAGGCGATGCCTCGCGCCTGGCGAACCTGCTTTCCACATTCTTCTGGCTGGTGTCGACGCCGCTGGACACGCCACTGGAAGCGGGCGTCGCGAACGCAACCAAGGGCACGGTGACGGTGCGCCTGGACGACGGCGGCGTTTGGTTGGCCGGGCCGCTGAGTGCGGCGCTGCGTGCGTCGAGCAACGTGGACACGTTGTTCACCGAGCCGCAGCCCGCACCGGCCGGCGACGGCCTGGGCCTGCGGCTGCTGATCGCCAGTGCGATCGCGACGGGGCACGGCGGCGAGCTGGCCACGCGCGCGACGGACGACGGTGGCGTCGACGTCGTGCTGCGGTTGCCGTATCGGCCTGCGTGAGCTTGCGCGTTGGACCCTCTCCCGCGTGCGGGAGAGGGGTTGGGGTGAGGGCGCTTCGCGGCACCTTCTCCCGCGAGGGGAGAAGGAAGAACTCCCGTCACCGCGGCGCCAACCGCTCCGCATTGCCGTACGGCTCGGCGCGCAAGGCGCCATCGCGGATCCAGTCCACCAGCATTGCGTAGTAGCCATCGGCGTAGCGCGTCGCGGTGCGCTCGCCGTCGGCTCCGGTGTCGAACTCGATGATGCCGTGGTCGGTGCCGGGGAACTCCACCACCTCCACGTTCGCGTTCTCGCGCGCGACCGACAGCAAGCGGCGACGCGATTCTTCCGGCGGCGCCTCGGCGTCGCTGCCGGCGATGATCCACAGCAGCGGCACTTTCGTCGCGCGCAGCGGCGGCATCGGATCGTGGCTCCACGTGGTGCCTTCGTCGTGCAGCGGACCGAACAGGCGCAGCATCAGCGGCGAATGCTTGACCAGATCGCCGGTGTACTCGCCCTGCATCGCGCTCCACCACGGCTCCTTGCCGTACTTCGCCTTCACCGCTTCCAGCCGATCGAAGCCGTCCTTGAAGCCCGAGGCCATCACCGCGCCGGTGGCGTCGCTGACTTCGCGCGCCTTCACCAGCGCATCGCCGTGGAAGCCGGCCTTGATCAGGTCCAGCTGCACCTGGTCGCGGTCTTCGGCCAGCGGGCTGTCGGCCAGGCCGTAGCTCACCGCGACGAATGCCGGATCGCTGCGCTGCGCGGCGAGCGGTTCGATCCAGCCCGCCTGGCTGCCGCCGCTGTAGCCCACGCGGCCCGCGCGCGAACCGGCGAGGCGACGCGCTTCCTTCAATGCGGCCGCGGCGTCGTCGGCGAGCAGGTGGAAGTCCTGCGAGTAGCGGCCGGTGCTCTCGCCCGTGCCGCGCTTGTCGTACACGAACACGCCGATGCCGTGCGCCGGGAAGATGCGCTGGAACGCGTTGAACGTGCGCGCCGAATAACGCTCCGAGCCGTGCACCATCACCGCGATCGGCACCGGCCCATCGCCCGGCGGCATCACCAGCCGGCCCGCCAGCGTTTCGCCGTTGCCCTGGAAGCGGGTTTCCACGGCCTTGAATTCGAGCCTCGTCCCGCGCTGCCCCTCGAACGAGAACGCCGGCGCTTCGCACGTGCCCAGCGACACCGGCGTGGGATCGGCGCGATCGCTCCAACCGACGGTGCCGGTCCACTTGCCCGCGGCGTCCTGCACCACCTTACCGGTGCGTCCGTCCATCAGGCGCCAGCGCAGTCCTTCGCCCGACACGGGCGCGAAGTCCACCCAGCGCCCGTCGTCCAGGCGATAGAGGCCGACGTGGCAGGCCATGCGCGGATCGGGCGGTGGGTCGCGCTGCGGGCGCATCCACCAATAGGCGGCGCCGGCCAGCAGCGCGATCAGAACCAGCACGGACACGAGCACCTTGCGCATGAGCGATCTCCCTTCGACGGCGCGAACTGTAACGGCATCGCAGCGATGCCCACATGTGCAGGGATGCACGGTAGACCGGCAGGGTTTGGACGCGTGTTCATCTCGCGCGCGAGGGGCCGCATTGTTGCGCCCGGCTCAACACGAAGCGTCCCCGCGCGGGGCTACCTGCGCGTGGGGGTGCTTCCTAGACTCCTTGCGCCGAAGGCCCGCGACGTCACGACGCCTCGCCTTCATCACCACTCTCGCCGTGCCCAGTACGGCGGACACCGGAGTTTCCCCCATGCGCATCTACCACTCCCTCGGCCTGACCATCGCGATGCTATCGGTCGGCGCCGTCGCCCACGGCCAGCACCACAGCGCGGCCCCCGGCCCCGTCGTCACGCCGGTCCTGACCCAGCCGCTGCCCGACTACCCGGGTAAGGAAGGGCACGTGCTCACCGTGACGTATCCGCCGGGCGGCTCCTCGCCGCTGCACCATCACGATGCATACGCGTTCGTGTACGTGCTGGAGGGTGCGGTGACGATGGCCGTGGAAGGCGGCGAGGAAGTCACGCTGAAAGCGGGCCAGGCCTGGACCGAGAAGCCCGGCGACATCCACGCCGTCAGCCGCAACGCCAGCAAGACCGAGCCGGCGAAGTTCGTCGTGTTCTTCCTGAAGGATGCAGGCAAGCCCGCGGTGATGCCCGGGCGCTGAGCGCGCGCCTCAATCGCCCACGGCCAACGCGCCCGGCAGGCTCATGCCGGGCGTCCAGCCGCTGCGCGCCAGGAACGCCTTGGGATCGTCCATCTCGAGGATGTCCTTCACCGCCTGCCTGCGATCGTCCGCGCGCAGGTAATACGCCTTCACGATGCGATAGCCGACCCAGTAGCCCAGGTCGTACGGCGCATCCGATCCGCTGCGGTAGTCGTAGAACCACGCCGACAGGTCGGTGCTGTCCATGTCGCGCGCGAAGGCCGATTCGATCTGCGCTTCCTTGCCCCGCGTCCATCCGGCGTGGCGCGAATTACCGACGTTGCCCGAGACGAGTTCGGCGATGAACTCGGCCGTGCCTTCGGCCAGCGCCAGGCGCAGCACCGTGGCCTGCGGATCGCCCGGTTCGAACTCGGTCGGCGCGGTCTGCTGGATGTGCGCGTACTCGTGCGCGATGACATGCACGAAGCGGTCCTGCACGTTCGGATTCATGAAATCCGCCGCGCACAGCGCCTCCAGGCCCAGCGTGACGCCGCCCGGATGCGTCATGCCCACCGGCCGACCGCGACCGACGACGATGGCGACCGGCGGGAATTTCGCTTGCGGATACACGCTCGCCAGGCGCGCGAACGTGTCGGCGAGCCTTCGTTCGACCGCCGGCAGTTCGGCCAGGCATCGCTTCGCATTGGCATAGACGGCCGGATCGCTCGCCATGCGATCGGCGATGCTCTGCGCGGTGACGCGTCGCAGACGCGCGAACTCGGCCAGGCTCGGCGTGCCTTGGGCGATGTACTCCTGTTGGATCTGTTGCACCGTCGGCTTGCCGTCGGTGGCGTCGTAGAGCGCGTAGAAACGCGTGACGTCCTGCGTGTGGATGTCGGGCCCGCCTGCGAACGCGCAAGTCGGAACCAGAAGCGCCGCGAGAAGCAGCGTGAAGCGCGAACGTGCAGGCATGGATCAATCCCTGAATGAATGCCGCGGAGGATGCAGCGCGAGGCCGCCGATCATGCCAAGGTCCCTGCGGCGATGGCAGTCCCACACGTCACACCTCGTGAGCGGGGCCTGAGCGCTTGCGCGTGCGCGTCGGCGGCTTCGTCGTCGACGCGTCAGTCCTTCCTGGGCTTTTCAGGCGTCGGCTGCGCGGGCGTCTCCGGTTTGGATGGCACGATGGGCGGTGTCGCGCCTGGGATACGCGTCATGGGGGGCACGCCCGCTGCCTTTCGCACACCATCGTCGATGATGATCTTCACATTGGGCCGTGGTCCTTTGTCGTCCTTGTTGAAAGACATGGAAGCCTCCTTCGCATTGATGGCGATGAACGCGGTGGTGAGGAAAACGGCAAGACAGAACGCGGAGCCAGAGGCCCAGTTGAAGATCTCGGTCAGGAGGGCAGGCGTGTTGGGTGAACCCCATGCGCTGGTGTTCTGCTTCAGGTAGTAGTCGTCGGCGATCTCCAAATGCCGTTTCAGCGCAAGCTGTGCCAACAGGTAGGACGCGATCGTAAGCGTGATGCACAGGGCGAATAGCAGCCACGACCCGTACAACAGATAGGCATGCGCAGCCCGGGTCAGCGGCACGAAGTCCTTGAGGAATCCGAGCGAAAGGGCGAGCGCGCCGCTTGCGTAGGTCAGGATTGACCTATCGAAGTTCTCTGAATTTGAAAGCTGCCGCCTGAAGGTTTCTTCCTTCAACTCGGAGAACAGTTTGACGGGCTCGACGGTGGACATCATGGCCTCCCGGTATCGATAACGGGAAAGCCCGAGAGGCCGGTCAGAGTGAGGGGCTCGACCGATCAGCGCGCCCCAGCTTTTGCACTAACATGGTGCAATGCCCACCCCCACCCCGCCCGACACCGCCCGCCCCGAGCTCGACGCGCTGACCACGCCGGTCGCGTGGAGCGATGAGGAAGGGGCGATCGTCGGGTGCAACGCGGCGTTCTCGCGCTGGCTCGGGGTCAGCGCGCGGCGGCTGGTGGGGTGGCCGCTGGCGGGTCTGGACGGTGGCGAGGGCCGGTTGGCCGAGGCGATGGCCCGGCTCGATGCGGCCGACGCCCCGCTGCGCCTGCGCCGCAACCGCCT
Source organism: Lysobacter sp. FW306-1B-D06B (assembly GCF_038446665.1). Taxonomy (NCBI): domain Bacteria; kingdom Pseudomonadati; phylum Pseudomonadota; class Gammaproteobacteria; order Lysobacterales; family Lysobacteraceae; genus Lysobacter; species Lysobacter sp. FW306-1B-D06B. The sequence continues at coordinate 849,207 of NZ_CP151802.1, read as the reverse complement.
GCGCTACGCCGACGGCGAGGAGTGTTTCGCCGATGTTTGGCTGAGCCGACGCGACGACGGCGGCTGGTTGCTGGAGGCGCACCCGGTCGATGAGTTCCCCGGCGACGATCCGGCGCTGCTGCTGCCCTCGGCGCTGTCGGCTTCGCTGAAGGGACTGGCCCATGAACTTCGCAATCCGCTCGCGGGCCTCAAGGGTGCCGCGCAATTGCTCGCGCGGCGCATCGATGCCGACAACCCGTCGGGCGATTCGCGCGAACTGGTGGCGATGATCGGTTCTGAAGTCGAGCGCCTCACCGCGCTGGTCGATCGCCTGCTCACGCCCGCGCCGCCGCGTCCGCATGTGCCGCTCAACATCCACGCCGTGCTCGAACGCGTGCTGCGCCTGGCCGAGAGCGAGGCCGGTTGGGCGGTGCGCCTGGTGCGCGATTACGACCCCAGCCTGCCCGAGTTCGCCGGCGACGCCGACCGTTTGATGCAGTCGGTGTGGAACCTGGTGCGCAACGCGATCGAGGCCGGCGCCGCCAACGTCACGCTGCGCACGCGCGCCGAGCACGCGGTGCGCATCGGCGACGCGGTGCATCCGATGGCGCTGCGGCTGGACATCATCGACGACGGCCGCGGCGTGCCTGAGGAACTCACCGAGCGTCTGTTCCTGCCGCTGGTCTCCGGCCGCGCCGAGGGCAGCGGGCTCGGCCTGGCGCTGGCGCAGCAGGTCGCGCGCGAGCACCGCGGCTCGCTGGCGTACCGCTCGCGGCCCGGCCACACCGTGTTCACCCTGCTGCTGCCGATGCAGGTCGAGGAAGAAGCGACATGAGCAACGCCCGCGTCTGGGTGGTCGACGACGACCGCAGCGTGCGCTTCGTGCTGGCCACCGCGCTGCGCGAGGCGGGCTATCGCGTGGACGGTTTCGAGAACGCCCGCGAGGCGCTCGATGCGCTGGCGCAACGCGGCGCGCCGGACCTGCTGTTCACCGACGTGCGCATGCCCGGCGACGACGGGCTGGTGCTGCTCGACAAATTGAAGGCGCAGGCGCCGAAGCTGCCGGTGATCGTGATGAGCGCCTACACCGATGTCGCCAGCACGGCGGGCGCGTTCCGCGGCGGCGCGCACGAGTTCCTGTCCAAACCTTTCGATCTGGACGAAGCGGTCGAGCTGGCCGCGCGCACGCTCGCCACGATCGACAGCGCCGCGCCGCCGCAGCGCGACACGGCCGCCACGCAGGACGACGCGCTGATCGGCGAAACACCGGCGATGCGCACGCTGTTCCGCGCGATCGGCCGCCTGGCGCAGGCGCCTTTGTCGGTGCTGATCACGGGCGAGACGGGCACCGGCAAGGAGCTGGTCGCGCGCGCGTTGCACCGCGAGTCGCCGCGTGCACGCGCGCCGTTCGTCGCGCTCAACACGGCGGCCATTCCGGCCGAGCTGCTGGAAAGCGAGCTGTTCGGCCACGAAGCGGGCGCCTTCACCGGCGCGCAGCGTCGTCACGTCGGGCGTTTCGAACAGGCGCACGGCGGCACACTGTTCCTGGACGAGATCGGCGACATGCCGCTGCCGTTGCAGACGCGCTTGCTGCGCGTGCTGGCCGAAGGCGAGTTCTTCCGCGTCGGCGGGCGCGAACTCATCCGCGTGGACGTGCGCGTGATCGCCGCGACGCACCAGGATCTGGAAGCGCTGGTCGAAGCCGGCCGCTTCCGCGCCGACCTGCTGCACCGCCTCGACGTGGTGCGCCTGCGCCTGCCGGCGCTGCGCGAACGGCGCGAGGACGTTCCGCGGCTGGCGGAGCGTTTCCTGCATGCCGCCGCGACGCGTTTCGATGCGCCGGCCAAGCGTTTTTCGCCCGGCGCACTGGAACGCTTGATCGCCTACGACTGGCCCGGCAACGTGCGTCAGCTGGAGAACCTGTGCTGGCGACTGGCCGCGCTCGCACCGGGCGAGACCATCGCGCGCGAGGACCTCGACGACGCGCTTGCGGCCACACCAGGCCAGGACGCTGCGCAAACGGGCGGCGATGATGACTGGGATCGCCGCCTGTCGGCATGGGCGCGAGCGCAGCTGGAACTGGGGCGCGACGACATCCATGCGCAGGCACGCGAGCGCTTCGAGCGCGCATTGTTCGACGCCGCGCTGGAACACACCGGCGGGCGCCGTACCGAAGCGGCGGCGCGGCTCGGCCTGGGGCGCAACACGCTCACGCGCAAGCTCGGGCCGGGACGACGACGCCCTTCATGAGGCCATCACGCTGTTCACCGCTGGCCCACTCACCCATCGCTACGCTGCACGCCACCCCGATGCGCCCGCCGCGCATCCGGTTTCCCCATTCGCAACACCGCATGATCGCAAGGAGATGCCGATGAAGACCCCGCTGATGCCCGCCCTGCTCGCCACCGCCGTCGTGGCGCTGTCGGCCTGCAGTTCGTCGGCGCCGACGAAGAGCACGGCACCGGCGGCGCCGGCGGCGCCGGCCGCGCAGTCCACCGCGAAGGCGGCGACGGTCAACCTCGCTTCGGCGTCGGGCAGCCTGGTCAGCGGCAAGCTGAGCATCGTGCCGATGGGCGACGGCGTGCACTTGACGGGCGAGATCGGCGGTTTTTCGCCGGGCAGCACGCATGCCATCCACATCCACGAGAAGGGCGACTGCAGCGCGGTCGACGCCAGCAGCGCCGGCGGTCACTTCAATCCCTCCGCGCAGCCGCACGGCAAGGTCGGCAGCGGCGCGCACCACGGCGGCGACATGGACAACATCGTCGCCAACGCCGAGGGCGTGGCGCAGGTCAACGCGCATGCGCAAGGCGTGACGCTCGGCGGCGGCGCGACCAACGACGTCGCCGGCAAGGCGGTGATCGTGCACGCCTCGCCGGACGATTACCGCACGCAGCCCACGGGCAATGCGGGCGGACGCATCGCCTGCGGCGTCATCACCGTTACGCGCTGAGGCCAGCAAGAAGATGTGACGCGTGAGCGCCGGCCACGGGCCGGCGCCGTACACTCGGCGTTCCCCACTCCGGTGCCTCGCGCCATGTCCACGCTGCGCATCCGCCCCGCCCACGCCCACGATCGCGACCTGCTCGCACAGTGGGCGCAGGCCATGGCGCTGGAAACCGAACACAAGCACCTGGACGAAGCCACGGTGCGCGCCGGCATGGAGGCGGGCATCGCCGATCCGGCGAAGGCGCGTTACTTCATCGCGATGCAGGAATCGGCGGTGGCCGGCCGCGAAACCATCGCCGCACCGGCGGGCACGCTGATGCTCACGCGCGAGTGGAGCGATTGGCGCAACGGTGACTGGTGGTGGATCCAGAGCGTGTACGTGGCGCCGCCGTTCCGCCGCCAGGGCGTGTTCTCCGCGCTGTACCGCCATGTCGAAACGTTGGCGCGGCAGACGCCGGGCGTGGTCGGCCTTCGACTGTATGTGGAGCGCGAGAACACCAATGCGTTCAAGACGTACACCGCGCTGGGCATGGTGGATGCGGGGTACGCGATCCTGGAAGCGGAGTTCGCCAAGCGGCCGTGAGCGGCGCGATGCAAAAGATCGCGCCAACCTGCAAACCCTCCTCGTCGCTGAAGCAGACGAGGAAGTTTCGATCCAGCGCAACCTTCGCGTCGCCGCGACCGGCTATCCTCCGCGTTTACACGCTGAACACGCGTCCGGGCGCACGGTGCGCCGCATGAACCCTGCGGGCCCATGGCCCGACCACTTCCAAGGAGATTGACCATGATCCGCAGCAGCCTGTGCCTCGCCGTCCTTGCCCTGTCGCTCGCGGGCTGCGCGTCGACGACGCCGGCAGCGGGTCCTGCGGCGCCCAGTGGTCTGTGCAATGCCGAAGGTGCGCGCTGGGCGATCGGCTCGGCGGTCAACGACGACGTCGTCAACCGCATCCTGCGCGACACCGGCAGCCGCGACGCGCGCGTGCTGCGCCCGGGGCAACCGGCGACGATGGACTTCCGCGAGGATCGCGTGAACGTCGACGTCAACGACCGCGGCGCAATCACCGGCTTACGCTGCGGCTGAGGCAACGGCGCCACGCGCGCCGATCACGGAAACAGCGCATGTCGCGGCATCGTCATTCGATCGTGGTCCTGGCGCTGATCGCGCTGGTCGGCCTGTGGCTGTGGACCAAGCGCGCCGGCGACGGCGAACTGCGCGCGCCGAACGCGCCCGTCGCGACACAGCGCGCGGACGCGGCTTATCCCGCGTTCCTGCCGGCCGAGGCGCACGCGGCGCTCGACCGCATCGCCAGCGGCGCGACGCACCCGTACCGGCAGGACGGCAGCACGTTCCAGAATCGCGAAGGCCACCTGCCACCGCAACCGCGCGGCTACTACCGCGAGTACACGGTGCCCACGCCCGGCGCGGACACGCGCGGTGCGCGCCGCATCATCGCCGGTGGCGATCCGCCGGTGGAGTACTGGTACACCTCGGACCATTACCAGAGCTTCCGCCGCTTCGAATGGTCGCCACCGAAGGACGCGCGATGAACGCCGTGGACCTGCGCAGCATCCTCTCCGACCCCGAACACAGCGGCGCGTATTTCATCGACGAGCGCGACAGCGAGGGCATGGCGCAGACTGCGGACGCGCTCGGCTTCGCGGTGATGCGCGTGGACCTGGCCGGCTGCGAAGGCAAGACTGACCTGATGGCGCGGCTCGCGCAGGCCGGCGGCTTCCCCGACCTGTTCGGCGCGAACTGGGACGCGCTGTCGGACGTGCTGCGCGACATGTCGTGGCGTCCTGCGCCCGGTTACGTATGGCTGGTCGAGAACGCCGGTGCATGGCGCGAGGCCAACAGTGCCGACTTCGACACGCTGCTGGACATCCTCAACGAGGCCGCCTTCGAATGGTCGCGCGAAGAGGTCGCGTTCTGGGCGCTGCTGCCCTTCCCGGGCGATCAGCTGACGACGCTGGAAGACTGAGGCGCGCTGCTGGTTTGCTGGTTTGCTGTTCCCTTCTCCCATCGGGAGAAGGTGCCCTGGACTTGATCCAGGGCGGATGAGGGGGAACGGGGCGGGAACGCATGAACTCTCAGCGCCTCGCCGCACCGGCGCTCCGACTCATTCCCTTCGTTAGCCCTCACCCCAACCCCTCTCCCGGTGGGAGAGGGGCTTTCATCACCGCGCTTCGACCGCTTCGATCGAAGCCGCCGCGGGCACGCGCGCATACCGCCACGCAATGCCCACCGCCACCGCCAGCAGCACGCCGGCGATCAGGAACGGGGCGCCCGGCAGGTGCACCGGTGCGCGCGCATCGATGAAATAGCCGAAGCTGCCGGCGAACACGACCGGGCCGATGATGCCCGCCAGGCTCACCAGGCTCATCAGCGCGCCCTGGATGCGGCCCTGCACTTCCGGCCCGACCTGTCGCGTGATCAGCGCCTGCGTCGACGGCGCGGCCAGGCCCCATACGGCGGAGATCGGCAGGCCGATCAGGAACACCCAGCCCACGTCGGCGAACCCGTAGATCGCAAAACCCACCGCACCGCAGGCCAGGCCGAGAATCAGCGCGCGGCGCTCGCCCATCGCATGCACGACCTTGCCCACCAGCCCCGCCTGCACGATCACGTTGAGCACGCCGACGATGGCGAGCACGTAGCTCACTTCGCGCGGGCCCCACTGGTACTGGTAGTCGGCGAACAGCACGAACACGCTCGGGTACACGTAATGCGCCAGGTTGGCGATGAACACCACCGCCGCCAGACCGAACACCTGCGGGTAGCGCTTGAGCAGCACCAGCGATCCGAGCGGATTGGCGTGCGACCAGTCGAAGCGCGCGCTGCGGCGCTCCTTCGGCAGCGACTCGGGCAGCACGAACCAGCCGTAGCAGAAGTTCACCAACGCCAGCGCGGCCGCGAACCAGAACGGCAGGCGCAGGTCGATCTCGCCCAGTTGGCCGCCGATCAGCGGCCCGACGATGAAGCCCACGCCGAACGCGGCGCCGAGCAGGCCGTAGCTCTTGGCGCGCTTGTCGGCCGGTGTGATGTCGGCGACGTAGGCGTTGGCCGTGGTGAAACTGGCCGAGGTGATGCCCGAAATGACCCGGCCCACCAGCAACCACGCCAGCGACGGCGCCAGCGCCATGAACACGAAGTCCAGCCCCAGACCCAGGCACGACAGCAGGATCACCGGCCGCCGCCCGAACCGGTCCGACAACGCGCCCTGGATCGGCGAGGTGATGAACTGGATGCCGGCGAACAGGAAGCCGAATGCCGCCACCCAATACGCCGCATGCGCGGTGTCGCCGCCGGCGAACTGCTCGATCAGGTGCGGCAGCACCGGGATGATCAGGCCGAACGAGAGGACGTCGATCAGGATGGTGACGAAGATGAAGGCGAGCGCGGCGCGGCGGCGCGCACCCGTGGCGGGAGCGGTATCGGTCACGAGGGGCCGGGGGCGATCGGGAAGACGGGCAGTTTAGCGCGCTGGCCGCGCGCGCCTCTCTCCGCTGCGTCGACGCATTCCCTCTCGCCTTGCGGCGACCGAAGGGAGTGCAGAGCTGAGAGGAACAACGGCATCGTAGCCCGGGTAAGCGAAGCGCACCCGGGATCGACGTTCCGCAATCCTGCAACGTGCGGGTCCCCGGGTGCGGCCTTCGGCCTTACCCGGGCTACGAAAGGACTGCGTGCGCACCCATCGCGCGAATGGTTTCAACCGTTACCAAACGCCTCCGGATGTCGCGCACCATTCCTCGTCCGATCAATTACTTGTGCCTCCTGACGCGTCCTTGCGCGCGTCGTCCGCAAGACAAATTGCCGCATTGCACAAAGTGTGATTTATTCGGTAGAACCAGGGTGGTGAGGCAGGCCGGACCGCGCGAGCGGACCGTCTTCGTCGTCGCCGGAATCCCCGGTGTGGCGTGTGCCTCAGCCAGGTTCGTTGTCGTGTTTCGCACAGCAACCCAGCGGTGAATCCGCGTTGGAGTGACGATGCAGCAGCAGTACCGTCCCGGCCCAGTCGGTCTCTACGACCCGCGCGATGAGCGCGATGCGTGCGGCTTCGGCCTGATCGCGCAGCTCGACGACGCGCCCAGCCGCGCCATCGTCGATCGCGCGATCGAAGCCCTGGTACGCATGACGCATCGCGGCGGCATCGCCGCCGATGGCCTGAGCGGCGACGGCTGCGGCCTGCTGATCCGCCAGCCGGACGGCTTCCTGCGCGCGCTCGCCCGCGAGGCGAACATCGCGCTCGGCGCGCATTACGCCTCGGGCCTGGTGTTCCTGCCGCACGACGAGGCCGCCGCCGCGCGCGCGCGCGACGAACTGGGCGCGCAGCTGCAACGCGAACGCGTGAGCGTCGCCGGCTGGCGCCAGGTGCCGGTGGACCTGGACGCTTGCGGCGAACTGGCACGGCGCACGATGCCGCGCATCGAGCAGATCTTCGTCAAGCCCGCCGGCGCGTTCGATGCGGCGAGCTTCCAGCGTTCGCTGTTCCTCGCGCGCCGTCGCGCCGAACAGCAGCTGCGCGACCTGCCCGACTTCTATGTCGTCAGCCTGTCCACGGCGAGCATCGGCTACAAGGGCATGGTGCTGCCGAACCGGCTGGCGCAGCTGTATCCGGACCTGCAACGCAGCGACCTGACCGCCAGCGTCGTCGTCTTCCACCAGCGCTTCTCCACCAACACCACGCCGCGCTGGCCGCTGGCGCAGCCGTTCCGCCTGCTCGCCCACAACGGCGAGATCAACACCATCTCCGGCAACCGCGCCTGGGCGCAGGCGCGTGCGCACGTGTGGCGCACGCCGAACCTGGAGCTGACCGAGTTCGACCCGGTCGTCACGCTCGACGGCTCGGACTCGCAGTCGCTCGACAACATGCTCGAACTGCTGCAGGCCGGCGGCATGGACCTGCTCAAGGCGATGCGCATCCTGATCCCGCCGGCGACGCAGTCGCTGGAATACAAGGACGCCGACCTCGCCGCGTTCTACGAGTACTACTCGCTCAACACCGAGCCGTGGGACGGTCCGGCCGGCATCGTCACGGTCGACGGCCGCTACGCGGCGTGCACGCTCGATCGCAACGGCCTGCGCCCGGCGCGCTGGATGCGCACGCGCGATCGCCACTTTCTCATCGCCTCCGAAGCCGGCGTGTGGGAACGCCCGGCGGAGGAGATCGAAGCCAAGGGCAAGCTCGGCCCGGGCGAGATGATCGCGGTCGATCTGTATCTGGGCGAAGTCCTCGACAGCGACGCCATCGACCGCATCAACCGCGCGCGCGCGCCGTACAAGCGCTGGCTCAAGCAGGGCATGACCTACCTGCAGACCGAGCTGATCGATCCCGCGCTGGCCGCCGAACCGTTCGACACCGAAACGCTGACGCGCTTCCAGAAGCTGTTCCAGCTCACCCGCGAGGAACGCGAGCAGGTGCTGCGCCCGCTTGCGGAAACCGAACAGGAAGCCGTCGGCTCGATGGGCGACGACGTGCCGATGGCGGTGCTGAGCCAGCAGGTGCGGCCGCTGTACGACCAGTTCCGCCAGGCGTTCGCGCAGGTAACCAACCCGCCGATCGACCCGCTGCGCGAGGACTGCGTGATGTCGCTGGCGACGCAGCTGGGCCGCGAAGGCAACGTCTTCGTCGACGGTCCGGGCAACGTCAACCACATCCACCTCAACTCGCCGGTGCTGTCGCAGCGCAAGCTGCGGCAGATGCTGGCGATGGAGCAGTACGAACACGCCAACGCGCTGATCCACCTGCATTACGCGCCGGAGGAAGGCCTGAAGGCCGCGATCGAGCGCATCTGCGCCGAAGCCGAAGCCGCCACGCGCGCCGGCAAGGTGCTGCTGGTGCTGAGCGACCGCTATCCCGAACAGGACCGCCTGATGGTGCACGCGCTGCTCGCCACCGGCGCGGTGCACCAGCACCTAGCGCGCGTGGGCCTGCGCTGCGAATCCAACCTCATCATCGAGACCGGCACCGCGCGCGATCCGCACCATTTCGCCTGTCTGCTCGGCGTGGGCGCGACGGCGGTGTATCCCTACCTCGCCTATCAGACGCTGCACGACCTGGGCGTGCGCGGCATCCTCAAGACCAAGCACGGGCAGGTCGCGGAGATCGGCCGCAGCTACCGGCGCGGCATCAAGAAGGGCCTGCTGAAGATCATCTCGAAGATGGGCATCAGCACCATCGGCAGTTACCGCGGCGCGCGCCTGTTCGAGATCGTCGGCCTGGACCGCGAAGTCGTCGACCTGTGCTTCGCCGGCACGCCCTCGCGCATCGGCGGCGCGGGCTTCGCCGACCTGCATGCGGATGCGCAGGAACTGGCCGACCACGCCTGGAACGCCAACGCCCTGCCCGCCATCGGCGGCCTGCTCAAGTACACGCCCGGCGGCGAGTACCACCTGTTCAATCCGGACGTGGTGGTGAGCCTGCAACGCGCGGTCGCCACCGGCGAATGGAGCGACTGGCAACGCTACGCCGCGGCGGTGAACGAACGCCCGACGGCGGCACTGCGCGACCTGCTCGAAGTCGACACCTCGAACACGAACGCGATTGCGATCGACGACGTCGAGCCGGTCTCGGCGATCGTGCGCCGCTTCGACTCGGCCGCGATGAGCCTGGGCGCGCTGTCGCCCGAGGCGCACGAAGCGCTCGCCATCGCGATGAACCGCCTGGGCGGCCGCAGCAACTCCGGCGAAGGCGGTGAGGATCCGGCGCGTTACGGCACGGACAAGGTGTCCAAGATCAAGCAGATTGCGTCGGGCCGTTTCGGCGTCACGCCGGAGTATCTGGTCAATGCCGAGGTGCTGCAGATCAAGGTCGCGCAGGGCGCCAAGCCCGGCGAAGGCGGCCAGCTGCCGGGCCACAAGGTCAACGAGCTGATCGCGCGCCTGCGTTACGCGACGCCGGGCATCGGCCTGATCTCGCCGCCGCCGCACCACGACATCTATTCCATCGAGGACCTGGCGCAGCTGATCTTCGACCTCAAGCAGGTCAATCCGCAGGCGCTGGTGTCGGTGAAGCTGGTCTCGCACGCGGGCGTGGGCACGATCGCCACGGGCGTGGCGAAGGCCGGCGCGGACCTCATCACCGTGTCCGGCCACGACGGCGGCACCGGCGCCAGCCCGCTGTCGTCGATCCGCTACGCCGGCACGCCGTGGGAGCTGGGATTGTCCGAAGCACGCCAGGCGCTGATGTCCAACGACCTGCGCGAGCGGGTGATCCTGCAAACCGATGGCGGCCTGAAGAGCGGCCTGGACGTGATCAAGGCCGCGCTGCTGGGCGCGGAAAGCTTCGGCTTCGGCACCGCGCCGATGATCGCGCTGGGCTGCAAGTACCTGCGCATCTGCCACCTCAACAACTGCGCGACGGGCGTGGCGACGCAGGACGATGCGCTGCGCCGCGACCACTTCACCGGCCTGCCCGAACGCGTGGAGAACTTCTTCCGCCTGCTCGCCGAGGAAGTGCGCTTCTGGCTCGCGCAGCTGGGCGTGCGCACGCTGGGCGAACTCGTCGGCCGCACCGACCTGCTGCGTCAGCTGGAAGGCGACGGCGACCGTCAGCATGGCCTCGACCTGGCGCCGTTGCTGGCCGGCAGCGGTCTCGCGCACGGCGGCCATTGCGGCGCGCCGCAGCCGACGGCCGATGCGACGGGGCTGGCGGCGCAGCTCGATGTCGATCTGGCGGAGATCATCGCGAACAAGCGCGGCGGCGCCTACACCTACACCATCCGCAACACCGACCGCAGCATCGGCGCGCGGCTGTCCGGCCGGATCGCGCGCGTGCACGGCGATCGCGGCATGAACGACGCGCCGATCGCGCTGCGTTTCGACGGCAGCGCCGGGCAGAGTTTCGGCGCGTTCAACGCCGGTGGCCTGCACTTCGAACTGCACGGCGAGGCCAACGACTACGTCGGCAAGGGCATGGCGGGCGGCCGTATCGTGATCCGCCCGCCGCACGGCGCGCGCTACACCGCGCACGAGACGCCGATCCTCGGCAACACCTGCCTCTACGGCGCCACCGGCGGCGAGCTTTATGCGGCCGGCCGCGCGGGCGAGCGTTTCGGCGTGCGCAACTCCGGTGCGACGGCGGTCGTCGAAGGCGCGGGCGACCACTGCTGCGAGTACATGACCGGCGGCGTGGTGGCGGTGCTGGGCCGCACGGGTCTGAACTTCGGCGCGGGCTTCACCGGCGGCATGGCGTACGTGCTCGACACCGAGCGCGATTTCGTCGATCGCTACAACCACGAGCTGATCGACATCCTGCGCATCGCCTCCGACGGTTTCGAGAACCACCGCTCGCACCTGCGCGATCTGCTGGAAGCGCACGTGCAACTCACCGGAAGCGTGTGGGCGCGCAAGATCCTCGACGAGATGCGCGACTTCCTCGGCAAGTTCTGGCTGGTGAAGCCGAAGGCGGCGAGCCTGGAATCGCTGGCGGAGAATTTGAGGAGGGCGGCGTGATGTTCAAGAACCGCACTCGCTTTTGCCCCTCCCCCTGCGTGCAGGGGGAGGTTGGGAGGGGGTACGAGGCGCGCCAGCGCCGAGCTCGCCGCGATGCGGCTTCGCGCCCCCTCCCCAACCCTCCCCTGCAAGCTGGGGAGGGCGCTGAGATGCGGAGGAGTCTGTGAGCAAGATGGACAGCAAGAAGCCCGTGTTCGCCTTCCGCGAGACGCCCCGGCAGATGCCGTCGCGCATTCCGCTGGAGCTGCGTCGCAGCGGCGACTGGAGCGAGCTCTACGGCCGCTTCGGCGAGGCCGAGGCGAAGCACCAGGCCAGCCGCTGCCTGGACTGCGGCAATCCGTACTGCAGCTGGAAGTGCCCGCTGCACAACTACATTCCGAACTGGCTGGAACTGGCGCGCGAAGGCCGCCTGCACGAAGCCGCCGCGCTCGCGCACGAGACCAATCCGCTTCCGGAAATCTGCGGCCGCGTCTGCCCGCAGGACCGCCTGTGCGAAGGCAGCTGCACGCTCAACGACGGCTTCGGCGCGGTCACCATCGGCGCGGTGGAGAAGTACATCGCCGACCGCGCGCTCGCCGAAGGCTGGCGCCCCGATCTGTCCAAAGTGGTCGCGACCGGCAAGCGCGTGGCCGTCGTCGGCGCGGGCCCGGCGGGCCTGTCGTGCGCGGATCGCCTCGCCCGCGCGGGCATCGAGGCGGTGGTGTTCGACCGTTACGAACAGATCGGCGGGCTGCTGCACTTCGGCATTCCCAGCTTCAAACTGGAGAAGTCGGTGCTGCAGACGCGTCGCGAAGTGCTCGAAGGCATGGGCGTGACGTTCCGCCTGGGCGTGGAGATCGGCCGTGATATCGGCATGGATCGCCTGCTCGAGGAATTCGACGCCGTGTTCCTCGGCCTGGGCAGCTACCGTTACACCGACGGCGGACTGCCCGGCCAGGACCTGCAGGGCGTGCTGCCGGCGCTGCCGTTCCTGGTGCACAACGGACGCCTGGTGCACGGCGACGACGAAGCGCAAGGCAAGCCCATCGCCGGCTGGGAAGACCGCGTCGCCCTGCCCGACCTGCACGGCAAGCGCGTGGTGGTGCTGGGCGGCGGCGACACCGGCATGGACTGCGTGCGCAGTGCCGTGCGCCTGGGCGCCGCGCGCGTGAGCTGCGCCTACCGTCGCGACGAAGCGAACATGCCCGGCTCCGCGCGCGAAGTCGCCAATGCGCGCGAGGAAGGCGTGCAGTTCCTGTTCAACCGTCAGCCGCTGGAGCTGCTCGGCGAAGACGGACACGTCACCGGCGTGCGCGTGGCCGAGACGCGCCTGGGCGAGCCGGACGAGCGCGGCCGTCGCAATGCCGAAGCGGTGCCCGGCAGCGAATCGGTGCTGGCGGCGGACGTGGTGATCATCGCGTTTGGCTTCCAGCCCGATCCGCCGGAATGGCTGTCGGCGCAGGGAATCGAGCTGGAAGGCAACGGCCGCATCCGCGTGGCGAATGCGACGGGCGGTTGTGCGTCGCGGCGTTCGACGTCGGCGGCGCTGCCGTTCCAGACGACGAATCCGCGCGTGTTCGCCGGTGGCGACGGCGTGCGCGGTGCAGACCTGGTCGTGACCGCGGCGTATGAGGGTCGTGAGGCGGCGGTGGGGATTGCGAAGTTGTTGCTGGGGTAACGCGGGGCAGGTTGTATCGGCTCAGCCCGCGCCTTCACCTGGCAACGAACACCGTTCGTCCTGAGCGTAGGTGCCGCAGCACCGAAGTCGAAGGATGGACGGGGCGCAGCCTACACGCGCTCATGCCGATGCTTGCCACGCTCCCTGCGTGTAGACGAGAACCACGGGGCGGCGAGTCTGGGTGTAGCAGGCGAAGCGGCCTGCGTGGTGCTCGTCGAGGCGTCGTTCGAGATCGTCGGTGTGTCCGATGTAGAAGCTCGCGTCGGCACAGCGAAGGATGTACATCCAGAACATGAGGCTCGTCCTTGAGCTTGCCGGTCCGTCCATCCTTCGACTTCGGCGCTGCGCGCCTACGCTCAGGACGAACGGGGAAGGGCTGCAGGATGGAAGGATGGAGCGCTCAAGCGCTCAAGCGCTCAACGTCAGTATCCTTTCACCGTTCGTCCTGTGCGTAGCGACGAAGTCGCGGAGTCGAAGGATGAACGGGCCGACCGCCTCACGCCGCCAGTCAGCGCGGGCAGCGGACGCTTACCGCCCCGGCCCCACATCGATGAACTGCAGGAACTCCGCCCGCGTCCGCGCATCCTCGCGAAAACTGCCGAGCATCTTCGAAGTGATCATGCTTACGCCACGCTTGTGCACGCCACGCGTGGTCATGCACTCGTGCGAGCCCTCGATCACCACGCCGACGCCGCGCGGCTGCAATACGTCCTGGATCACCTGCGCGATCTGCGCCGTCATCTTCTCCTGCACCTGCAGGCGGCGGGCGTAGGTCTCCACCACGCGGGCGAGCTTGCTGATGCCCACCACCTTGCCGTCGGGCAGATAGCCCACGTGCGCCTTGCCGATGATCGGCGCCATGTGGTGCTCGCAGTGGCTTTCGAACTCGATGTCGCGCAGCACGATCATCTCGTCGTAACCCTCGACTTCCTCGAAAGTGCGCTTGAGGTAGTCGGCCGGGTCTTCGGCGTAGCCGCTGAACCAGTCCTGGTAGGCCTTGGCGACGCGCTTGGGCGTGTCGAGCAGCCCTTCGCGCGCCGGATCGTCGCCGGCCCAGCGCAGCAGCGTGCGCACGGCGGCCTCGGCCTGGTCGCGGGTGGGCTTGTCGTCATGCGCCATGGCACGGCCTCGTGATGGGGGACGGAAATGCTACTCCACCCGGCGCGAGCGGAGAAAAAAGACGCCGCCGGGCGGGATGAGGCCACGACGGCGCGAAAGGCTGCGAACAGCCGAGGGTCTGGATCCGAGCAACCGGCGACGCCACGCGTGAGGGAGGGGATCGCGTGGCGCCGCCGGCCGTCGGCAGGGGAACGGTCAGCGCGAGGCGACTTCCTCGCGCACTGGAACGCGCGTCGGCCAACCGCCGGCCAGCGCCTTGTACAGCGCGACCGCGGAACTGGCGCTGCGGGTGCGCCCATCGGCGAAGGCTTCCTGCGCGTTGAGCTGGGTGCGTTCGGCATCCAGCACTTCGAACAGGTCGGCGGCACCGGCCTCGTAGCGCACGCGCGCCAGGCGCGCGGCGGTGGCGCTGTCGATGGCGGCCTGCTCCAGATGCTGGTCTTCCACGCGCGCACGGGCATAACGGACCAGTGCGTTCTCGGTGTCTTCCAGCGCGAGCAGCACGGACTGCTGGTAGCGCGCCAGTTCGCCGGCGGCGTCGGCATCGGCCGCGGCCATGCGAGCACGCACGCGGCCGATGTCGAGGAACGACCAGTCGATGCCCAGCGCGACGAACCGCGTCTCGCTGTCGCGTTCGAACAGCGCGCTGCTGTCGATCGCCTGGCTGCCGATCAGTCCGCCGAGCGTGAAGCGCGGGAACAGGTCGGCCGTCGCCACGCCGATGCGTGCGGTGGCCGCATGCAGGCGGTGTTCGGCGGCGATCACGTCAGGGCGGTGGCGCAGCAGTTCGCCGGGCGAACCCGGATCCAGCCGCGACGGCAACGCCGGCAGCGGCTGCACGGGCGTGAGCTCGGCGATCAGCGAGTCGGGCGTCTGCCCGGTGAGCACGGCCAGGCGATGCATCGTCACCGCGACCTGCGCTTCCAGTGCCGGCACACGTGCGAGCGTGGCCTCCAGCTGCGCGCGGGCGCGAGACGTGTCGAACTCCGTGCCGCGACCGGCATCGAAGCGCGCGTTCACCAGGCGCAGCGTTTCGCGCTGGTTCTCGGCGTTGTTCTGGGCGACGCGCAGGCGTTCCTGCAGGCCGCGCAGTTCGACATAGCTGCGCGCGACCTCGCCGACGATGGCGACCTGCAACGCGTCCAGGTCCGACGCGGTGGCCCAGGCTTCGGCGCGCTGCGATTCCACGCCACGGCGCACGCGGCCGAACACGTCCAGCTCCCAGCTGACGTCGGCCTGCACGCTGTAGCTTTCGCCGTCGCGATTGTTGCGCGACACGCCCGGCGCCTGGTCGGCGCTGGCGCGCGAGTCGCTGGCGGTGGCGCTGGCCGTCACGGTCGGGAACCGATCGAGCTTGGCGTTGCGCAGCAGTGCGTTCGCGCGGTCGTAGCTGGCCAGCGCGATGCGCAGGTCGTGGTTGGCGGCCAGCGAATCCTCGACCAGCCGCGTCAGCAGCGGGTCGTTGAAACTGCGCCAGAACTCGTCGTCGGCCTGCGGCGCGGGCACCTGGCTCGATGGCGTATTGCCCGACGAGGTGTCGCCCGACGGCGCCTGCGCCGTGGACGATTCGACGCCGGTGGCGATATCCACCGCGCGCGCATCCGCAGCGGCTTCATCGCGCGCGAACTTCGCGGGCGTGTCGATGTTCGGCCGCACGTAGTCGGGGCCGACGGCGCACGCGGCGAGCAGTGCCGCCGCGACGCCGAGCGTGAGGGAGCGGATCACCATGGCAGCGTTTCTCCGAGGTAGACGAAGCCGCCGGTGCGGCCGTTGTCGTCCAGCAGCGCCATCTCGACGCTGGTCTTCGCGCCGGTGGGCACGTCGATCTCGCCTTCACCGGCGTTCATGTCGGTCTTCACGTAACCCGGATGCACGGCGTTGACCTTGATCGGCGTATCGCGCAGTTCGTACGCCAGGTGCACGGCGTAGGAGTTGATGGCGCTCTTGGATGCGTTGTAGGCGGGGATGATCTTGAAGTCGTAGATCGGCGAGGCCGGGTCGCTGTGCGCGGTGAGCGAGGCGAGCAGGCTGGAGACGATGACGATGCGCGCGGCCGGCGCCTTCTGCAGCAGCGGCAGCAAGGCGTTGGTCGTGGCGACCACGCCGAAGACGTTGGTGTCGAAGGTCTCGCGCCACGCGGTGAGCGACTGCTGCGACGGCTTCGTCAGGCTGCGGTCTTCGGCGATGACGCCGGCGTTGTTGACGAGGATGTCGAGCTTGCCGTGCTTGCGTTCGACTTCCGCGACGGCGGCACCAATGCTGGCTTCGTCGGTGACATCGAGCACGATGGCTTCGACCGGCAGGCCTTCGCCCTGCAGCTTCAGCGCGGCGTCGACGGCCTTGGCGCGATCGCGACCGGCCAGCAGCGTGTGCACGCCGGCCTGGGCGAGCTGGCGCACGGTTTCGAAACCGATGCCACGCGTGCCGCCGGTGACGAGGGCGACCTTGGAACCGTTGGAGGATGAAGCGGACATGGGGAACTCCTGTGGGGATCGCGCGGTGTGCGCGGAATTCGATGCCGGCACGGCGTTGGGCCGTGCCGGCGGTTGCGGATCAGAGGTGGGTGGACGCGTGCGCGACGGCGTGCGATTCGACGGTGGACGGGCCGTGGCTCACCAGCGGGCGGTTCGCCAGCTTGCGCAGCGCGACGTAGAACACCGGCGTCAGGAACAGGCCGAACAGCGTCACGCCGATCATTCCGGAGAACACGGTGATGCCCGTGGCCTGGCGGACTTCGGCGCCGGCGCCGTGCGAGAGCACCAGCGGCACGGTGCCGGCGATGAACGCGATGGACGTCATCACGATCGGACGCAGACGCAGGCGGCAGGCTTCCAGCGCGGCTTCGACGATGCCCTTACCCTGCATTTCCAGCTCGCGGGCGAACTCGACGATCAGGATCGCGTTCTTGCACGCCAGGCCCATCAGCACCACCAGGCCCACCTGCACGAACACGTTGTTGTCGCCGGTCAGGTAGACGCCCAACAGTGCGGAGAGCATGCACATCGGCACGATCAGGATCACCGCCAGCGGCAGCGTCCAGCTTTCGTACAGCGCCGCCAGCACGAGGAACGCGAGCAGCACGGCCAGCGGGAAGACGATCAGCGCCGCCTTGCCCTGCGTGGCCTGCTGGTAGCTCAGGTCCGTCCACTCGATGTCCATGCCGTTGGGCAGCACCTTCTGCGCCAGCTCTTCCAGCTTCGCCATCGCCTGCGCGGACGAGAGCTGGTTGACGTCGGCTTCGCCCAGGATGTCCGCGGCCGGATAGCCGTTGTAGCGGATCACCGGATCGGGGCCGAACGTCTCGGTCACCTTCACCATCGAACCGATCGGCACCATCTCGCCGCGATCGTTGCGCGTACGCAGGTTGGCGATGTCCTCGACGCTGTCGCGGAACGGGCCGTCGGCCTGCGCCACGACCTGCCAGGTGCGGCCGAACATGTTGAAGTCGTTGACGTACGCCGAACCCAGGTAGGTCTGCAGCGTGTCGAACAGCTCCGTCAGCGGCACGCCCTGCGCCTTGGCCTTCACGCGGTCGACCTCGGCGTCGAGCTGCGGCACGTTGGCCTGGTAGCTCGAGTTCGGGAAGCCCAGCCCCGGCGTCTGCGAACCGGCGCCCTGGAAAGCCTGCACCGCGCTCTGCAACGCGCCGTAGCCCAGATTGCCGCGGTCCTCGATGTAGAGCGAGTAGCCCGAACCGTTGCCCAGGCCCTGGATCGGCGGCGGCTGCAGCGAGAAGGCGAAGCCGTCCTGGATGCCGCTGATCTTCGCGCTGAGTTCGGCGTTGATCTCCTCGGCGCTGCGGTTGCGCTGGCCGAAGGGCTTGAGGTTGATGAAGGTCACGCCGTAGTTGGGCGTGTTGCTGAACTGCAACGGATTCAGGCCCGGGAAGGCGACGTCGTTCTGCACGCCTTCGATGGACATGGCGATCTCGCCGATCTTCTTCAGCGCCGCATCGGTGCGTTCGATGGAGGAACCTTCCGGCATCTTGATGCCGGCGATGAGGTAGCTCTTGTCCTGCACCGGCACGAAGCCGCGCGGCACGAGCTGGAACATCAGGCCCGTGGCCAGCAGCAGGCCGGCGTACACCACGAACACCGCGCCGCGACGGCCCAGCACCTTGCTCACGCCGTTCTGGTAACGCTCCGCGGCGGTGCCGAAGAAGCGGTTGAACGGGCGGAATATCCAGCCGAAGCCACGTTCGATGAAGCGGCTCAGTGCATCCTTCGGCGCGCCGTGCGGCTTGAGCAGGCGTGCGGCCAACGCCGGCGAGAGCGTCAGCGAGTTGATCGCCGAGATCACCGTGGAGATGGCGATCGTCACCGCGAACTGCTTGTAGAACTGGCCGGTCACGCCCGACAGGAACGCCATCGGTACGAACACGGCGCACAGCACCAGCGCGATGGCGATGATCGGCCCGGAGACTTCCTTCATCGCCAGGTGCGCGGCTTCCAGCGGCGTGTGGCCGTCTTCGATGTGGCGCTCGACGTTCTCCACCACGACGATGGCGTCGTCCACCACGATGCCGATCGCCAGCACCAGGCCGAACAAGGTCAGCGTGTTGATCGAGAAGCCCAGCAGGTAGAGCGCGGCGAACGTGCCCACCACCGACACCGGCACGGCGATCAACGGAATGATCGAGGCGCGCCAGGTCTGCAGGAACAGGATCACCACCAGCACCACCAGCAGCGTGGCTTCCAGCAGCGTGGTCACGACCGACTTGATCGAGTCGCGCACGAAGATGGTGGTGTCGTAGATCGACTTGTATTCGATGCCCGGCGGGAAGCGCTTGGCGGCTTCGTCCATGCGACGGATGACCTCGTCGCGGATCTGCAACGCGTTGGCGCCCGGCGCCTGGAAGATGCCGATGGCCGCGGCGTTCTGGCCGTCCAGGCGCGCGCGCATCGTGTAGTCGCCGGCGGCGAGTTCGATGCGGGCCACGTCGGACAGACGCACGACTTCACCGTCGTTGCCGCCCTTGAGCACGATGTTGCCGAACTCTTCCGGCTTCTCGAGTCGGCCGCGCGCATTGATCAGCGTGAGGAATTCCGACTTGTTCGGCATGGGCTCGGCGCCGAGCTGGCCGGCGGACACCTGGATGTTCTGCTCGCGCACGGCGCGCAGGACGTCGCTGGCGGTCATGCCGCGCGCGGCGACCTTGTCCGGGTCGAGCCAGATGCGCATGGCGTAATCGCCGCCGCCGAAGGGCTGCGCTTCGCCGACGCCGGGGATGCTGGCGAGCTGGTCCTTCACGTGCAGGCGCAGGTAGTTGCGCAGGTACAGCGTGTCGTACTTGCCGCTGGGCGAGGTGAGATGCACGACCATCAGGAAGACGGGCGACTGCTTCTGCGTCGTCACGCCCTGTCGCCGCACGTCCTCGGGCAGTCGCGCGAGCGCCTGGCTGACGCGGTTCTGCACGCGCACCGTGGCCTCGTCCGCGTTCACTTCCGGGCGGAAGGTGACGGTGATCGACAGCACGCCGTCGGAGCTGGCGACCGACTTGACGTACATCAGGCCTTCCACGCCGCGGATGGATTCCTCCAGCGGCGTGGCGACGGTTTCGGCGATGACCTTCGGGTTCGCGCCCGGGTAGACGGTGCGAACGACCACCGAAGGCGGCACGACTTCGGGGTATTCGCCGATCGGCAGCAGCGGGATCGAGATCAGGCCGGCGGCGAAGATCACGATCGACAGCACTGCCGCGAAGATCGGCCGGTCGATGAAGAACTTGGAAAAGTCCATGTGGGGTTCCTTGTGCGGCGGCTTCAAAACGATGTGTTCAGGCCGCAGCGGTCCTGGGCGATGCGTCACGGCGCATCGCCGATTGGGTTCTGCTTTGTCCCCCTCCTCTGCTCACAGGGGAGGGTTGGGGAGGGGTCGCGAGCCGCATCGCGGCGAGCTCGGCGCTATCGCGCCTCAACCCCCTCCCAACCTCCCCCTGCGAGCAGGGGGAGGGGCAGTCATGTCATGCCGTTACTTCATCGCTACTTGCGGCTGCGGTGCCGGCGCGCCCATCGCGATCACCTTCGGCTGCACCGGCATGCCCGGGAAGAAGACCTTCTGCACGCCGTGCACGATCACCTTGTCCGACGGCGCCAGGCCCGAGGTCACCACGCGCAGGCCATCGATCATCGGCCCGAGCTTGATGTCCTTGCGCGTGGCGGCGTTCTTCTCGCCCAGCACGTAGACGTACTTGCGGTCCTGATCGGTCAGTACGGCCTTGTCGTCGACCAGCATCGCCTTGAACTGCCCGGTGCCCTGCAACTGCACGCGTGCGTACAGGCCCGGCGTGAACATGCGGTCCGGGTTCTTCAGCACGGCGCGGGCGCGGATGGTGCCCGTGCTCGGATCAACCTGGTTGTCAACGAAGTCCACCGTGCCTTCATGCGGATAGCCCTGCTCGGTGGCCAGGCCGACGCGCACCGGGTTCTGCGTCGCCGCGCGCTCGCCCTTGCGGGCCAGTTCCTGGTAACGCAGGAAGCTCTGCTCGTCGCTTTCGAAGTAAACGAACACCGGGTCCTGCGAGACGACCGTGGTCAGCAGCGTGGTGTCGGCGCTGGCGAGGTTGCCCTCGGTCACCAGCGCGCGACCGGCGCGGCCGTCGATCGGCGAACGCACCGTGGCGAACTGCAGGTCCAGGCGCGCATTGTCGAGGGCGGCTTCGGCGGCGCGCACGGCGGCATTGCCCTGCGTGCTGGCGGCGCGGCGGGTTTCGAACTCCTCGCGCGAGATGGCCTTGGCTTCCACCAGCGTCTGCGCGCGCTTGTCCTGCATCTGCGCGAGGCGGGCCTCGGCGCGGGCGCGCTCGACGTCGGCTTCGGCCTGCGACAGGCGCGCCTTGTACGGGCGCGGATCGATGACGAAGAGCACATCGCCCTTCTTCACTTCCTGCCCTTCCTTGTACGCCACCTGGTGGACGTAGCCGGACACGCGCGGACGCAGCTCGACCGTCTCGATCGCGGTGACGCGACCGGTGAACTCATCCCAGCGACTGACGTCCTTGTTGAGCACCTGCGCCACGCTGACTTCCGGCGGCGGCGGCATGCCGGCGCCCGGGTCGGCCTGGCTGCTGCACGCGGTGGCGATGGCGGCCATCAACAGGCCTGTCGCCAGAGCGAGGTAGGGAATCCCGGTATACGACCGGGCCAATTCTTTCCGTGGGGAGGTCATGTCGAACGTTCCTGGTTGTTGTTATCTGTTGAGATCAGGTTCCTGAGCAGCGTGCGCGCGTCCTGTAGACAGCGTGATGGCAGCAGTCCTGCCTGCGCGCTCGGCGGCGCGGTCGCGTCGCCAGGCTCGGGGTCCTGTTGAATCGTCGAATCAGCGGACGCCGGATCGACATCCGCCGCGTCCATCGGCAACGGCAACGCCGTCACTTCGGAAAAGTTCACGACCGCCTGCGCCGGCTGCACGCCCTCGGGCTCGACCAGCGCCAGCGCGCGCTGGCCGACCGCGAGCGCGCTGGGCCACTGTTCGCAGGCGTGGGCGCGATTGAGTTCGGTGCACACGGGGCTGTCGATCGCCAGCAACTGCACGCGCACGCCGATCGTGCGGGCTTCCTCGTGCAGCACGCGCGCGAGCATGCGCAGCGCGGCGGTGGCGATGGAGCGGTGGCCGTAACCGGCCCACGGGCGATCCGCGCCCGGCCCGCCGATCAATACATAGGTGCCGGTGCGTCCGGCTTCGGACAGCAACGGCAGCAGGTGCCGCGCGGCGGCGAGGTGCGGGAGCAGGTCGTCGTCGAGCGTCTGGCGCAGGAACGCCGCCGGATGATCGAGCAGCCGCCCGCGCGTGTCGCTGCCGCACACGGCGGCCACGACACCGCCGATGGGGCGGCCCAGCTTGCGCAGGTCGCGCGCCAGGCGTTCGCCGTCGCCGTCGCTGCTGATCGAGCCGGCGACGACGCTGAGGTCGGCATCGGGGAACTTGCCGCGCAGGCACTGCAGGCCGGCCTTGTCGCGGGCGACCGCGATCACCGGCCGGCCGCTGGCCAGCGCGGCCTCGACCACGCCGCGGCCGACGCCACCGGTCGCGCCGAGCACGACGACGGCGGCGCGGGCGATGCGGCGGCTCTGGGCCGTGTTCTGGGCCGATGCCTTGGCGGCGGGCGTCTTCATTATCGGCCCCAATGTCCCGAATCCGGGATTTTTACTCCCGTGAGCGGGACGGTCTCCGGACGTGTCGCGGCGCGCAGGCCGGCGCTGACCACCGGCAGGACCAGCATCGCGCCGGGCAGCGCCAGCACGAACGCCAGCACCCAGGCGAGCAGCCAGAACTCGTCCGGACCGGCCGCCAGCCCCTGCTGGAGGGCGATCAGGGCAACGCCGACCAGGATCGCCATGGCGATCAGCATGACCGGCAGAAAGGCATATCGGGCTTGGCGGGGGGTGAGCATGGCGGCGGGGGTCGGGGGAGCGTGGGGCAGAGATTAGGCTTGCAATCGGCACTTGATTAGTCCGATTTGGAGGGAATAATTGTCCCGTCATCGGTCCAAATGCGACCGGGTGGTTTGCCCAGTCCGTCTGCCCTCCCCGTCCGCGCCCAAGGAACCCCCCACATGGCCCGCGATCTCAACGACACCCTGATCTTCGTGAAGGTGGTCGAGCACGGAAGTTTCATTTCCGCCGCCCGCGCCCTGCAGCTGCCCAAGACCACCGTCAGCCGCAAGGTGCAGGAACTGGAAACCCGCCTCGGCGCGCAGCTGCTGCATCGCACGACGCGCAAGCTCGGCCTCACCGAAGCCGGCAACATCTACTTCGAACATTGCCAGCGCATCTCGCGCGAACTGGACGAAGCCGAAAGCGCCGTCGGCCAGTTGCAGGGCGGCCCGCGCGGCTGGCTGCGCTTCACCGCGCCCTACTCCGTCGGCATCACCTGGATCGCGCCGCTGCTGGGCGAGTTCCACGCGCGCCATCCCGAACTGCGCGTGGACATGGTGCTGACCAACGAACAGCTCGACATCATCGACAAGGAGCTGGACGTCGCCCTGCGCGTGGGCAACCTGCCCGACTCCAACCTCATCGCGCGCAAGCTGGCCACGTTCCGCACGCAGGTCTACGCCAGCCCGAGCTACATCGCGCGCCACGGCGAGCCGCTGCATCCGGACGATCTGGTGCACCACCGCACCGTGGCGATGCAGAAGTCGCGCCGCAACGGCCAGTACTTCTGGTCGCTCAACGACGGCACGCGCACGGTGGACTATCGCGTCGATCCGGTGCTGGTCGCCAACGATCCCGGCCCGCTCAGCGGTGCGCTGCTGTGCGGCGAAGGCCTGATGCTCGCCGCCGACGTCACCGTGAAGGCGTATGCCGAGCAGGGTTACGTGCAGCGCGTGCTCGCCGGCTGGACCGGCCCGGACTACGAGTTCAACGCGGTGTTCCCCCGCGGTCGCGTGCAGTCACCGAAGGTGCGCGCGTTCGTCGACTTCCTGGTCGAGCGCCTGAACTTCGACGCCGACTACATGCAGGTGCTCTGCCCGAACGTGCGTGCGCGCTACAAGGCGGCGGAGAAGTCCGCAGCCGATGCGATCAACGCCGAGTTGGCGAAGGTCGCCCAGCAGCCCGCAGCCGCGGCCGCAGCAAAGGCCAAGCGCAAGGCGAAGGCGGAAGAGCCTGTGGCGGCTGATGCGCATGAGGAAGAAGAGGATTGATTCCGCCCCCTTCGGGGGCACCTTCTCAGCTCTGCACTCCCTTCGGTCGCCGCGAGGGGAGAAGGAAGAGCAGGGCGCGCGATCACCCCACCTGCAACCGCCACGCCAGCCCCGACACGCGCGAGGCATGCCGTACCAGCGCCGCGCGCAGCACGGGCTCGCTTGCGCACAGGTGCAGTTCGCTTCGCGCGCGGGTGACGCCGGTATAGAGCAGTTCGCGTGAGAGCGTGCGCGCATCCTGTCGCGGAAGCAGCAGCCAGACCGCGTCGAATTCCGATCCCTGCGCCTTGTGCACCGTCATCGCGAAGGCGCCGGTATGCGCCGGCAGCGACGCCGGATGGAAGCCGCGAACACCGTCGCTGCCGCCCGCGAACCAGGCCACCGGCACGCCCGTAGCGTCGTGCTGGACCACGCCGATGTCGCCGTTGAACAGTCCGTGGCGGTAGCTGTTTTCGGTGACCAGCAACAGACGCCCGTGGAAATACGGATCGCGCTGGGTGCCGGCGAGCGCGTCCTCGATGCGCTGGTTGAGCGCAGCCGCACCCTGCGCGCCTTCGCGCAGCGCGGTGAGCAGACGCAGGCCCCGCGCCTGTTCCAGCGCCTGCGCGGGATCGTTCGACGCCATCAGCGCGCGCCACGGGGCCAGCAGTGTTTCGCGCGACGCACCGGCGAGTGGGTCGTGCATGTCTTCGTGGAAGCGCACGCCGGCCAGACCGTCGCGAAGCAGCGCGATCGCGCGATCGGCATCGCCCACGCGCAGTGCATCGGCGAGCGGCGCCAGATCGAGCGACTGCGCCTGGCGGTAACCGCGCTGCAACTGCACGCGATGCCCTGCCAGGGCGCCGCCTTCCGACGCGCCTTCCGGCAGCGGACCCAGCAACGGCGCCAGCGCGCGCGTGAGCGACGCCGGCAACGCATCGCCCTCGCCCGCCGCGTCGGTGATCGCGGCCAGCACGTCACCGGCCTCCACCGAAGGCAACTGATCGCGATCGCCCAGCAGAATCAGGCGCGCGCCGTCGGCCACGGCTTCCACCAGCTTGCACATCAGCGGCAGATCGACCATCGAGGCTTCGTCGACGACGATCACGTCGAACGGCAGCGGATGATCGGCGTCGTGGCGGAAGCGCGGGCTGTCGGGAATCGTGCCCAGCAGCCGATGCAACGTACTCGCCGAGTGCGGCAGTGCGTCGCACCATGCCGGATCGATGCCGTCGAGCGCATGCAGGTGCCCGGCGGCGGCGCGCAGGCTCTCGGCCATGCGCTCGGCGGCGCGGCCGGTGGGCGCGGCCAGCGCGATGCGCGGCGCCGGCTGGCCGGACGACATCGCCTGCGCGATCAGCAGCAACAGCACGCGCGCGATCGTCGTGGTCTTTCCGGTGCCCGGCCCGCCCGTCACCAGCAGCAGCGAACGCAGCAGCGCCAGCGCGGCCGCGCGTGCCTGCCGATCCACGTCGCGCGCATGCGGGAAGAGGATGGCGAACAGCGGCGCGAGCGCATGCAGGTCTGCTGTCTGCGGCGTGGCGGCGGCGATCCGGCGCAGGCCTTGCGCGAGCCTGCGCTCGTACTCGCGATAGCGGCGCAGGTAGAGCAGGTTCTTCTCCAGCACCAGCGGCGCCTGCTCACTGGCCTGTGCATGCGAGGGACTGGCAACCCAGCGCGATGCGCCCAGCACTTCGCGCCACTCCTCCGCATCGGGCCATTCGACGGCGGCGTCGCATACGCGCTGCGGGTTTGACAGATCCAGGCCCGCATGCCCGTGCGCGATCGCCGAAGACGCCAGCGCCGCGGCGACCAGCACACGGTCGTCCGCGTCGCCCGTGTCGCGCCCCAGGCGGCGCAGGCTCTGCGCCAACGCATGGTCCACGGGTCGCAGCGCGCCCTGGCGCAGCAGTGCGTCGAGCAGGCTCATGCGAATGCCTCCTCCGGCGTGGCCACGCCGTGACGGAACAGGCCATCAAGCCCGTCGATCAGCGCGCGCGACGGACGCCATGCGTGCACCCCGGGCGAAGCCGCTGACGAAGCATCCAGGCCCCGGCAGAACAGATAGCGGATGCCGCCGAAGTGCGTGTCGTAGTCGTATGCCGCGCCCATCCGGAACCGCAGCCAGCGGTGCAGCGCCAACGCATAGAGCAGCGCCTGGAGCGTGTATTCGCTGTCGTCCATCGCGGTGGCGAGCGTGTCGCGATCGTAGGCGGGCAGGCGGTTGGATTTGTAGTCGAGCACGTAATACCGGCCGGCGTGCCCGTAGACCAGGTCGATCTTGCCGGTCATGAGTCCTTCCAGCCGCTGGCGGTTGCCGAAGGCGTGACGCTCGCGCAGCAGCTCGTGCTCGTGCAGCAGTGCGAGCAGGCGCGCGACCGGCGTTGCATCGAGCGCGAAATGGAATTCCATTTCGGCCAGGCGCGCATCGTGCGGCACTTCGCACAGTCGCGTGCCCTCGGGCAGCGCGACGGTCAGCGTATGCCCCACCAGCGGCGCCAGGACCGCGACGCCGTCGTCGATGTCCTCGTCCGCATAGCCTTCGCCATGCAGCGCATCGACCAGCGGACGGCGTTCGTCCTCCGGCATTCCGGTCGACAACCATTGCGACCAGGCGCCAAAGTCCACCCGCTCCAGCGCGCCGTGCAGCACGTTGCCGAAGCGGCTGCCGCTGAAGCGCGCGTCGCCGTCGAAGGTGGCGATCACCGGTTCGTCCTGCGCGCCGCCCTCCTCCGCCACCGCACGCGGCGCGGCTTCCACCGCGCCGGTGGCTTCGTTGGCGAGCTGGGTGAAGCTGTAGACCCACCAGTCGCGCGGCACGACGCGGCGCGCGCTGCGGGCGGGCGGAACGGGTTCGTCGCGCTCCCGCGCCAATGCGGCCGGCAGGCGCAGCGGCAAGCTCGGGCGCTGCACGTCGATGGACGCGCCAAGGCGCTGTTCGAGCGCGTCCACATCGCGCAGCATCGGCTCCAGCGGGCTCAACGTGGCATTGGCGAACGGGCCGGTCGCGAGCCACAGCGCATGCCGCGCACGCGTCAGGCCGACGTAGAGCAGGCGCGCGTCCTCGCCGCGTTCCTCGCGATCGTGACGTGCGCGCGCGTCGCTCCATGCGGCGGTGTCCGACGGCGTCGCATCGCTGCGCAGTTGCAGCACGCGGCCGGTGCCGTCGTGGAATTCGCACAGATTGCCGCCGCGGCCTTCGCGTCCGATCGCAACGAAGGGCAGGAACACGAACGGATACTCCAGCCCCTTGCTCTTGTGCAGCGTGAGGATCTGCACGCAGCGCGCGTCGGATTCCAGGCGCAGCTGCTGCGTCTCGTCGCTGTCGTCGTACTCGGCGATGCGCGTGCGCAGCCAGTCGACCAGGCCGTGTTCGCCGATGGCGCGCGTGTCGGCCTCCTGCAGCACTTCGGCCAGTTGCAGCGTGTTGGTGAGGCGACGCTCGCCGTCGGCCAGGGCCAGCAATCGCGGCGCGTGTTCGGCGGCGACGTCACCGAGCATCGCCAGTGGCCCGTGCCGGCGCCAGCGGTCGCGCCAGGCGAGCGCGCGCAGCTGCCAGTGCCGATGCAGGGCGGCATCGTCGTCGAATCGCGCGAGCGTGTCGGCATCCAGACCCACCAGCATCGTCGCCAGCGCGCCGCGCAGGCGCGCGTCGTCGTCCGGACGCAACAGCGCTTCCAGCAGCGCTAGCACGTCGTGCGCTTCATCGGTGGAGAACAGGCTGCGTCGACCGGCCGCCACCGCGGCGATGCCGGCGCGCGACAGTGCATCGCGCATCAGCGTGGCCTCGGCGTGGTTGCGCACCAGCACCGCGATGTCGCCCGATTCCGGCGCGCGTTCGCGGCCGCGCTCGTGCAACCGCGCGCGGCCTTCGCGTGCGTCGTGCAGCAGCGAGAGGATCGCCGCCACGCAGGCTTCTCCCGCGAGTTCGCGCGCCTCGCCCACCAGCCACTGCGGCTTGCGACGGCCATCGTCGGGCGGCGGGAGCACGCTGATTTCCAGGGCCGGTGCGGTGCGGCCGTCGCGCTGGAAGTCGGCATCGCTCACCGCGCCGCCGGCTTCGACGTCGCGGAAGCGGATGCGTTCGTCCTCGAAGGCGCCCTCGCCCGCCTGCTCGTACAGTGCCGCGATCGTGCGCAGCAGCGAAGGACGCGAGCGGAAGTTGCGGTCCAGCGCCGGTGCGCGCTGCGCGCGATCGGCGGCGGCCAGGTAGGTGTGCACGTCGCCACCACGGAAGCGGTAGATGGCCTGCTTGGGGTCGCCGATCAGGAACAGCGCGGGTTCGGCGGCGTCGCCTTCATGCGCGTCGGCCGCACCGAAGATGCGTTCGAAGATCGACCACTGTCGCGGGTCGGTGTCCTGGAATTCGTCCACCAATGCGAACGCGTACTGCGCGCGCAGGCGCTCGACCAGTTGCGCGCCGTGCGGGCCATCGAGTGCGTCGGCCAGGTCGGCGATGAGGTCATCGAACGTCTGCTCGCGGCGCAGGCGCTTGATCGCGGCCAGCCTGCGCGCGGCTTCCTCGCGCACGCGGTGCACGAGTTCGACGCGACGCGAGGCGAGCCAGACACCGCGTTCGCGTGCCGCGTCCAGATACACCTCCACCGCCGCGAACAGCGGCGATTGCGGCGGCTGCAGCGGCGGGCCCTTCTTCGGCTTGTTGGTCTTGTCGGCCAGCATCGCCGGCGTCAGGCGGTCGAGGCGTTCGTGGATCGGCGCGGCGGGATCGTCCTGCAGGCACCATTGCGCCAGCGATTGGCGCAGTTCGGCGATCAGCGTGCGCTTGTAGGTCGTGCCGTTGAGGATCCTGGCGTCGATCGCCGCTTCGATCGAAGCGCAGGCGTCGTGCCCGTGTGCGTGGAACGCGGCGCGCAGGGCCTGCGCGGCGTCGCGAAGGCGCGGCAGCGGGTCATCGGACGGCGGCGGCGGCGCGGGCTGCAGGCGCGGCACGTACAGCAGCTTGCGCAGGTCGCCGGCGAGTTCCTCCGGCGTGCGCCATTGCGCTTGCAGCAGTTCGGCATCGGTGCGCTCGGCGCCGAGCGAACGCCACAGGTCGGTGGCGACGGCATCGACGAGTTCGCGTTCGCTGCCGGTGAGTTCCGGCGCCAGCAGCGGCTGCCCCGCTTCCAGCGCATGCTCGGCGAGCGCACGCGCGCAGAAGCCGTGGATGGTGAAGACCGCGGCCAGGTCCATCTCGCGCGCGGCCTGGCGCAGGCGGCGTGCGAGTGCGAGCGGGTCCTCGACGCGCGCCTGGCGCTCGATCAGCGTGCGCGTCACCGCCGCTTCGCTGTCGTCGTCCAGCGTGGTCGGCATGAGCGCGACTTCGTTCGCCAGCCGCGCGGCCAGTTCCAGGCGCAGGCGCAGGCGTTCGCGCAGTTCCTGCGTGGCGGCCTCGGTGTAGGTGACGGCCAGGATCTGGCCGACGCGCAGGCCGCGTTCGATCACCAGCCGCGTCACCAGCGTGGCCAGCGTGAAGGTCTTGCCGGTGCCGGCGCTGGCCTCGATCAGGCGCACGCCGTCCAACGGCAGGTCGAGGAAGGCGTCGTGCGTGGCGGTTTCGCGGCTCATGCGGCCACTCCGCTGCGACCGTCGGCGACACGTCCGTGCACGAGCGCGTCGAACAGCCGCGTGGCCAGCGCGCGGAAGCGCAGGCCGTCGCGGTCGTCGAGTTCGCCGGCGAACGGATCGCGCCCGCGCAAGGCGAGTTGCACGCCGGGCGTGTTGCCTTCGCCGAAGACCTTGCGCTCGCGGTCGCCCTGCCAGGCTTCGCGCGCGACCTTCCATGCCGCCTGCTCGGCGACTTCATCGCCGTGGGGCATGTCGTACCAGCGCCATGCGGATCGCGCCTGCAAGGGCAGCGGTTCGCGCATGCCCTCGCGGTACAGCGCCAGCAGCTCGCGCAATGCCGCGCGCGCCTGCGGCACCGGAATGGGCGCACGCGTGCGCACGAAAGGCCCCTCCTCCCACAGTGCGAGTTGCGCCAGCGGGCGCGCATCACCCAGCGCGGACAGCACCAGCCAGTCCAGGCCGTGCGCGATCTGCGCCGGTCCGTGCAGCGTGTCCAGGCGCGTGCGCAATGCGCCTTGCGGATAGAGGCGGTCGAGATGGCCGTAGAGGCGGACACCGTCGACGTCGAGCTCGAACGCACGCGTGTCCGCGTCGCCCTGCCGCCACTGGCGCAGCGCTTGCGCGAAGGGCTGCACCTGCGCCTTCAGCGCGCCGAGCAGGCGTTCGCCCAGCGGACCCGATGGCAGCAGCGCGCGTGCGCGCAATCGCGCGGCGAGGTCGTCGGTGTCGTGGTCGGCGCAAGCGTCGAACACGACCTGTTGCAGCTTCCAGCGTTCCAGCCCGTTCGTCGGTGCGGACAGCGGATCCAGGTCATCGAGCGCATCCACTTCGTCCGGCAGGCGCAGTCCCATGCGCTGGCGCAGGAATTGGCCCGGCGGATCGGCGAGGAAGCGCCGCAGCGCGATGAGCGGCAGCTCCGCCGGTGCCTCGATCGCGGGCAAGGCCTCGCCGAACCACGGCGCGGGCGCGCTTCGCGGCGCGCGCAGGGCGTCGGCGGCGGGATGCCACGGCGCCAGGTAGCTGAAGTGCCGCGGCTCCGCGCGTTCGCCGAAGGCTCGCGGCGAGAACGGCTGCAACGGATGGTGCAGCACCAGGTCCGCGCGCGCGGAGGCGTCGTGGTGGTAGTGCGCGGCCGCGTCGAGCAACTCCGACACCAGCACCGACGGCTCGCGCGCGCTGCCGTCGCGCGGGTCGGCACCGAGCCAGCTCAGGTGGAACACCTCGCCCGCCGAGGCGAACAGCTGCAGGAACAGGAAGCGGTCGTCCTCACGCAGCGAGCGGTCGCCGAAGCGGCGCGCGGGCGTGGTGAGTTCCTGCGTCATGCGGTTGAGGCCGCCGGAGGCGTCGCGGCGCGGGTAATCGCCGTCGTTCATGCCCAGCAGGCAGATCACGCGGAACGGGATCAGCCGCATCGGCACCATGCGCGCGAAGCTGACGCCGCCGGTGAGCAGCGGCGCGCGCGTGTCGGATTCCGACAGCGCGGTGCGGAAGTAGGCGCGGGCGACGTCCGGCGCCACGGGCCGGTCGAACTCGGCCTGGCGCGCGCTCTGCGCGAAGGCGTCGACGTGGCGGCGCAGGCGCTCGATCGCGCGCTGGTCGCCGACCGAGCGCGGGTGCTCGGGCAACAACGCGTCGAGCAGCGCGAACAGCGCATCGCGCCATTGCGGCGGCGTCATTGCGCGGCCGAGCAGGCGTTCGTTGCGCGCGAGCACGCGCAGCACGCGGATCAGCGCGTCGAGTGCGTCCAGCGCGCTGCCTTCCAGTTCCGTCCACGGCGCGACGCCGGCGAGGTCGTCGTCCAGGCCGGTGGCGTGGCCGAGCAGCAGCCGGTCGAGCGCGAAGCGCCAGGTGTAGGCGTCGTCGGCGGGCGCGTCGTGGCGCGCACGGTGGTCGGGGTCCAGGCCCCAGCGCGCGCCGGCTTCGTGCAGCCACAGGCGCAGGCGCTCCAGGCCGGCGGCGTCGAGGCCGGCGGCTTCCATCAGCGCCGGGGTGGCGATCAGGTCCAACACTTCGCTCACGCCGAAACGCGCGTCGGGCAGTGCGAGCAGGCGCAGGAAGACGTCGGCCAGCGGCTCGCCCGCCAGTGGGCTCAGGTCGGCCAGCGCATAGGGAATGTAGTCGCGCGTGCCGCCCAGGCCGCCGAACACGGCCTCGATGTGCGGGCGGTACGGATCGATGTCGGGCGCGAGCACGGCGATCTCGCGCGCCTGCAGCGGCGGGTCGAAGCGCGGGTCGTCGAGCAGCGCGCGCAGGCGGTCGTGCAGCACCTGCACTTCGCGCAGACGCGTGTGGCAGGCATGCGCCTGCAGGCTGGGATCGTCGCGATCCACCGACTTGCGCCACGGCCGCGGCGCGCGCCGGTGCAGCAGGTCGCGTTGCAGGCGGCCGAGCAGGCTGTCGCGTTCGGGCGCGTCGTCGGGCAGCGCTTCCGGGTCCGCGTAGCGCTCCTCTTCGGCCGAGGCGTGCACCACGTCGTAGCCGCCGAGCACGGCCATGAAATCGCGGCCGGCCGCGCCCCAGTTGGACAGCAGCGGGTTCTCGTCCTCGCTCTCGGCGGGGTCCTCGCGCAGGCGTTCGGCCCAGCTCGGCAGGTCGCCCCAGTAGCGGCGCGAAGGCGTGGGGACGTGGAAGTGCAGCGTGCCCACGCGCGCCTGCGTGGCGATCACGCGGAGCACGTCTGGCGAGATGTTGAGCGTGGCGAAGGCGAACAGGCGCGCGGGCATGCCGGCCGGCAGCGGCGCGTCGGGCGCGGCGAAGCGCGCGAGGTAGTCGTCGATGCGGCGCGCGCGATGGCGGCGGCCGGCGGCGATGCGGCGCCACAGTTCGGCCTGGGCCTCGTGCGGCTCGCGGCCGGCTTCCCAGTCCAGCAGCCAGTCGCGGCGCCAGGCCTGGTACTTCTCGAAGATGGCGGCGAGTTCGCCGGCCAGCGCCCACGGCTTGAGGGCGTCGTCGCCCGACAGGTACGCCCGCAGCGGCGCGAACGCCCGCCCGCCCAGCGCGGCCGGTTCGCTCAACTGCGCGTACAAACGCCACTGGAGCGCGGCGGCGTCGAGGTCGTCGCTGGCGCCGGGCACGTTGGCGTCGAGGGTCTCGCGCACGAACTCGCCCGGCGTGAGGAAGCGCAGGTTCGCGGCAATGCCGTGGCGCTGCGCCAGCGTCGACTGAAACCAGCGGCGCATCGCCACCTGCGGGATCAGCACCACCTCGGGCGCGAGCAAGGCCTGGCCCGGCACGGGCTCGCGCAGCTGGTTGGCGAACAGCTCCGCCAGCACGTCCAGTGCATTGGAGTAGTAGAGGCGGAAGTCGGAGCGGCCGGGCATCGCCGGTATCTTGCCGGAGTGCGGTCGCGCACGACGAGACGCGTTCTTTAAGGCGTCCCCAAAACCTCCTCGCCATGCTGGCCCTCGCCGTGCAGCGCCGACCCTGCCGATCGTCAGGCGGGCAAAGTGCAGCGAACCTGCGACAATGCCGGTCTTCCGGTTCCCATTCAGCCCTAACCGGCCATCCTGCCAGGCTTCACGGCAGCCGGCCGAACACGCCCCGCGCATGACGAACGAAACCCCCATCGTCAGTCTTCGCCAGCTCCGCCTCGATCGCGGCGGACGCACCGTGCTGCGCGACATCACGCTGGACGTGCCGCGCGGCAGCATCGTCGCGGTGCTGGGCCCCTCGGGCAGCGGCAAGTCCACGCTGCTGGCTGCGCTGACCGGCGAACTCGAACCCACGTCCGGCTCGGTCGAAGTCTTCGGCCAGCCCGTGCCGCAGGGCCGTCGCGCGCTGCTCGAGCTGCGCAAGGGCATCGGCGTGCTGCTGCAGGGCAACGGCCTGCTGACCGACCTCACCGCCGCCGAGAACGTGGCCCTGCCCCTGCGCGCGCACACCAAGCTGCCCGACGCGGTGATCCGCCAGCTGGTGCTGATGAAGCTGCATGCGGTGGGCCTGCGCGCGGTGGCCGATTCGTTCCCGCGCGAGCTCTCCGGCGGCATGGCGCGTCGCGTCGCGCTGGCCCGCGCGCTGGCGCTGGATCCGCCGCTGATGATCTACGACGAACCGCTGACCGGCCTGGATCCGATCGCCTCGGGCGTGGTGATGGAGCTGGTCCGGCGCCTCAACGACACCCTGGGCCTGACCAGCATCGTGGTCACCCATCACGTGCACGAGACCCTGCCTGTCGCCGACCACGCCATCGTGATCGCCAACGGCGGGATCGTCTTTTCCGGCACGCCGGACCAGCTGCAGGGCAGCGACGACCCGTTCGTGCGCCAGTTCCTCAACGGCGAGCCCGACGGCCCGATCGCCTTCGACGCCGCGCCGCGCAACTCGGAGGCCGCCTGATGCCCTTCGTCGCCGCCACCCGCTCCCTGGGTCGGGCCGGGCTGTTCTCGCTGTCCGTGCTGCGGGCGTCCAAGCCGACCGCCGACTTTTGGCGCGAGCTGATTCGCGAGATTTACAAGATCGGCGCACGTTCGCTGCCGATCATCGCCGTTGGCGGCGCGTTCGTCGGCCTTTCGGTGACGCTGTTGGGCTATCGCGCGCTCGAGACCTACGGCGCCACCGCCCAGGTCAGCGCCCTGCTCGGCCTGGGCCTGTACCGCGAACTGGGCCCCGTGCTGACCGCCCTGCTCTTCGTCGGCCGCGCGGGCAGCTCGATCGCCGCCGAACTGGGCCTGATGCGCGCCACCGACCAGATCACCGCGCTCGGCCTGATGGCCATCGACCCGGTCGGCAAGGCCGTGGCGCCGCGCTTCTGGGCGGCGGTGATTTCCGTGCCGCTGCTCACCGCGTTCTTCATCAGCTTTGCCATCGCTGCCAGCTACTTCGAGTCGGTCCACGTGATCGGCCTGGACAACGGCACTTTCTGGCAGGTGCTCAAGGACAGCGTCGACTTCGCCGACGACTTCGTCATGGCCTTCGTGAAGGCGGCGGTGTTCGGCGGCATCTCGGCGCTGGTCGCGGCCTACGTGGGCTACCACGCGGAGCCGACCATCGAGGGCACCTCGGTGGCCACGACCCGCGCCGTGGTGAATGCCTCGCTGCTGGTCCTGATGTTCAATTTCGTGATGTCGGCCTTCCTGTTCCAGTAGCCGGGATTCGGGATTGGAGATTCGGGATTCGTAGAAGCCCGCTCCAGCCTGGTCCGTCACCCTCGCTCTTGCGAATCCCCAATCCCGAATCCCGAATCCCGCCATGACCGTCCGAGCCCCAAGAATCGAATTCGCCGTTGGCGCCTTCCTGCTGCTGGCCCTGGCCTCGCTGCTGGTCCTGGCGCTGGCCTCGACCAATGGCCGCTGGGGCGTGGGCGGCGACACCTACGAGGTGACGGCCCGCTTCTCGACCATCGGCGCCCTGCGGCCCAACGCGCCGATCAAGATCGGCGGCGTGGCGATAGGACATGTCGCCAAGATCGACGTCGATCCCGTCAAGTTCGACACCGTTGTCACCCTGGCGATCAACAAGCGCTACGACAAGCTGCCGGCCGACACCGCCGCCAGCATCCTCACCAGCGGCCTGCTGGGCGAGAGCTACGTGAACCTGGCGCCGGGTGGCGATCCCGAGAACCTGAAGCCCGGCGACGAGCTCTACCTGACCCAATCGGCGGTGGACCTGATCCAGCTGGTGGGCAAGTACATGTTCAGCGGCGGTGGCGCGAAGCCTGCCGACAATGCCGGCCAGGCTCCGGACCCGAACGCCGGCGTTCCCGATTACCTCCAGGGCGAAGCCGCCCCCAAGGAAGAGACCAAGACCCCATGAAGCGCATCCCCCACCGCTCCTTGACCGTTTTCATTGCCGCCGCCCTGGCCGTCGCCGCGCCGGGCGCCGTGCTGGCCCAGGCCGCCGACGCGGCGGCCCCGGCCGCCGCGAGCGCCGCCCCGGCCGGCTCGCCGAGCCAGCTGGTGCTGAGCAATTCGACCCGCATCCTGGCGACGCTGGAATCGCGCCGCGCCGAGTTCACCCAGAACCGCGCCGCCCTGCGTGACTTCATCGCCAGCGAGTTCAACGCGATGTTCGACCGCGACTACTCCGCCCGCCTGGTGCTGGGCGTGCACGGCCGCGGCGCGTCCGACGCCGAAGTGAAGGTGTTCGCCGACGCGCTGGCCGACAGCCTGATGCAGCGTTACGGCTCCTCGCTGCTGGACCTCAACACCAAGCTCAAGGTGCGCGTGAAGTCGGAAACCCCGCTGCGCGGCGGCGCCATCGTCAAGGTGTCCAGCGAGTACCTGCGCCAGGGCAACGAAGCCGTGCCGGTGGACTACCTCATGCGCAAGGTCGGCACGCAGTGGAAGGTGTTCGACGTGATGGTGGAAGGCGTCAGCTTCGTGCAGACCTTCCGCAACCAGTTCGACGCGCCGCTGAAGCAGAAGTCGATCCCGCAGGTCGCCGCCGACATCAAGGCCGGCAAGCTGCAGGCACAGGCGGCCAGCAACTGACCATGGCCGCTGCGACGGTCCGCCAGGACGGTGACACCCTCGCCTTCGGCGGCGTGCTCGAGCGCGCCGCCGTTGCCTCGTTGTGGTCGCAGCTGCGCGCGGCGAAGGCGCGACGGCTCGACCTGAGCGCCGTGGAATCGGTCGACAGCGCGGGACTGGCGCTGCTAGCCGAGCTCAGCGCGCGCCTGGGGATCGTCGAAGTCGTCGGTTCGCCGCCCGGTCTGTCCGAACTGCGCAGCGCGTACCGCCTGGATTCCACGCTCGCCTTCGCCGGCTGAGCCGCGACACTCCGTTCCGGTCGTGGCCGCGGGCCCGGCCGGCCGAGCATTTCCCGAGCCTTTACACTGCGACCCATGCGCCCCCACGCACCCCTCATCGCATTCGTGCTCGCCGCCGCGCCGCTGCTCGGCCAGGCGCAGATCATTACCCGTCCGCTGTCCGGCGCGCAGAGCGAGGAATTCGATCGCTGCATGAAGGCCGCCGGCACCGACGCCGCGGCCGCGCGCAAGTGCGTGGCCGCAACCATCGACGGCGAGACCGGCCGACCGCCGGCCGAGGCCCAGCCGCCGGCGACGCCGACGCCACCGCCGACGGATGAAACGCAGCCGCCCGCCACGCCGGCCGTGCCGCCGCCGTCCGAACCCGTGCCGCCTCCGGTCCCGCCGACCGAGCCGGCCACGACGCCGCCGACGGAGCAGGTGACGCCGCCCGATGCACCGGTGCCGACCGACATCCCGCCCACGCCCGTCGATGTGCCCGAACCGGGCGCCGACGTGCAGGGCGAACCGACCCAGGCCGAGCGCGACTTCGACGACATCTACGGCCAGTACGGCGATCCGAACCTGCCCACGCCGATGGCGCCGCCTGCGGTCTACGACCCGTGGGAGCGCTACAACCGCGGCATGCACAAGTTCAACAATGCGGTCGACCGCACCGTCGCGCGTCCGCTCGCGCGCGGCTACGTGAAAGTGGTGCCGCGCCCGTTCCGCCTGGGCGTCAGCAACTTCTTCAACAACCTCGGCCAGCCGGTGTCGGCGATCAACGCGCTGTTGCAGGGCAAGCCGAAGCAGGCGGGGCAGTCGCTGGGGCGTTTCCTGCTCAACTCGACGCTGGGCATCGGCGGCATCTTCGACCCGGCGTCGGACGCCAAGCTGCCCAACAAGAGCGAGGATTTCGGCCAGACGCTGGGCATCTGGGGCTGGAAGAACTCGCGCTTCGTCGAACTGCCGCTGTTCGGCCCCCGCACGCTGCGCGACAGCTTCGGCATGGTCGGCGACGCGCCGCTGAGCCCGCTGCGCCAGGTCGAGGCCGACCGCGTGCGCATCCCGCTGCAGGGCCTGCAGCTGGTGGACGTGCGCGCGCAGCTGCTGGCGACCGACAGCTTCCGCGAAGGCGCCGAAGACGACTACACGCTGGTGCGCGATGCGTGGATCCAGCGCCGCAACTACCAGATCTTCGGCGACCGCATGCGCGATGAAGACCAGTCGCTGCCGGATTACCTGCGCGACGACACCAACCCGCAGGTGCCGGTGGATGCGATGCCGGTGATGCCGACGGACGGCAGCTGAGTGCGGCCCTTACTGTCGCGATGAAATGCGAAAGCCCCGGTGGAAACGCCGGGGCTTTTCTCTTGAGGACGGGCTTGTGCAGCGCGGCCGCGGCGGCTCGCTTACACCGTCATTCCATCTACCGTCACCGCACCTACCGTCATCCCGCGAAGGCCGGGATCCAGGCCGTCACGCTTTCGGACTTCTGTACGGAATGACGGGAAGGGCAGGGCGCAGACGGATGCCGCGCCTCAATCGCCCGATCCCGACCGCTCCAGCGTCAGCGGAAGCACCTGTTCGTCCGGCGCCAGTTCGGCCGACAACGCCTTCTTCCCCTTCACGCCAAGCTCGACGAGTCGGCGCGCGCGCGGGATCACCGCATGCGTCGATTCCGACAGCTTGTTGCGCGCGTTGACGAAGGAGGTGTTGGCTTCGTTGAGCTTGCGGCCCACCTGGTCGAACTCCGTCAGGAAGTTCTGCAACGCGTCGAGCACGCGGCCGCCAGCGTCGCTGATGTCGATGGCCTGGCGCTGGATCTTGTCGCGCGTCCACAGGCGCTCGATCACGCGCAGCACCGCCATCAACGTATTGGGCGAGGCGAACACGATGCCGCGCGCGAACGCGTCCGTCTGCAGCGCAGGATCGGTGCCCAGCGCGGCCGACAGCGCGCCTTCGATCGGCACGAAGGCGACGGTGACTTCCAGCGCCGAATCGCCGACGGCCTTGGGGTAGTTCTTGTCGGCCAGGTCCTTCATGTGCTGGCGCAGCGCGACCGCGTGGCGCCGCAGCGCGTCCTCGTGCTCTTCCGGGGTCTGCGCGTTCATCGCCTGCTCCCAGTCGATGAGGTTGACCTTGCTGTCGACCACGATGCGGCGGTCGCCGGGCAGGCGCACGACCACGTCCGGACGCAGGCGACGGCCTTCGTCGTCCTCGCTGGAGGCCTGGCGATCGTAATGCGTGCCGTCTTCCAGCCCGGAACTGCGCAGCACGCTTTCCAGCATCAGCTCGCCCCAGTCGCCGCGCACCTTGGCGCTGCCCTTGAGCGCGCGCGTCAGCGCCGACGCCTGCGCCGCCATGCCCTGGTTGAGCGTCTTGAGCTCGTTGACCGCGCCGGCAAGCGAGGCGCGCTCCTTGGCTTCCTCGCCGTAGACGGTGTCCACGCGCGTGCGGAATTCGTTGAGCTGGTTGGCGAAGGGCTTGAGCAGCGTCTCGAAGTCGGTGCGCGACTGCTGCGTGGCGGTGCGCACGTTGTTCTCGAACTGGGCGCCACGTTCCTCGAAGGTCTTGCCGGCCAGTTCGGCGAAGGTGGCCGACAGCTTCGTCTGCGCGGATTCGAGGAAGCCCTTGATCTCGGCCTTGGCCTGCTCGGCATGGGCGAGGTTGGCTTCGGTCTGCGCGGAGCGCTCGCGTTGCAGTGCCAGTTCGGCGCGCAATTGCGACAGTTCACCGCGCTCGGCGTCCAGGCGGGCGCGCAGGTCGGCCAGCTCAGTGTCGCGGGCGCGCAGGTTGGCGTTGAGTTCCGCCGCCGCCGTGCCGTGCCGCTCCGCGCGGGCCTGTGCTTCGCCGCACTCCTGCGCCAGTCGCGAGAGATCGCGCTCGCGCGACGCCAGGTCGGCGTCGCGCTCGGCCAGCCGCACGGTCAGCGCGGACAGTTCGATCGCCTTGGCGCGCTCGGCTTCGCGCAGCGCGGACAGCTCCGCGGCGTTCGCGCTATCGCCCTGGCCGCGCGAGAGCCGCGTCAGCTGCCAGGCCACGTAGGCCAGCATGAGCACGATGACGGCGCCCGCCGCGTAGATCAGCGTGTCCATGGAAGGTTGGCCTCGTGCGGTTCGATACAGGGTCCAGTGTATCGGTGCGCGTCTCAATGGGTGAGACGCGCCACGCGTAGCGAAGCCGCGTCAGTCCACCACGCGGCAGAACACCGCCTTGAGGTAGCGCGATTCCTGCACCTGCGCGAGCCACGGGTGGTCCGCA
Organism: Lysobacter sp. FW306-1B-D06B; assembly: GCF_038446665.1. Classification (NCBI taxonomy): domain Bacteria; kingdom Pseudomonadati; phylum Pseudomonadota; class Gammaproteobacteria; order Lysobacterales; family Lysobacteraceae; genus Lysobacter; species Lysobacter sp. FW306-1B-D06B. Next base: position 809,906 of record NZ_CP151802.1, on the reverse strand, counting down.
CCGGCGCCCGCGACCTTGAGCACCTGCACCGTGCGCCCGGAATAGAACGCGGCGCGACGCAGCATGTCGAGGAACTGGTCCTCGGCGACCAGGCCGGTGCACGAGAACGTCGCGAACAGGCCGCCCGGCTTCACCACGCCCAGCGCCAGCTTGTTCATGTCCAGGTACTTCTTCAGCGCGGGAATGACCTGCTCGCGGTCGCGCGTCATCTTGGCCGGGTCGAGGATGACCACGTCGTACTGGTCGCCGCGGATGCCGGCGTCGCGCAGCCACGGGAAGATGTCGGCCTGCACGAAGCGCGGGCGCACGTTGTTGAGCTTGGCGTTGCCCTTGGCGATTTCGATCACGTCGGCGTCGATGTCCACGCCGGTCACTTCGGAGGCGCCACGCACGGCCGAGTACACCGCGAAACCGCCGGTGTTGCAGCACAGGTCGAGCACGGTCTTGTCCTTCACCTGCTGCGACAGCCACTCGCGGTTCTCGCGCTGGTCGGCGAAGAAACCGGTCTTGTGCGCGCCGGCCGGGTCGGCGCGGAACTTGATGCCGTATTCGGTGATGACCGCCGGCGGTACGGCTTCGCTGCCGCGGAAGTCGAAGGATTCCTGCTTCTGCACGTGCTCGTCGGCAAAGCTGTAGAAGCGGCAGCCGGGGAACTGCGCCTTGAGCGCCTCGTAGATCCACTCGCGATGGCGGAACATGCCGGCGCTGAAGAACTCCACCACCAGCAGGTCGCCGTAGCGGTCCACGACCAGACCGGAGAGCCCGTCGCCCTCGCTGTGCACCACGCGCCAGGCGTCGCTCACCTCGTCGAGCTTGAGCACGTCGCGGCGCAGCGAGACGGCCGCGGCGATCTTGCGGGCGAACCAGCCGGCGTCGACCTCGACGTCCGGGTTCGCTTCCAGGATGCGCACGGCGATGCGCGAGTGGCCGTTGTAGAAGCCGCGGCCGATCCAGTCGCCCTCTACGCCCACGACATCGACGATGGCGCCGGGCTTGGGCCGCTGGGCGGGCTTGTCGACGAGGCGCTGGAAGATCCAGGGGTGGGTGGATTTCCAGGCGTTCTTGAGGCGTACGGTGGGGAGTTCGGCGTTCATCCGGGCATTTTACGTGCGCGCCGTCGCATCCGGCCGCATCGACCCGTCGACGGGACGAATCGGCCCGTCCTGGCCGGCTTGCATTCACGCCCGGCGGTCGCAATGTGCTCGGTATGCACCTGCCCACGCCCGAAGCCCTCCCCGACACGCCCGAGCAGCGAAAGGCCGACAAGCGCCGCTGGCTGCGCGCCTTCAACCTCAGCCTGGGCTTCGTCCTGCTGCTGTTCGCGGTCTTCACCGCGCAGGGGCTGTTCGACGTGGCCGCCTGGACGGTGCAGCCGTGGTCGGTCGAGGGGCTTCTGGGCATCCTCACCGCGCCGCTGCTGCACGGCTCCTTCGAGCACGTCGCCGCGAACGCGAGCGCCTTGCTGATGCTGGGCACGCTGGCCGGCGGCCTGTACCCGAAGGCCACGATCCGCGCGCTGCCGCTGCTGTGGCTGGGCTCGGGCCTGGGCGCGTGGCTGCTGGGCGATCCCGGCACCCGCCACCTGGGCGCGAGCGGCCTGACCCACGGCCTGATGTTCCTGGTGTTCGTGCTCGGCCTGCTGCGCCGCGACCGCGCCTCGATCGCAGCCGCGATGCTCGCCTTCATGTTCTACGGCGGCATGCTGCTGACGATCCTGCCGCGCGAGCCGGGCGTGTCCTGGCAGGCGCACCTGGGCGGCGCGGTCGCGGGCGTCTTCGCCGCGTGGCTGCTGCGCCGCACCGACCCGCTGGCGCCGCGCAAGCGGTACAGCTGGGAGGACGAGGAGGAGGGCACGATCGCGCCGTTGTCGGATGAGCTGGAGCCGCCCCGGCCGGATGACGTCCCCGTGCTGTGGCACCGTCCGTCGACAACCCGTGGCGTGGTGAGGCGACTTTCGGACAAGTCCTAGGGTTTCCCCAGGGGGGCGTCGCTAGATTGCGCATTCCCTTCCTGCCCCCCGTGCTTGTGCATGAGCGAGAACCTCTACGCGCCGCCCGCCGCGCCGCTCATCGATCCGGCCCCGCTTGCGACGCAAGGCAACGAATTCTTCGTCGTCAGCCCCAGGAAGTTCCTGCTGCTGTTCGTGACAACGCTCGGCATGTACCAGCTCTACTGGTTCTACATGCACTGGGCGCGGTTCCGTACGGTGAACCGTCAGAAGATGCTGCCGATCGCGCGCGCCGCCTTCAGCATCTTCTTCACCCATGCCCTGACCCGGCAGATCGACAACCGCCTGCGACGCGATGACCGGCCCTACCCGTGGTCTGCTTCGGGCGTGGCGACCGTGTATGTCGCCCTGGCCGTCACGATGAACATCTTCGACCGCCTGGCATTCCGGGAGATCGGTTCGCCGATCACGGACCTGATCGGGATGGCGCTGGTGCCCGTGCTGGCGGTGACGGGAGTGCGGATCCAGAAGGCCGCCAACCTCGCTTGCGGCGACCCCGAGGGCGAGTCGAACCAGCACCTGACCTGGGCCAACTGGATCTGGCTGGTCATCGGGGCGCTGTTCTGGATCCTCTGCCTGTTGGGATTCTTCCTTCCCGAGTGATGGCGGGTGCCTTGAGGCACTGGCATGGGAGGTGCGGGATGTTAGCGTCGCCGCTAACCAGACACCGGGTCGTTCCATGCGCCGCCTCACGCTGATCAGCCTCGCCCTCGTCCTCGCGGCATGCCAGCGCGAGCAAGCGTCCACCGCACCGGCCAATGCGCCGGTGAAAGAGACTTACGACGCCTCCGCCAGCGCCGACGCGCGCCGCATCGAGGCCGATGTGCGCTTCCTCGCCGACGACCTGCTCGAGGGCCGCGAGGCCGGCACGCGCGGGTACGACCTGGCCTCGCTCTACGTCGCTCAGCGTTTCCGCGCGATCGGGCTGGCACCCGCGGGCGATGACGCAAGCTTCTTCCAGCGCGTGCCGATGCTGCGCGGCGTGCGCCAGGCCGACGGCAACGCACTGGTGATCGTGCGCGACGGCCGCGAGCGGGCGTTGGCCTTCCGCGACGACTTCCTTCCCGGCATCAACTTCAACGAAGCGCAGGCGAGCGTGGAAGCGCCGGCGGTGTTCGTGGGGCAGGGCGTGCACGCGCCGGAACTGCAGCACGACGATTTCGCCGGCGTGGACGTGAAGGGCAAGATCGCCGTGATGTTCAACGGCGCGCCGGCGCGCTTCGACAACGATCGTCGCGCCTTCCATTCTTCCTCGCGCACCAAGGCGGAGGAGTTGGTGCGACGCGGCGCGGTCGGCATCGTGGTGGTGCAGACCGACGACGAGCAGAAGCAGTCGCCGTGGACGCGTACCGCCGGAAACTGGGACCGCCCCGGCATGCGCCTGCGCGGCGAGGACGGCAAGGGCATCGACACGTTCCCGCAGCTGCGCGTGACGGCCACGGTCTCCACCGCACAGGCCGATGCGATGCTGTCCGCGGGCGGGCATATGGCGAAACAGCTCTTCCAGGACCTGCGCGACGGCAAGCTGCGCGCGTTCGACCTTCCCGGGACGCTCCGCCTGGCCGCGCATACGGCGATCACGCCGGTGGATTCACGCAACGTCGTCGCCCGCCTCGACGGTAGCGATGCGGCGCTGAAGAACGAACACGTCGTCTTCAGCGCCCACCTGGACCATGTCGGCATCGGCGCGCCCGTCAACGGCGATGCGATCTACAACGGCGCGCTCGACAACGCGCTGGGCATCGCGGTGATGCTGGAAGCCGCCAATCGCCTGGCCCACGATGCGGCGCCGCCGAAGCGCTCGGTGCTGTTCGTCGCGGTGACGGCGGAGGAGAAGGGCCTGCTCGGCGCGGAGTGGTTCGCGCGCCATCCGACGGTGCCCGCCGGCTCGCTGGTCGCCAACGTCAACATGGACATGCCGATGCTGCTGGCGCCGACGAAGGACGTGGTGCCGATCGGCCTGGAGCATTCCACGCTGCAGCCGCTGGTGCAGCAGGCGGCGAAGGAGATCGGTGTGTCGCTGTCGCCGGATCCGTCGCCGGAGGAAGTGGTGTTCGTGCGCAGCGATCAGTACGCCTTCATTCGCGCGGGTGTGCCGGCGGTGTACCTCGATGGCGGCTACACGGGCGTGGACGGCGATGCGAAGGCGATCCAGGACGCGTTCCTGCGCGATCGTTATCACCAGCCCGGCGACGATCTCACCCAGCCGATCCAATGGGCCGACGCGGCGCGACTGGCCAAGCTAAACGCGCGCATCGGCCAGCTCATCGCCGACGCACCGCAACGGCCGGTGTGGAACGAGGGCGATTTCTTCGGCGAGAAGTTCGGCAAGGCGGCTGCTCGATGATCGAAAGAGCCAGGTGTTGCGCTTGAGCCTGACGGCCTTGCACCCCTGGTTCGGGCAGCGCTGCGAGACGCTGCTGCGGTCCCGTCCCTCGTTGCGAGGCGGGTTGATTTGGACCGCGGCGTTCGCGGGCAGCGCCGGGCTGCTGATGGCGCTGGGTGCGTCGCCTGCGGGCTTCGCGAGCGGATGTCTGCGGCTGATCGCCACATGGCCCTTCACGAGCGCGATTGTCATTGCGCTGGTGATCGAGACCGTGGCGTCACGCCGGCTTTCACTCCTGGCTTGCGAGCTTCGCTCGGGATGGTTCGCGGCGCTGCCGATCTCGTCGCTGCGCGTTCGCATGACGCTGTTCGTCGTCGCCATCGGATACGGGCTGATCGGGCTGGGCGCATGGTCGGCCGTGATGGTCGCGGCGTGGTTCGATGCAAGCCGCTTCGTTTCGGGCTCGATGTTGCCGAGCATGACGGGACTCACGGCCGGTATCGGCATCGGCCTTTGGCGTTCGTTGCGCCCGCCGGCCACGGACCGCACGCATCACGCCGGTCGCCGCGAGCCTTTGTTCACCCGCGCGTTCGTGACAGACGCGTCGCTTGCAGGCGTGTCGCAATGGCAACGTCGTGCCGTCGTCCTGCGCTGGCGGCGAGGGCAGGGCGGGCACTTCTGGATCGTCGGTTCGATGTTCCTGCTGCTGCCCGATCGCTTGGGCCTGAAGCTTGCGACGGGCGCTGTGTTGATGGTCGTGTCCTGGCTCTGGGCCAGTCTCGCATTGCGCATGAGCCTGGACGTAGCCGGCGAGGCGCGTCAGCTGCTGCGTGCCACGCCGATCCAGGCGCATGACGGACGCAGGGCAGCGGTGGGCTATCCGTTGATCGCGCTTGCGTGCGCAACGGCGATCGCCTTGCTTGGCAATCTCGTGCTGGGATTTTCCTGGATGCGCATGGTGTGCTGGTTGACCGCGCTGGCGCTGACCTGCCTTCCCGCCGCGTGGCGTCTGCGGCATGCCAGCGGGAGCGCAGGCCGATGAGCGCGCTGCACGTCGAGGCCCTGCGCTACAGCATCCATCGCCAGCCGATCCTGCGCGGCATCGATCTCGTCCTGGCGCCGGGCGAGTTCGCCGCGCTGATCGGACCCAACGGCGCAGGAAAAACCACGCTCATGCAGTGCCTGTCGGGCGTGACCGCAGCCGATTCCGGCCGCGTCCGGATCGGTGGACACGATCTGGTCGCCGATCCCGTGGCGGCCAAGCGCCTGCTCGGAATGTCGATCGATCCGGCCCGCCTTCCACCGCTGCTCAGTGTGCGCGAGTGCCTGCGGCTGTTCGCCGGTGCGCGCGACCTGCCCAGGATTCCTTCGGCGACGTTGGCCTTGTGCGAGGCGCTTTCGCTGACGCCCATGCTCGACCGCTGGATCGGGCATTGCTCGCTGGGGACCCGGCAGAAAGTCGGCATCGTGCTGGGATTGCTCGGTGAGCCGCCGTTGCTGATCCTGGATGAACCGCTCAATGGTCTGGACCCACTCAGCGCCTACGCGTTGAAGGAGCACCTGCGGCGGTTGACGGGCGAACACGGAACGGCGGTGCTGCTGGCTACGCACGCGCTCGACATCGCCGAACGCTTCATCAACCGTGCGATGCTGATGGTGGATGGCACGATGCATCACGACTGGTCACGCCAGGAGTTGAAGGCCATCCGCGACGATCCGGACCGTTGCCTGGAACAGGCGATGGTCGAGGCGATGCGATGAGGAGGTCGCGATGAAGATGCTGGGCCTGATCGGCGGCATGAGCTGGGAATCCACCGTGCCGTACTACCGCTTGATCAATCAGACGGTGAAGGAGCGGCTCGGCGGGCTGCATTCGGCGCGGCTGCTGCTGTACAGCGTGGACTTCGCGCAGATCGAGAAGCTGCAGCATGCCGGTGATTGGGATGCAGCGGGCGAGGTGCTCGCCGACGCGGCGCGTTCGTTGAAGGCCGGCGGTGCGCAGCTGCTGGTGATCTGCACGAACACGATGCACAAGGTCGCCGACGCGGTGGAAGCCGCCAGCGGCCTGCCGCTGCTGCACATCGCCGATGCGACGGGCGAAGAGATCCGGCGTGCAGGGTTGCAACGCGTCGGCCTGCTGGGCACGCGTTTCACCATGGAGCAGGATTTCTATCGGAAACGGTTGATCGAACGGCACGGGCTGGAGGTGCTGGTGCCCGAGGCCGACGAACGCGAGATCGTCCACCGCGTGATCTACGACGAGCTGTGTCAGGGCGCCATCCGCGAAGAATCCCGCGCGCAGTACCGGCGCATCATGGCCGCGCTGGTCGAACGCGGTGCGCAGGGGATCATCCTGGGCTGTACCGAGATCGGTCTGCTGGTGGGGCAGGGCGATGCCAGTGTTCCGCTGTTCGACACCACGGCGCTGCATGCGCGCCACGCGGCGCTGGCGGCGTTGGCCGAGTAGGTCGTTGGCGCGCTGATGGCGCGCGAAACATCACGTCATTCCAACGAAAGCTGGGCTTCGCGGGAATGACGGTGAGGTCGTTTGCCGGCGTGGGAGTGCCCCCGCGTTGCGGGCCTGGGTCCCGGCCTTCGAGACGATGTTTTCCCGGCGTACCAGTGACCTCCCGCCCATGCGTCGCCAACCGCCGCCGCTACACTCGCCGCTTCCGACTTCCGCAGGACTTCCCCCATGACCCAGTGGTACTTCGTTTCCGCCGGCAACAGCCAGCGCGTCGGTCCGCTCGATGCCGATTCGGCGCAGGCGCACGCGCGCAGGCATCCTGATGACCTGTGCTGGCGCGAGGGCCTGTCGGGCTGGCAGGCGGTGAAGTCGATGCCCGAATTCGCCGAAGCCACCGGCGTGCAACCCGCGCACGTGCCACCGCCGACGCCGTCCGCGGCCGGCCGGCGCAGCGACGACATCGACTTCCGCATCGTCGGCAACGACATGCAGTTCGTCGAAGTGGAACTGGACCCGGGCGAGTGCGCGATCGCCGAGGCCGGCGCGCTGATGTACAAGGACGCGACCATCCAGATGGACACCGTGTTCGGCAACGGCCAGCACACGGGGCAGGGCGGCGGCCTCATGGACAAGATCTTCTCCGCCGGCAAGCGTGTGCTGACGGGCGAGAGCCTGTTCACCACGATGTTCACCCACGCCGGAACCGGCAAGGCGCGCGTGGCCTTCGCCGCGCCGTACCCGGGCACGGTGCTGGCGATGAAGCTGGACGAACACGGCGGTCGCCTGATCTGTCAGAAGGACAGCTTCCTGGCCGGCGCGCGCGGCGTGTCGGTGGGCATCGCCTTCCAGAAGCGCATCCTCACCGGCCTGTTCGGCGGCGAGGGTTTCATCATGCAGAAGCTGGAAGGCGACGGCTGGGTGTTCGTGCACGCCGGCGGCACCGTGATCGAGCGCGAACTGCGCGCCGGCGAGCGCCTGGACGTGGACACCGGCTGCGTCATGGCCTACCACCACACCGTGCAGATGGACGTGCGCGCGGTGGGCGGCATCAAGAGCATGCTGTTCGGCGGCGAGGGCATGTTCCTGGCCACGCTGACCGGCCCGGGCAAGGTGTGGCTGCAGTCGCTGCCCTTCTCGCGCATGGCCGGGCGCATGCTCGCGGCCGCGCCGCAGGGCGGCGGGCAGAATCGCGGCGAAGGTTCGGTGCTGGGTGGACTGGGCCGCATCCTGGACGGCGACAACAACTTCTGAGGACGGTGCGATGAGCGACTACTCCGGCACGCCATTGGCGAAGAAGCTCGGCTTCCGCGATGGCGCGACCGCGTGGACGCTCGCCGCACCGGAGCACTACCGCGCATTGCTGGATCCCCTGCCGCCGGGCGTGCGCTTCGTCGCGCGACTGGCGAAGGGCGTCGACATCGCCCATGTGTTCTGCCGCGAACGCGCCGAGCTGGCCGATGCCCTGGGCAAGTGCCGGAGCACGCTTGCGCCGGACGCGACCGTGTGGGTGTCGTGGCCGAAGAAGGCCTCGAAAGTCCCCACCGACATCACCGAGGACACGGTGCGCGAGGTGGCGCTGCCGCTGGGCTTCGTCGACGTGAAGGTCTGCGCGGTCGACGAGGTCTGGTCGGGGTTGAAGCTGGTGGTGCGCAAGGAATTGCGTTGAGCGTGTGCGCCGGAACGTTCGCCGCTGCGCGGCCTCGCTACCCCTCGCCAGTGCTCCCCTGAAAGCAAGGCAGGACGTTTGGGCGGACGGGCGATGAATGCTCGCCCAGCCTTCCATCGTTCCGCCAAATCCGCCCCGCTATCGCGCCTTGTGCCACGTGTATCCTGCGCCGCTGACCGCCCATCCATCCCACGCCATCGTGACCATGAACCCGCTCCGTTCCCTGCGCCCCGTGCTGCTGGCCTCGCTCGCCGTCCTGCTGGGCGCGTGTGGCGGTGAAGCAGTCAAGCCGACGCCACCGCCGTCCCTCTCGGCTCCGCCCGTGCAGGCACCGAAGGTGCGCATCGGCGTCGCGCTGGGCGGAGGCGCGGCGAAAGGCTTCGCGCACATCGGCGTGATCAAGATGCTGGAGGCCAACGGCTTCCAGCCCGAAGTCGTCTCCGGCACCAGCGCCGGCAGCGTGGTCGGTGCGCTCTATGCCAGCGGCATGGACGCCTTCGCCATGCAGAAGCAGGCCTTCGCGCTGGACGAGGCGTCCATCCGTGACGTCAGCCTGTTCTCCGGCGGCGTTGTGAAGGGGCAGAAGTTGCAGGACTACGTCAACGAGCTGGTCGGCGGCAAGACGATCGAGCGCATGCGCAGGCCGTTCGCGGCCGTGGCGACCAACCTGGAAACCGGCGACCGCACGGTGTTCGTGCGCGGCAACACCGGCCAGGCGGTGCGCGCGTCCAGCAGCATTCCGGGCGTGTTCGAGCCGGTGGCGATCGGCAAGTTCCACTACGTCGACGGCGGCGTCGTCAGCCCGGTGCCGGTGGATGCGGCGCGCCAGCTGGGCGCGGACCTCGTGATCGCCGTGGACATCTCCAGCAAGGCCAGCGGCAAGAACCCGGGCAGCATGCTGGGCAACGTCAACCAGTCGATCACGATCATGGGCCAGAGGCTGGGCGCGCAGGAACTCGCGCGTGCGGACGTGGTGATCCGCCCGAGCGTCAACGAGATCGGCCCGGCCGACTTCGAACAGCGCAACAACGCGATCATGGAAGGCGAGCGCGCCGCGCTGGCGGCGATGCCGCAGATCCGCGCGAAGGTGGCGCAGTGGCAGAAGGCGCGCACCGACGAGGCGAACGCGACGCGACGCGCCGCCGAACTCAAGGCCGAACAGGCCAAGCTGCGCGCGTTCTGCGAAGAGGAAGACCGCAAGTGGCTGTCGAAGCTGCGCCGCGATCCGCAGTGCAAGGCGCTGGCGGATCAGGGCGTGCTGTCGAACTAAGTGCGCTTTCGTAGCCCGGGTAAGCGAAGCGCACCCGGGGTGAAGGTGTGATGCGTCCCCGGGTGCGGCCTTCGGCCTTACCCGGGGCTACAGGCTCTTCAGGCCGCGTCGGTATTCAACACCAGCGGCGCCGCCTTGCGCGGCCGGCTCGGGAACGCGTGGCGCACGATCCGCCAGATCACCTGGCCGAACTGCTTCGGCAACGAACCGGTGTTGTAGTGCTGGCCGTAGCGCGCGCAGATCTCGCGCACCGTCGGCGCCACTTCGGCGTAACGGTTGGCCGGCACGTCCGGGTAGAAATGGTGCTCGATCTGGTGGCTCAGGTTGCCCGAGAGCACATCGATCAGGCGACCGCCGGAGATGTTCGACGAGCCGCGCAGCTGGCGCAGGTACCAGTGGCCGCGCGATTCGTTGCGGATGCATTCCTTCGGGAACGTCTCGGCGTCCGTGGTGAAGTGGCCGCAGAAGATGATCGTGTAGGTCCACAGGTTGCGGATCACGTTGGCCACGACATTGCCCAGCAGCACCGGCAGGAAGAACGGGCCGGCCAGCGCGGGGAACACGACGTAGTCCTTCACGAGCTGCCGCCCCATCTTGCGGCCGACCGGCACGAACTTGCGCCACATCTGGCGGTGCGTGATCTTGCCGGCGATCCAGCGGCCGAGCTTGAGGTTCTGGATCGCCACGCCCCACTCGAACAGCACCGCGAACACCACCGCGATCACCGGCTGCGCCAGGTAGTACGGGCGCCAGCGCTGTTCCGGGAAGATGCGCAGCAGGCCGTAGCCGATGTCGTCATCCAGGCCGCGCACGTTGGTGTAGGTGTGGTGGCGGTAGTTGTGCGTGTAGCGCCAGTTCTCGGCGGTGCCGACGATGTCCCACTCGTAGCTGCGGCCGTCCAGGTGCGGGTCGCGCATCCAGTCGTACTGGCCGTGGATGACGTTGTGGCCCAGCTCCATGTTCTCGAGGATCTTCGACAGGCCCAGTACCACCGCGCCCAGCACGCACAGCGGCCACAGCAGCGCGGGTGCGAACAGCAGCGAGAATGCGCCGACGTAGAGCAGGCCGCGACCGGCGACTTCGCTCCAGCGCACCCAGGCGACGATGCGCCGGATGTAGTTGGCGTCGCGCTGGCCGAGCGTGGCGACGGTGCGGGCACGCAGGGCGTCGAGCTCTTCGCCGAAGCGGTCGAGTTCGGCAGGGCTGAGGGCGCGGTTGCGGGACGTCATGTCGGGGGGCTCACAGATCGAGTTCGAGATCGCCGGCGGCGGCGTTGATGCACAGGCGCAGCGCCGAAACGGGTTCGGTGCCGACCTTGCCGGTGTTGAGGTCGCGCGTGACGCCGGCGGACTTGCCGCAGGCGCAGGTGTTGCAAATGCCCATGCGGCAGCCCGAGGCGGGCTTGAGGCCCTGTGCCTCCAGCGCCGTCAGCAGCGGCTGTCCGCGCGGCACGGTGAGTGTGCGGCCGCTGCGTTTCAGTGTGATGAGCGCTTCGCCGGTGTCTTCGAGCGAGACCTGCGGCGGCGTGAACGCCTCGGCATGGAAGCTGCGCGCCTGCGTTCCGGTCACCGCGCGCGCGGTCTCGACGAAGCCGCGCGGACCACAGGCGTAGACGTGGCGCTGCTCCCCGTCGGGCACGAGCGAGGCGAGCTGCGCGACGTCGAGGCGACCGGTCGGTGCACCGTCGGTGTCGGATTCGCGCGTGAGGATGCAGTGGACTGCGAAGTCCGGGTGCGCATCGGCCAGCGCCAGCAGTTCGTCTGCGAAGCACAGTTCATCGCGCGTGCGCGCCCAGTACAGCAGCGTCAGTGGCGCGGGCATACCGCGCCGGGCGTGTTCGCGCACCAGCGACATCAGCGGCGTGATGCCGCTGCCTGCGGCGAGGAACAGCCAGCCGGCCTCGTTCGCCTGAGGCCAGGTCATCTCGCCGAACGCCGGCCCGACGCGCAGGACGTCGCCGACGCCGGCGCGTTCGAACAGATGGACGCTGAGCTTGCCGCCTTCGATCCGCTTGACGGTGATGGCGAGGCGGCCGTCATCGCGCGGTGCGTCGCTGAGGCTGTAGCTGCGCGTGACCGCGACGCCGTCGATCTCGACGCTGATGTTCAGATGCTGGCCCGCGTGGAAGCCGCGCCAGTGACGGTTGGGCTTGAGCACGAGGGTGACGGCATCGCGCGATTCGACGCGACGCTCGACGATGCGGGCCAGCGGGCGGTCCCAGGTCCAGGTGCGATCCAGGCGGGACGCCCAGAAATCGAACACGCTCGGGGCGACACAAGCATTCAGTAGGCGCCGCAGACCACGCGGACGCTTCGGGGGACGGACGACGGCACTCATGACTGGCACTATACAGACAAGCGCACAGATGTCTATACGACTGTATATTGAGTCCCCGATATGATGTTCAGTCATCCGCCGCCGTGCACGCCCTCGTGAGCCCACAGACCCAGTTCCACGCTGAATCCGAGCACGCGGCAGCCCGAAAGGGCGCGATCTCGCGCGAGGACCTGCTGGCCGCGGCGCTGAAGCTGATCGGCCCGCACCGCAGCGTGTCCACGCTGAGCCTGCGCGAGGTCGCACGCGAAGCCGGGATCGCGCCGAACAGCTTCTACCGGCAGTTCCGGGACATGGACGAGCTGGCCGTGGCCTTGATCGACCTGGCCGGCCTGTCGCTGCAAAAGATCATCGACGCGGCCCGCCTGCGCGCGGCCAGGGACCGCAGCGCGGTGCGCGGCGCGGTCGAGGCGTTCGTGGAGCAGCTACGCGCCGACGACCAGCTGCTGCACGTGCTGCTGCGCGAAGGCACCGCCGGCTCGGACTCCTTCAAGCACGCCGTGGACCGGCAGCTCAGCTTCTTCGAAGAGGAGCTGCGCATCAGCCTCATCCAGATCAACGCCGCGCAGGGCGTGGTCCTGCGCGAGCCGGCGCTGGTGGCCAAGGCGATCACCCGCCTGGTCTTCGCCATGGGCGCCACGGCCATGGACCTGCCGCGCGAGAAGGACCCGGAGCTGGTCCGTCAGCTCACCTTGATGGTTCGCATGATCATCGCCGGATCCCGGACGTTGGCGACAGAAAACGGCCTAAACCCGACCTGATCGCCTCAGCGCGCGGGCAACGGCACGCCGCTCAGGGCCTTCACGGTCCTCAGCACAAAACTGGAATTCACGTCCGCCACGCCGGCCTGGTTGAGCAGGCGGTCGAGCAGGAACCGCGAAAAATGCTCCAGGTCCTGCACGACGATCTGCAGCAGGTAGTCCATGTCGCCGGTCAGGGCATGGCAGGCGACGACCTCGTCCCACTGGTTCACGAAGTCGCGAAAAGCGGCGATCGCGTCGGCATCGTGCCGTGAAAGCTGCACGCGGACGAAGGCCTGGAGCCCGAGGCCCAGGCGCTCGGGATCCACTTCGGCCCGATAGCCCGAGATCACCCCCTCCCGCTCCAGCCGCTGCACTCGTCGCAAGCAGGCGGAGGCGGACAGGTGCACGCGTTCGGCCAGTTCGGCGTTGGTCAGGCGGCCCTGGCGCTGGAGTTCGGCGAGGACGAGCAGGTCGGTGCGATCGAGGTCGACGGCGGGCATCGGATTGCGTCAGTTCGTTATTCGACGCAATGATCTTGCGCCTAAGCCCATCATGCGCGCAACAACGCAAGCCCATTGCGCGGCGAGGCCGGTAAAGTCGAATTTCGACACAGGAGCGCCGCATGAACCTCGGAACCCCCTCGCGCGTGGAACACCAGCTCACCGACAAGGGCTACGTTCCGGTGTACACGACGGCGGTCGTCGAGCAGCCGTGGTCCTCTTACAGCGCCACCGATCACGAGGTGTGGAGCACGCTGTTCAAGCGCCAGCGCGAGATCCTGGTGGGCCGCGCCAGCGACGAATTCCTGCGCACCCAGGAAGCGATGGGCATGACGCCCGACCGCATCCCCAAGTACGAAGACCTCAACCGCCTGCTGCGCAAGGCAACGGGCTGGGAGCTGGTCGGCGTCGAGGGCCTGCTGCCGGAGCTCACGTTCTTCGATCATCTCGCCAACCGCCGTTTCCCGGTGACGTGGTGGATCCGCAAGCCCGAGCAGCTGGATTACCTGGCCGAGCCGGACCTGTTCCACGACCTGTTCGGCCACGTGCCGCTGCTGATGAATCCCGTCTTCGCCGACTACATGCAGGCCTACGGCCGCGGCGGCGTGAAGGCACACGGCATCGGCCCGGAAGCACTGGTCAATCTGACGCGCCTGTACTGGTACACGGTCGAGTTCGGCCTGATCAAACAGGACGACGGCCTGCGCATCTACGGCAGCGGCATCGTGTCGTCGAAGGGCGAATCCATCCACTGCCTGGAGAGCGCCGCGCCGAACCGCATCGGGTTCGACCTGGAGCGCATCATGCGCACGCGTTACCGCATCGACACCTTCCAGAAGACCTACTTCGTCATCGACACCTACGAGCAGTTGATGGACGCGACGCGACCGGACTTCACGCCGATCTACGAGCGACTGGGGCAGCAGGAATCCATCCCCGCCGGCACCGTGCTCGCCACCGACACCGTGTTCAACCGCGGCACGGGCGAGGGCTGGGCGACGGATGGGGATGTCTGAGGGCGCTGGCGTTCCGTAGGGTCGAAGCCGTCATCCCCGCGAAGGCGGGGATCCAACTTCCAGGCGAACCACGCTCGACGGAAAGCTTGAGGTAGTTCGCCGTGGATGGTGCGGCCGTTCGGCAGCCCAAAAGCCCCGCCTTCGCGGGAATGACAGCATGGGCACTCCAGCGCATCTCTCAAAGGTCGTCCCAGCGAACGATGGCACCTCACGGCCGCGCCAGCGCCTCCATCCCACGCTGGATCTCCACGCTCGCACGACGCTCCTGTTGCAGCAGCTGTTTGGCCAGCGCGCGCGCGGCCACGCGCAGCTCCGGCACGGCCGTGATTTCCCACAACTGCGCTCGCAGCAGCGGGCCGAGCGCATAGAGCCCGCGCACGGGCAGCCCACTCCCGTCCAATGCTTCGAAGCGCGGTGAGGCTTCGATGCCCAGCCCCAGCGGATCGGCGGTGATCAGCCCGGAGTCGCGAAGCTGCGCGATCAACGGATGACTCGTGCGGTCTACATCGGTGTCGAAGCCGGTGGCGCGGATCACCACATCGAACTCTTCGCGGCTGGCGTGCGAGAAGCCGCGCTCGCGGATCAGCACTTCGACCGCGTCGCTGGTACGCCGCGCACGCAACAGCCGGCCCGCGCGCACGCGCAGGCGACCGCGCGTGCGCAGCTCCTCCAGCTCGTGCGCGAGCGTTGGTGCAAGGCGGTGACGCAACACCTCCCAATGCGAGCGCAGGTGACGCAGGAAACGCGCACGCTCCGGCGTGGCCAGGCCGCGCCAGAAGCCCTGCAGGTACGGACGCAATGCATCGATCAGGCTGCGCCAGTCGGGGACGATCGGCGTCAGCGCGCGCAGGGCGCGCACCAGTTCCGGCAGATCGTGCGTGTTGATCGCGTGCAGCACGGTGGGCGGCAATGCGATCGGCGCCGCCGGTTCGTCCGTGTGCGACTGCGGCAGAAGACCATGACGCGACAGCGCGGTGATCGGCCCGCGATGGCCGCGCCGGTGCAGCGTGGCGACCACGTCGGCCATCGTCAGTCCCGTGCCGATGATGAGCACGCGCTGGTTGGGCGCGATGTGGTCGATCGCGCCAATGCCGTCCAGCCCGTTCTGCCACGGCCAGGCGACGTAGCTGGGATGCACCGCCAGGCGCGGCCCGATGCCCGCCAGCGGCTGCGGCGGCAGCGCGCCGACGGTGAGCACGACGCGATCGCTGAGGAAATCCGAACCGTCCGCCAGATGCACGCGGAACGCGCTGCCTGCGCGATCGATCGCGATGGCTTCCTGCGGGATTCGATTGAAGCCGGCCAGCGACAGCTGCGCCGCCGCCTGCAGGCGCGAATGCAGGTACTCGCCATAGACCAGGCGCGGCAGGAAGCTGGTGCGTGCACGCTCGGTCAGATTGAGCCAGTCGGCGAACTCGCCGGGATGATCCGCCGTCGCACCCAGATCGCGTGCGCGCACGTTGAGCAGATGCTCCGGTCGCGCCTCGCCGTAGGCCACGCCTCGGCCGAAGCTGTCGGACACCCCGACCAACTGGATGTCCACGCCGGCGGGTGCGGCGCGGGCCAGTTCGGTGGCCAGCGCGCATCCGCTGAAGCCCGCGCCGATGATGCTGATCCGCATGTCGTTTCTCCCGGGGTCGTCGTGCGCCTATTGGTAGGCGATCGCCGGACGGCGGAAGTAAACGGTGGGTTATGCGGCCGCGTGTTTCACGCAACGCTTCGTCAGTGCTTCATAACCGATCGGAATCTGTCCTTCACGCGCCCTGCGCGCGCGCCGTTGCCGGCCCCGGCGCGCGGGTGGCACGCGGCTTCCAGCGGCGGTCGAGCAGCACCTTGGCGACGATCGCCAGCGCCAGCGGACCGAACCACGCGGCGTAGTGGAGCGCGGTGCCGTTCACCGACGGCAGCAGGCGCGGCAGGCCGATGCCGAGGAAGGCGATGTGCGTGGCGATGCGTTGCCGATCATCGCGGTGTAGTGCTCGCTCATCCACCAGCGCGGCGTCGTGCCGAGCGTGGCGTGGCGCAGCCGGCGGCGCAGCATGTCCGCGCCGGTGAACAGGCCTACCGCCGAGAAACCGATCAGCAATGCCGCGCCCACCTTCAGGCCCAGCACGAGCACGCCCGCGCCGGACAGCAGCGACAACACGGCGAGCGAGACATAGACCGGCCCCATAAAGCGCGCCGCGGACGCCTTGTCGCGTATCGCGCGCCACGACACCCACACGCCGGTCGAAGTGATGACGACCAGATACCCAAGGAACGCGGAGGTGACGACGACGTGCCCGTCCATCCAGCGCGCAATCGCCATCGGCGCGGCGGTCAGGATGATGCCGACCATGGCCAGCAGATAGACACGGCCCGCGCCGCGGTGCGCCGGCGTGCCCTTGCGCAGCAGGCCGGCGGTCCAGAAGGTGATCAGGGCGATGACGCCCACCAGCACATGCACGGCAACCAGCAGCTTGTACGCGGTCATGACGGCGATTCCTGTCGCTGCGTCCTGTGCGGACGTTGACGACACGATGCGCGCCGGCCGCGACGCATCGCAGTGCCCGCCGTCATCCCGCCGACCTGCCGGAAGTCACTTCCTGCATCGGCGGCATTGCGGTGGCGCAGCAGCGGCCGCAGCATGGCGGCATGAACGAACGCGCCCGCCAGGCCCTGCAACCGCTCAATTTCGCCGCCGCCGCCACGCTGCTGGCGGTGGGCTATGGCATGCAGTACGAACTCCAGGGCGCGCGGATGACGCTGGCGTGGGTGCTGCTCGGCCTCACCATGCTGAGCATCCTCGCGCTGGACTGGCTGCCGCGTCGGCCGGTGGCGCGCGCGCTCCTGTACGCGTTGCAGGCGGCGATCGCCTACACGCTGATCGCGCTGGCGCCGCGCCTGGGCATCGCGCCGGTGCTGCTGGTGGTGCTGATCGCCGAGTTGGCGATGGAGTATCGGCCGCGCGTGGTGGTCGCGTTGGCGCTCGCGCTCAACGCGGGCCTGTACTTCGCGCTGGAGAGGGGCGGCCATGCCGCGCCGCTGTTGCAGCTGTCGTTGTATATCGGCTTCCAGTCGTTCGCCGCATTGACCACGCACTACGCGCGCAGTGCCGAGTTGGCGCGCGACCGCCTGGCCCTGGTCAACGCCGACCTGCTCGCCACGCGCGCCCTCCTCGCCGACAGCGCCCGCGACAACGAACGCCTGCGCGTGGCGCGCGAACTGCACGATGTCGCTGGCCACAAGCTCACCGCGATGACCCTCAACCTGCGCGCGCTGGCCGCCGATCCGGCGTTCGCCGGACGGCAGGAGATCGCGCTGGCGCAACAGCTCTCCAGTGAGTTGCTCAGCGACATCCGCGGCATCGTCCAGGCGATGCGCCACGACCAGGGCCTGGACCTGGGCACGGCACTGCGCGCACTCGCTGCGCCGATGCCGAGACCGTCGTTGCGCCTGCGCATCGACGATGCAGTGCGCGTCACCGATCCGGCCACCGCCGAGGCCGTCCTGCGCCTGGTGCAGGAAGCGCTGACCAACAGCGCGCGCCACGGCGATGCCGACGTGGTGGACGTGTCCATCGGTGCGGGCGATGGACGCCTGCGCATCCGCGTGGAAGACAACGGCCAGCTGCGCGGCGCGATCCGCGAGGGCAACGGGCTGTCGGGGATGCGCGAACGCGTGACGGCCGCCGGCGGCGAGCTGGCGCTGAGCCGCTCCGAACACGGTGCGTTGCGCATCGACGCGAGCCTGCCCGCATGACGGCGCCGCGCATCGCGCTGGCCGACGACCAGGCCATCGTCCGCGCCGGCCTGCGCGCCTTGCTGGAGCGCCAGGGCATCACGGTCGTCTTCGAGGCCGCCGACGGCGCGCAGCTGCTGGAACAGTTGGAACACACGCACGTCGACGTCGTCCTCAGCGACATCCGCATGGCCGGGCTGGATGGCATCGAAGCCCTGCGCCGCCTGCGCGCGCGTGGCGACAGCACGCCCGTGCTGCTGCTCACCACGTTCGACGAAAGCGAGCTGCTGCTGCAGGCGACGCAGGCCGGTGCGCAGGGTTTCCTGCTCAAGGACGCCGCACCGGAAGACCTGCGCGACGCGATCGCCCGCGTGGCCGCCGGCGAGACGCTGCTGCAACCGGTCAGCACCGACCCGGTGCGCGCTCGCTACCAGTACCACCAGCAGGAAGCGCCGCGCGAGACCTTCACCGAGCGCGAAGTGGCGATCCTGCGCCTGCTGGCCGGCGGCTATTCGAACAAGGAGATCGCGCGCGCGATGTTCCTCGCCGAAGGAACGGTGAAGAACTATGTGTCGGTGATCCTGGAGAAGCTCGGCACGCGCGATCGTACGCGCGCGGTGCTCAAGGCGATCACGCTGCGTGTGATCTGAAAGCCGCGCGGCTTCAGCTCGCCACGACTTTCACCGTCCACAGCCCCAGCCCCGTCATCGCCAGCGACCCCAGCAGGTGCAGCGCGATCACGCCGAACGCCCAGGCGTAGTCCTGACGCTGCAGCAGATCCACCGTTTCGGCGGAGAACGTGGAGAACGTGGTCAGTCCGCCCAGCAGCCCCGTGATGACGAACAACCGCCATTCCGGCGCCAGCTGCGGCATCTGGGCGAAGCCCGCGACCGCCAGCCCGATGAGGTAACCGCCAACGAGGTTCGCCGCCAACGTGCCCATCGGCACCGCGTGGTGCAGCGGATTCAGCCACAGGCTCAGGCCCCAGCGTGCCCACGCGCCGAACGCGGCTCCGACGGCGATGGCGACCAGCGAGTAGAGCATCGGAACCTCCTTCAGTGCGCAGGTGCGAGCGTACGCGTGCCGCCGCCACCTCGGCCAGTCACGGCAAGCGATCCGCCTCGCACACGGCAAGCCGCCTGCACGGACGCGGGACTAGACTGCGGCTTCCCCCGCACGTGTACGCCCCCATGAACGACCGCATCCGCCACGCCGGCCTGCGCGAAAAGCGCATGTCCGCCGAGCACGCCGCCGCCCTGATCCAGCCCGGCATGACCGTGGCGATGAGCGGCTTCACCGGCGCCGGTTATCCCAAGGCCGTGCCGCAGGCCCTCGCGGCCCACATCGAGGACGCCCACGCACGCGGCGAGGCCTTCCGCGTGAAGGTGCTGACCGGCGCCTCGACCGCGCCGGAGCTCGACGGCGTTCTCGCCCGTGCCGAGGGCATCGAGCTGCGCCTGCCCTACCAGTCCGACCCCAGCCTGCGCGAGCGCATCAACGCCGGCGATCTTCACTACATCGACATGCATCTGAGCCATGTCGCGCAGCACACCTGGTTCGGGTTCTTCGGTGCGGTGGACGTGGCCGTGGTGGAGGTCACCGCGATCACCGACGACGGACACCTCGTGCCGTCCTCGTCGGTGGGCAACAACAAGACCTGGCTGGAGCAGGCCGACAAGGTCATCCTCGAAGTGAACCGCTGGCAGCCGGCCGCACTGGAAGGCATGCACGACGTCTACTACGGCACCGCGCTGCCGCCGAACCGCAAGCCGATCCCGCTGCTGCACCCGGACGACCGCATCGGCGAGCCGTGGCTGCGCTGCGATCCGTCGAAGGTCATCGCCGTGGTCGAGACCGACGCGCCGGATCGCAATTCGCCGTTCACGCCGCCGGATGCGACCTCGCGCCAGATCGCCGCGCACCTGCTCGACTTCCTCGCCCACGAAGTGCGCCGCGGCCGCCTGTCGCCGCAGCTGCTGCCGTTGCAATCGGGCGTGGGCAACATCACCAACGCGGTGCTGGCCGGACTGGGCGAGGCGGGTTACCGCGACCTCACCGCCTTCACCGAGGTGATCCAGGACGGCATGCTCGACCTGCTCAAGCGCGGCGTGGTGCGCGTGGCCTCGGCGACGTCGTTCTCGCTCAGCCCGGCGGCGATCGACGAATTCCTCGATCACGTCGACTTCTATCGCGAGCGCATCGTGCTGCGCACGCAGGAGATCTCCAACCACCCCGAACTCGTGCGCCGCCTGGGCTGCATCGCGATGAACGGCATGATCGAGGTCGACCTGTACGGCAACGTCAACTCCACGCACGTTGCCGGCACGAAGATCATGAACGGCATCGGCGGCAGCGGCGACTTCGCGCGCAACGCATACCTGTCGGTGTTCATGTCTCCGAGCACGGCGAAGAACGGCGCGATTTCCTCGATCGTGCCGATGGCCAGCCACGTCGACCACACCGAGCACGACGTGATGGTGATCGTCACCGAACAAGGCGTCGCCGACCTGCGCGGCCTGTCGCCGAAGCAGCGTGCGCAGCGCGTCATCGACTCGTGCGCGCATCCGGACTATCGGCCGATGCTGCAGGACTACTTCGACCGCGCCCGACGCGAGAGCTTCGGCAAGCACACGCCGCACCTGCTGGGCGAAGCGCTGTCGTGGCATGAGCGGTTCGTGGAGACGGGGTCGATGCGGGTGTAGTGCGTGTCAGTGCGTCGTCCCTGCCAATAGCGTCATCCGCTCAAGTACCGTCATCCCGGCGAAGGCCGGGATCCAGGCTGTCACGCTCTCCGACCCATCACGTCATTCCAGCGAAAGCTGGAATCCATTTCGCTCCGCTGCTCACAGGCCACGGGGAAGCGTGGAAAGCCGCTGGAGAGTGCCGCCATACGGCGGCCCAAGAGCCCCGCCTTCGCGGGAATGACGGTGCGGTAGTCACCGGAGAAGGAGTGCCCGCGGGTTGCATGCGTAAGTCACCCGCACGCGTCGAGTCGAATCACGACCCACTCACCGCCTTCAAGTACGCCGCCAACCCCCGCTCCCGCGTCTCGACGAACGTCTCCCCCGTCGGCGAATAGCTGACGATGCGATCGGGGCGGAAATTGCGGAAGTCGGCGCGCAGCCGGCACCACGCGCCCAGCGTCCAGCTGCCGCCCCAGAAGGCCAGGCACAGCGGTTCGATCTCGCGCTCCGTCGGGCGCGCATCGTTGTCGCGATAGCTCATGCGCAGCACCAGCGCGCCGGTCACCGCCGCGTGCAGGTCGTCGATCAGTCCGCTGTTCTCGAGCCGGTCCACTTCCGGCGCGAAGATACGCGTGCGCGAACTGCGTTCGCGCAGCTCCGGCGGCAACACTGCTTCGATCTTCAGCAACGCCGCCGCGGCCTCGCGCCCCAGCCGCTTGCCGCCGAAGGCACGCACGAAGCGCGTGCCGACCACCAGGGCTTCGAGCTCGTCGGGCGTGAACATCAGCGGCGGGATGTCCGAGCCTTTACGCAGCAGATAGCCCACGCCCGCTTCGCCTTCGATGGGAACACCGGAGCGCTGCAGGTCGGCGACGTCGCGGTACACCGTTCGCAACGACACGCCGAGCTCCTCGGCCAGTCGCTGTGCGGTGAGAGCGGAACGGCGTCCACGCAGGGCATGGATCAACAGGAAGAGGCGGTCGGCGCGGCGCATGCGCCATGATCGCGCGCCGACGCGCCGCACTCAATCGGCACGACGACGCAGGACGCGACGGCGATCACGCACGCAGCTCCGAACGCTGCGTCGGCGTCAGGCGCAGCCGTTGCGGCGGCTGCTTCAAGCCGTGCAGCAGCGATTGCGCGACGCCGCTTCGCCATTCGCCATCGACCAGCAGCGCGGCTTCGTAGCGATGGTGCGCGTCCGCGTCGGCGAAGCGCGCGAACCACACCAGCGCCTGTTCGCCTTCGCGCACCGGCAGTCGCGGATAGGTGTTAGCGCTCTCTTCGGTGACATACACACCGATCAGCTCCGCACCGGCGGAGCGCAGACGCGGAGCGAGCTGCTCTTCGAAGCGCGCGAGGAAGCCGGCATCGGCCGGTGCATCGAGCAGGCAGATGCCCGCTTCGATCAGACCATCGTCCGTGCGGGCGTCGCCAAGCGCGGGGCGCGGCGATGGATTCGGCGCGAAGCCGGAATCGCGCCGCGCCGGTCGCAGCAGCAGCACGTCGTCGCTGTCGACGATGGTGGCATTGGCTGCTTCACGATGGCGCTTCCAGGTTGGACCGGAATAGAAGCCCTCCAGCGCCTCGGCCCGCACCGGCATGTCGGCGAAGCCGCGCAGCCAGACGAAGCGGTCCTGCGCGTCGAGGTCGCGGAACTGCCCGATGACGTGCATGCCCACCGCTTCCTGCGGTTCGATGAATTCACGCTCGAACAGTTCGATCAGCTCGTCGCGGCGCGCGGGCTGCATCGCGTACTGGCGCAGTTCGATCACGCCGTCCTCGTGCAGCAGGCGGCCGTCGTCGTCGGTGCGACGGAACCACATGTGCCAGTTCGTCTCCCATGTGGCGCCCTCGTCGATGGAAAACGCCTGCTGCCAGTGCGCGGTATTCGCGCTCGCCTGGCTCCAGCGGAAGCGAACGCGCACCGGGCGACCTTCGTGCTCGTCGGAACCAAAGAACGTGCCCACGCGCGTGCCTTGCGGCGTGGTATCGAAGGCGCCCGTCATCGGCGCGTCGAGAACGCCGTCGTGGTTTCCGGCCCAGTAGATCGACCACTGCTTCGAGTCGGGACTGAACAAGCGCAGCGTCATGCCGATGAAGCGCTCGTCGCTGCCGGGGCGCGTCCAGTCGCTGACGAAGTCGTCGACATTGCCCATGCCGCCGAGCAACGGCTGGCACAGCTGCGTGGCGTGGAAGATCTCCCAGTCCCCGGAACCGGCGAGGCGCTGCGTCAGGCGCTCGTTGCGGATGTGCCAGCGGCCGTGGAGGAAGTCGAAGTCGTGCCGGCCGTCCTGGCCGGTGGCGGTGATCATGGTGCTGGTGTCCCCGGTGGTTGCAACGGCGCGCGCCGCCGCGCGGAACGGCAGCAGCCACGCGGTCTGCGCCATCGTGGCCAGTTGCAGGAACAGCCGGCGCTGGCGGCGCCACGCGGGCTCGAGAACGGCGTCGAAGGCGTTGCCCATGGCGGGCTCCGTTACAGTCGTGCGCAATCGCACGACCGCAGAATGGACGGGCGCTGCTGACAGGGTCCTGTCAGCAGGCGCACTCAGACCGCCGGGAAGAACACCGTGACCGCCAGGCCCTTGCCGTCCAGGCCGTCGTCGACATGGATCGTCGCGTGATGGGTGCGGGCGATGCGCGCCACCAGCGACAGGCCGATGCCGCTGCCGCGCTCTGCTCCGCCATTGGCCCGATAGAAGCGATGGAAGATGCTCTCGCGCTCCGCCGCGGGAACCCCCGGGCCGTCGTCGGCCACGCACAGCGCGATGCCGCCAACGCCATCGCGCACGTCGCGGCGGCACATCACTTCGATGCGCCCGCCTTCACCGGCGTAGCGCACGGCGTTGTCGACGAGGTTGCGGATCAGGATGCCGAGCTGGTCGACATCGCCACGGATGCGGCCGTCCTCGGTGCGCAGGCCGATGCGCTGGTGGCGCTCGCGCGCAAGCGTTTCGAAATCGCGCACGACCAGCACCAGCAGCGGCGCCAGGTCCAGCGGCGCGAGCGTGGGCGAGGCGACGGCCGCGTCGATGCGCGCCAGGTCGAGCAGCTGTTCCGACAAGCGCGCCGCGCGCGATACGCCGGCGCTCAGGCGGCGCAGCGCGGTGTTGCGTTCTTCTTCCGTCGCGGCACGGCGGGCGAGGTCGGCGTGCGCGCTCAGCACGGCCAGCGGCGTGCGCAGTTCATGCGCGGCATCGGCGATGAAGCGGCGTTCGTTCTGCACCGCCTGGTCCACGCGCGTGAGCTGGTCGTTGAACGCGTCGACCAGCGGGCTGAATTCGGTGGGAAGTCCCGGCGCCTGCAGCGGCGTGAGATCCAGCGGCTGGCGCGCGCGCAATGCCTCGCGCAACGCCGCGACCGGCCGCAGCGAGCGGCCGATCACCACCCACACCGTCAGCACGAAGAGCACGAAGATCAGGCCCGCCGCGAGCAGGCTCAGGCCGATCCAGCGCGCCACTTCGTTGGCGATCATCTCCTTGGAACGTCCCACCTGCACAGTGAGGCCACGGCGTGGATCGGTGAGGCTGTAGACGTGCCAGACCTGGCCGGAAATAGTGCGTCGCGCGAAGCCATCGCGAAAATCGGGCTTGAGCGGTTCGTCGGGCGCGGCGATGGAATACACCACGTTGTTGCCCTTCACCCACACCTGCCAGCTCATCTTGTGGTCGCGCTGGCCGGCCGGCAGCGCGGGGCGCTCGCGGGCGGGCAGCAGTTTCAGGCCGTCGGGCATCGACTCCAGGATCTGCGAGGCCACCTCGCGTTGCGACTCGTCCCAGAAGCCGTAGTGCGCGCGCGAAAGCTGCCACGCCTGGCAGCCGAGCCAGATCAGCCAGGCCACCAGCACGCATTTCACCGACACCCACGTCAGCCGCCACCGCAGCGAACGCGCCTTCACGACGACGCTCCTCCGTTGATGCGATAGCCCTGGCCGTGCACGGTGACGATCAGCTGCTCGCCGAGCTTGCGTCGCAACTGGTGCACGTAGACGGCGATGGTGTTGCTCTCGATCGTGCCGGAGCTGCCGTACACCGCTTCCTCCAGTTGTTCGCGCGTGACCACGCGGCCCTGGCGCTCCATCAGCAGCAGCAGGGTGCGGAACTCGTGCGCGCTCAGCGCGACCTGTGTGCCGTCGCGCGTGACTTCGCGGCGCGCGGGATCGAGCACCACGCCGTTGAAGCTCAGCACGGGCGAGACGCGCCCCTGCGTGCGACGCATCACCGCGCGCAGGCGCGCGAAGAGCTCGTCGGGCTGGAAGGGTTTGACGATGTAGTCGTCGGCACCGGCGTCGAGGCCGGCGATGCGGTCGCTGAGCTTGTCGCGCGCGGTGAGGATGATCACCGGCGTCGCGTCGTAGCGGCCGCGCAGATACGTGAGCACGGTCAGGCCGGAACTGCCAGGCAGACCCAGGTCGAGCAGGACGGCGTCGAAGTCGTGTTCGACCAGCGCCGTGCGCGCGAGCGCGGCGTCGCCGGCGGTGTCGACACGGAAGCCGTGCGCGCGCAAGCCGGCGCACAGCGCCTCGGCCAGCATCGTGTCGTCTTCCACCAGGAGCAGGTTCATCGCGGTCCAGTCGTCTCGTGCAGGTGGCCAGTGTCGCCGGTCGCGTTTAAAAAGTTCTTAAAGGACGGCGCGCAGGCTGTGCCTCCCATGCGCCGCGCTCCGCATCGTACCGGGAGGCCACATCCCGGAGATCGCGCGGCGGTCGCTTTTCGCTCCCCCGGTGACCCATGACCGCCACATCCCTGCTGTTCCGCATGCCCGCGCCGGCCGTTTCGCCCGTGTCGGTGCGACCGGTTCGCCCCGAGGACTCGCATACACTGCTGCGCCTGGCGCGCGCATCGAACCACGACGATGCGGCGTGGACGGACCTGCTGGAGTTCAACGAGGCGCTGTTCGAGGCGCCAGTGCGCGCCTGGGCGTGGCTCGCCTTCGCGGGCGACGCAGCGGTGGGGCATGCGGTCGCGACGGTCGGCTTCTCCCTGCGCGCACGCGGGTACTGCCTGCAGCTGGATTCGCTGCACGCCAGCGAAGAATGGGCGGACGCCGCCGAATCGGCATTGTACGACGAAGTGCGTGCGATGGCGCGTCGGCTCGGCTGCGTGCAGCTGCACTGGTACGGGCCGCATGACGATGCCGCACGTTTCGACACTCCCGACGCACGGCGCGATGGCCAGCGCCATGTGCTCTGCCTCCTCTGATCGCGCCATGCCGCGCCTATTGCTGGTTGCACTGATGACCACCGGACTGCTTGCTTCCTGCTCCACCACGTCGCCCTATGCCGCCTCGCCACAGTTCCGTGACGGCGGTTTCCGCAATCCCGTCGCGCCGAAACAGGCGGGGCTCGGGCAGATGCCGCGCATGCTGTGGCGCTTCCTGTTCGACAAGCCCGATGACGCGCGACCCGAAGCGCCGCCGCCGGTGAAGCCGCTCACGCGTGCGCAACTGCTGGCCGCGCCGGACGGAACGCTGTTCCGCTTGGGCCATTCGACGATGCTGTTGAAGTTGTCCGGCGGTTTCTGGCTCACCGATCCGGTGTTTTCCGAGCGCGCATCGCCCGTGCAATGGGCCGGGCCGAAGCGCTTCCACGCGCCGCCGATCGCGATGGACCAGCTGCCGCCGATCGAAGGCGTGATTCTTTCCCACGACCATTACGACCACCTGGACCGAGCGGCCGTGCTGGCCCTGGCGGAGAAGACCCGGCATTTCATCGCGCCGCTGGGCGTGGGCGATCTGCTGGTGGAATGGGGCGTGGACCCGGCCAAGGTGCAGCAGCTGGACTGGTGGCAGGAGACGCGCATCGCCGGCGTGCGCCTGGTCGCTACGCCCGCGCAGCATTTCTCCGGACGCGGCCTGTTGGCGAAGAATCCGACGCTGTGGGCGTCATGGGTGATCGAGGCCGATGGGTTGCGCGTGTTCTTCAGCGGCGACAGCGGCTATTTCGATGGCTTCCGTACGATCGGCGACCGGTTCGGCCCGTTCGACCTCACGCTGGTGGAATGCGGCGCCTACGACGCGATGTGGAGCGGCGTGCACATGCAGCCGGAGGAAACCGTACAGGCGCACCTGGACCTGCGCGGGCGCCGACTGCTGCCGGTGCACAACGGCACCTTCGATCTGGCACTGCACGGCTGGCAGGAACCGTTTACACGGGTCAGCGCGAGTGCTGCGCAACACGGTGTCGCGGTCACAACGCCGGGCTTCGGTGAAGCGGTGGACATCCGCAATCCGCCTGCGGAACGCGCGTGGTGGCTGCCCTCGCCGTAGTCATCGGCGACAATGGCGGTCCGTTTCCATCGCGGCACCGCCCATGACGAACACCCCGCAGTCGATTTCCCTCACCCGCTATCTCATCGAAGAGCAGCGTGCCGGCCGCATCAACGCCGACCTGCGCTTGCTGATCGAAGTGGTGGCGCGCGCGTGCAAGACCATCTCCATCGCCGTGGGCAAGGGCGCGCTCGGCGGCGTGCTGGGCGATGCGGGCAGCGCCGGTGAGGCGTCCATCAACGTCCAGGGCGAAGCGCAGAAGAAGCTCGACGTGTTGTCCAACGAGATCCTGCTGGAAGCCAACGCCTGGGGCGGCCACCTTGCCGGCCTGGCGTCGGAGGAGATGGACACCTCGCAGCCGATTCCCGACGTCTATCCGCGCGGCAATTACCTGCTGCTGTTCGATCCCCTGGACGGCAGCTCCAACATCGACGTGAACATTTCCGTCGGCACCATCTTCTCCGTGCTGCGCGCGCCCGATGGCGTGGCCCAGGCGCAGGATGAGGATTTCCTGCAGCCCGGCACGGCGCAGGTTGCCGCGGGCTACTGCACCTACGGGCCGAGCACGATGCTGGTGCTCACCGTCGGCAACGGCACGCACGCCTTCACGCTGGACCGCGAGATCGGCAGCTTCGTGATGACCACGCGCGGCATGCGGATTCCGGAGGAGACGAAGGAGTTCGCCGTGAACATGTCGAACCAGCGTTTCTGGGAAGCGCCGATGCAGCGCTACGTCGGCGACCTGCTCGCCGGCAAGGAAGGCCCGCGCGGCAAGGACTTCAACATGCGCTGGGTGGCCTCGATGGTCGCCGACGTGCACCGCATCCTCACCCGCGGCGGCATCTTCAGCTATCCGCTGGACAGCAAGTGCGCGGCCAAGGGCGGCAAGTTGCGCCTGATGTACGAGGCCAACCCGATGTCGCTGCTGGTCGAACAAGCCGGTGGCGCGGCGAGCACGGGTCGCCAGCGCATGCTGGAAGTGCAGCCGACCGGATTGCACCAGCGCGTGCCGGTGTTCCTGGGCTCGAAGCTCGAAGTCGAAGCCGCGGTGCGTTATCACGCCGAGCACGACGCGTCCGCATGACGGCATCGCACTGCGTTTGATTGAGTGGCGCCCGCCAAGGCGGCGCCACTCACGAACGTGAATCGCATTGGCGCGTTTCATGTCACGTGCCCACACACGGATTCAGAATCACAACGCGTCGTTCTTGACCGCTCATCGTCGGACGGCCCGTTGAATACACTGCGTAACTTCCCGCAGTGGCAGCATCGGTTGCCTCGGATACGCCAGGTATGACATGCCGATGGACGGAATGCAGGAATCCGAAGCGGCGCAGTCCGACGGCCGCGAACTGATCTACGTGACCCGTGGCGGTGCCGGACGCGTGCTGGCGCTGGGTGGCCTGCAGCAGATGGGGTGGAACCTCCGGCGCGCGCCCGATGCGCGCACCGTGCTGCGCATCCTGCACAGCGATGCGCGCAAGCCGCATGCGGCGCTGCTCGACCTGCGTGAAGGCTTCACGCAGCAGGACCTGGCCGAGTTCGGCGTGGCGTTGTCGGCCGGCAATGTCGGTTGGGTGGCGGGCATCGACGCACGCCAGCTCGACGATGGGCCCGTTCGCGATCTCATCCGCGACTACTGCTACGACTACCTCACGCTGCCCTGCCCCGAGTCCGTGCTCAACACGGTCATCGGCCACGCACACGGCATGGCCAGCCTCGCCTGCGAGCGCGGCGACGCGACGAGCGAGGCCGGCTTCGACGGCATGATCGGCGAGAGCCCGGCGATGCGTACCTTGTGCCGCACGCTGCGCAAGGCGGCGTTGACGGAAGCGCCGGTGTTCATCGCCGGCGAGACCGGCACGGGCAAGGAACTGGCGGCGATGGCGGTGCACCGGCATTCGCGCCGCCACGCGCATCCGTTCGTCGCGATCAACTGCGGCGCGATTCCCCACAGCCTGATCCAGTCCGAACTGTTCGGTTACGAGCGCGGCGCCTTCACCGGCGCGCAGCAGCGCAAGCTGGGCCGCATCGAGATGGCCAACAGCGGCACGCTCTTCCTGGACGAGATCGGCGATCTTCCGCTGGAAAGCCAGGCGTCACTGTTGCGCTTCCTGCAGCAGGGGAGCATCGAGCGTCTCGGCGGACACGAGCAGATTCCGGTCGATGTGCGCGTCATCTCGGCGACTCACCACGACCTGGACCGCGCGGTCGCCGAAGGCCGCTTCCGCGCCGACCTGTATCACCGCCTGTGCGTGCTGCGCCTGCAGCAGCCGCCGCTTCGCGATCGCGGCAGCGACATCGACCGCCTGGCCGAGTATTCGCTGCAGCGCTATTCGCAGGAAGGCCACCGCACGCTCAAGGGCTTCGCGCCCTGCGCGCGGCAGGCGCTGCACAGCCACACCTGGCCGGGCAACGTGCGCGAGCTGATCAACCGCGTGCGCCAGGCGGTGGTGATGGCGGAAGGGCGCCTCATCACGGCGGCCGATCTGCACATCGAAAGTTCGCTCACGACGCCACCGCCGACACTGGATGAAGTGCGCGACGCGGCCACGCGCGCGGCGATCGAGCGCTCACTGCATCGCAATCGCGGGCGCCTGGTGGACGTGGCGCGCGAGCTGGGCGTGTCGCGCGTGACGCTGTACCGCCTCATGCAGCGCCACGGCCTGCGTGCGCACGAACCCGAGGCGCCGGGGACGATCCACGTCGCATAGTGCGACCCTGGCGCGTTTGCGCGCCGCTGCGGGCATGCGAGGATGCCGCATCGCCCCTCCAGACGACCCTTGCGCATGCACAGCCAGGACGCTGACGCCGCCGCGGCGGACTTCATCGAGGTCTACGACGATGCGCTCGACCGGGCGCAGTGCGCACGACTGGTGGAACGCTTCAGCGCCAGCGGCGACGCGGTGCCGGGCCGCATCGGCAGCGGCGTACTGCCGGAACTGAAGGACAGCCGCGACCTCACCATCACCGGCCGTGATGACTGGCGCGAAGACGTGGAGTTGCTGCACCGCGTGGTGTTCAAGGGACTGTTGTCGTACCTGCGCCGCTATCCGCACACGCTCATCGCGCCGGTGATGCTGGAAGTGCCGGGCGAAGGCGAAGCGCGTCACCGCCTGACGGCCGAGCGGCTGATCGCGATGGACGACACCGCGCTCGCGCCGGTGGTGCAGACGGTGCTGCGACCGGGCGCGATCAACCTGCAGCGTTACACGGCCGATCGTGGCGGATATCCGTACTGGCATTGCGAGCTGTACCCGCGCGATGCGGCGGGCGAAACGCTGCATCGCCACCTGCTGTGGACGATGTATCTCAACGATGGCTTCCAGGCCGGCGAAACGGAGTTCCTGTATCAGCGCCGGAAGATTGCCCCGCGTACCGGCAGCCTGCTGATCGCGCCGGCGGCGTTCACGCATACGCATCGCGGCAATCGGCCCAGCGGCGGGGACAAGTTCATCGCGACGAGCTGGATCCTGTTCCAGCGGGCGGAGAAGTTGTACGGAGCGGGGTAGGCGGGACCCCGACTTCACCTCGCCTGTGCAGGCACTCCGCCCTCACACATGCCGCGGATGGTTCAGCACCAGCCAGTACAGGCCCACCTGCTTGACGGCCCACACGAACTGCTCGAAATCCACCGGCTTCTGGATGTAGCTGTTCACGCCCAGCGCATAGCTGGCTTCCACGTCGAACGGCTCCGCGCTGGTGGTGAGCACGACGACCGGCAGCGTGCGCGTGGCCTCGTTGGCTCGCACGGCCTGCAGCACTTCGCGGCCGTCGACCTTGGGCAGGTTGAGGTCCAGCAGCATGATCGACGGCAGATCATCCGGATCCCGGTCGGCGTACTTGCCGCGCGCGAACAGGTAGTCGAGCGCTTCGGCGCCATCGTTCACCACGACGAGGCGGTTGGCGATCTTGGCCTCGTCGAAGGCGATGCGAGTGAGCTCGACATCGTCCGGGTTGTCCTCGACCAGCAGGATTTCCTTGTGCATCAGGCGTTCTCCTCCGCCACCGCTCGGGCTGGCAATTCGAGGGTGAACGTGGCGCCGGACTCGGGTCGCGAATCGGCGCGAACGCTGCCGCCATGGCGCTCGGCGATGCGTCGGACGATCGCCAGCCCCAGACCGTGACCTCCCCCCTGGTCCGGTCCGTGCAGTCGCTGGAAAGGCTCGAACAGCTTGTGCGCGTAGCGCATGTCGAAACCGATGCCCTCGTCACGAATCTCGACATGCAGCATGTCGCCGTCGTCACGACCGGAGACGCGGATGCGGATGGGTTCACGCTCGCGCGAGAACTTCCACGCGTTGTCCATCAGCTGGGTGAGCAGCAGCTTGAGCAGGCGTTCGTCGCCCCAGGCGTGCAGGCTCGGCTGCACCTGGATCTCGGCGCGGCGGCGCGGTTCGGCGTCCTGGAGTTCGGCGCCGACCCAGTCCGCCAGCAGGCTCAGGTCCACATCGGCGGCCTTGAGTTCGGTGCGCGTGACGTAGGACAACTCGTTCAGCGCGCTCAGCAGCCCGCTCATGCGCGAGGCCGCGGCGCGTATGCGGGTAAGGTAATCGCGATCGGTCTCGTCCAGACGTTCACCGGCGCGATCGGCCAGCAAGGCCGAGAAGCTCTCGATCGAACGCAGCGGCGCGCGCAGGTCGTGCGCCACGGCATCGGCGAACAGCTGCAGCTGATGATTGGCGGCGTAGCGCCCGGCGTACTCGGCGTCCGCGCGGGACTTCAACGCCAGTTCCGCCGCATGCTGCGCGCTGATGTCGCGCAACTGCACGAGCAGGAACAGCGGCTGCGCGTGTTCGTCGCGCATCACCGAGACATTGACCTGCGCCCAGATGGTCTCGCCATCGCGACGCACGTAACGCTTCTGGGCATCGAGCACCGGGATGCTGCCGTCCACCAGGCCGCGCAGAAAATGGCGGCTCATGGCGACGTCGTCGGGATGGGTCAGCGAGGACGCGGGCGTGCCGATTACATCGTGCGCGCTGTAGCCGAACATGCGCTCGAAAGCGGGGTTCACTTCAAGCCAGCGGCCGTGCAGATCGACGATCGCCATGCCGACGCCGGAGGCATCCATCGCGAGACGGAAGCGGTCGACGCCCGTGTCCTGACGGGGGGTGTGGCTCATCGAGAGTGTGACTCACGCCGTTTGTCGCGCAGCTAGTGTAGCCAAGGCTGTCGTGACGGTGTGGTGCACGTGCCGGCGCGGCCGTGGCGCCGCATTGCGCGTCCGGGCCGCACTGCAACGCGTGTCGTTGGAATGCCCACAGTCTCGGCGGCCGTGTCGCTCAGAATAATTCGCCCTGCGGCGACGGTTTGCGCGGCGGAACGAACTGGCGGGTGTCCAGCGGCGCAGGCGGGCCAAAGCCCAGCCGCTTGTGCGCCTTGCGGAAACGCTGCGCGATGAGTTGCGCGAACGGCCCTTCGCCGCGCATGCGCGTGCCGAAGGTGCTGTCGTAATCCTTGCCGCCGCGCATCTGCTGGATCAGGCTCATCACATGATCGGCGCGGTCGGGATAGTGCAGTTGCAGCCATTCGCGCCACACCTGCTTGAGTTCGTGCGGCAGTCGCAGCAGCACGTAGCCGGCGGAGGTCGCGCCGTGATCGCGGCAGGCCTCGAGGATGTGCTCGATCTCGCTGTCGTTGATCATCGGAATCACCGGCGCGACCATCACGCCCACGGGCACGCCGGCGTCGGCGAGCGTCTTCATCGCCTTCAGGCGCGCGTGCGGGGCGGACGCGCGCGGCTCCATTCGCGCGGAGAGACGGTTGTCCAGCGAGGTGACCGAGAAGGCGACGCTGGCCAGGCCGCACCGGGCCATGGGTGCGATGAGGTCGACGTCGCGCACGACGCCGGCGTTCTTGGTGATCAGGCCGAAGGGGTGCGAGCAGGCGTCCAGCACTTCGAGCACCGAGCGCGTGACGCGGTAGCGGCGTTCGATGGGCTGGTAGGAATCGGTGTTGATGCCCAGCGCGAGCGGTACGCACTGGTAAGACGGCCGCGCGAGCTCGGCCTGCAGGCGCTCGGCGGCGTTGGTCTTGGCGAACAGGCGGGTTTCGAAATCCAGGCCCGGCGACAGGTCCAGGTAGGCGTGCGAGGGCCGGGCGAAGCAGTAGACGCAACCGTGCTCGCAGCCGCGATACGGGTTGATCGATGCGCTGTGGCCGATGTCGGGCGAGTCGTTGCGGCTGATGATGCTGCGCGCCCGTTCCTCGGTGACGCGGGTCTGCGGACTGGGCGCGTCGGACAGGTCTTCGTAGACCGAGCCCCAGCCGTCGTCCTCGCCGCGCGCGACCGTCACCGCGTAGCGGCCGTCCACGTACGACGCGGCACCGCGACCTTTGATCGGGGCCTGGGCTTTGCGGGCGTCATCCATCGGCCGTAGCCTACGCGCGCTGCGTCGCAGCCCGTGAGACGGGCAGGGGCGCGAAACGACGACGCGGCGCCGGTGTCCGGCGCGCCTTGCTGAACGAGGAGATTCGCCCGGCATGCAGGACATCCTGAGCAGCGCATGGAGCGCCTTCACCTCGGTTCCCTATCTGGGCCTGTACCTCACGCTTGGGTACCTGGCCTACTTGGTGTGGCTGGGCCTGTGGATCGTGCTGCAGAAGCGCGAACCGGTGGCGACGCTGAGCTGGTTGATCAGCCTGGCGGCCCTGCCGTACATCGGCTTCGTCATCTATTTCTTCTTCGGCCCGCAGCGGATCCGCCGTCAGCGTCTGCGCCGCGTGCGCGCCCGCGCGAGCCTGCCGCCACCGCCGGAAGGGCTGGTGCCCACGCCCGATGCCATCGAGCTGGCGCGTCTGGCCCAGTCCACCACCGGCCTGCCGCCGATCACCGCCACGCGCGCGGATCTGCTCGTGGACGGCGCATCCAAGTACGCCGCGCTCCTGGAAGCGATCGCGCAGGCGCGCGATCACATCCACCTGGAGTACTACATCTACCTGCCCGACCGCACCGGCACGGCATTGCGCGATGCGCTGGTCGAACGCGCGCGGGCCGGCGTGCAGGTGCGCCTGCTGCTCGATGCCGTGGGCTCGGGCAAGACCAAGCGCAAGTTCCTCAAGCCGCTGGTGGAGGCGGGAGCGGAGGTCGCGTGGTTCCATCCGATGAAGTTGCAATGGATCTGGAAGCGGCCGTGGCTCAACCTGCGCACGCATCGGAAGATCGTGGTGATCGACGGCGAGATCGGCTTTACCGGCGGCATCAACATCACCGATGCGGAAGACGAGCGCCTGCGCAAGGACGCCTACCGCGATCTCCACCTGCGCCTGGAAGGCGACGTGGTGCGCGAGCTCCAACTGGTGTTCGTCGAAGACTGGGCGTACGCGACCGGGCAGCCGCCGCTGCGCCTGCAACATCCGCCGCCGCGGCGTGGCTCGATTTCGGCACAGGTGGTGGTGTCCGGACCGGATTCGTCGTGGGAGGCGATCCATCGCGTGCACGTGGCCGCGATCCACTCCGCTCAGCGGCGCGTATGGCTGGTGACGCCGTATTTCGTTCCCGGCGAGGCGGCACGAATGGCGCTGACCTCCGCCGCGCTGGGCGGGCTGGATGTGCGCCTGCTCGTGCCCAAGGTGTGCGACAGCCGGCTGGTCACGCTCGCGGCGCGTTCGTATTTCGACGAGTTGCTCGAAGCCGGGGTGAAAGTGCACGAGTACGGGCCCCGCATGCTGCACAGCAAAGCGCTGCTGTGCGACGACGAGCTGGCGATCATAGGCAGTGCGAATTTTGATCACCGCAGCTTTCGGCTGAACTTCGAAATCTCGGTGTTGTTCCGCGACAAGGGGGTGGCCGGGGAGCTCGCCCAGTTGATCCAGGGCGAATGCAATCTGGCGCCACGGGTGCGCGCGGACCGGGCGCAACCGCTGTGGCGCACGCGCGTGCCCGAGGGGCTCGCGCGGCTGGTCTCACCGCTGCTGTGATGCACGCAGCGCTTCGGCAGACGGGCGGTCGCCGGCACCCGGCGACCGGACTTCCACCCGTTCGGACGCGCGCTACACTGCGGCCGCTGTCGCACTCACATACGGAGCATCCCATGCACTGGCTGTATCTGCTGCTGGCCCTGGTCGCGCTGGCGATCGCGTTCAAGACGACGTCGGTGGCCGTGCTGGCGGTGTGCCTGCTGGCGTCGCTGGGGTTCTTCCTGGCCTGGGTCCTGAAGCTGCTTGCCTCACGCGTGGACAGCCAGAGCCGCGATTCGTCCCTGATCCTCGATCCGGCCGAACTGCGTCGCCTGCGTGAGCAGGCCGAGGCCCGCCGCGCGGCCGCGGGCACCCCGCCGCCGACCTCGCCGGCCCCCTGATTTCGCCGCCCGTGCGCTCACGGGCGCTGCGCTAGTATCGGCCCGCCGGAAGCCCGGCCACGCCCGGGCTGTAGTCGCGTTTCCTGCCGCCTGTCGGCGCACCGGCCGCGCCGGCTTCCAGGAGATCGCCATGAAAGCGTTCGGCTGCGTGCTTGCTCCGCTGTTCTTCGTCGCCGGCGCATGCGCCGCATCCGACCAGGCCACTGCGCCCGCGACCGCCGATGCCGCTCCGGGTACGGCCTCGAGTTGCGGCCGCGTCAGCATCTTCGACGTGGCGCCGCGCAGCCAGGATCTTTATCGCGCCAGGGTGATGAACATCGACGGCAAGCTCGCCGGTCCGACCGGGGCGAAGACGTTCCGGCTCGCGCCCGGCAAGCACACATTGCAGGTCGCCGAACTCATCAATTCCGATCAGTTCAACGACGTGCAGCTGCGCCAGCGCGACATGCGCGCCGATCCGTACAAAGACCTGGTGGTCGACGTAGCGCCCAACACCACCTATCTTCTGGCCGCGCACCTGATCGAAGCCAAGCGCAACAGCATCACCGACGGGTCCTACTGGGAGCCCGTCATCTATCAGAAGAATTCCGAACCGTGCCACTGATCCGATCGTGCTGGGCGATGCCCGCCAAGGGCCTCGTCCGATGACCGTACTGAGCGTCAACGTCAACAAGATCGCGGTGCTGCGCAATTCGCGCGGCGGCAATGAGCCCGACGTGGTGCGCGCCGCGCGCGCCTGCCTGGACGCGGGTGCGCACGGGATCACCGTGCATCCGCGCCCGGATGCCCGACATATTCGCGCGGACGACGTGTATGCGTTGGCCGAGCTCACGCGCGAGCGTGGCGTGGAGTTCAACCTGGAGGGCAATCCATTCGCGCCACCGCGCGCAGGCTATCCGGGATTTTTCGCCTTGTGCGAAGCGGTGCGTCCCGCGCAGGCGACGCTGGTACCCGACGGTGACGCGCAGCTGACATCGGACCACGGTTTCGATTTCGTCCGCGATGCGCAGGCGCTGCGTCCGCATGTGGAGGCACTCAAGGCGATCGGGTGTCGCGTCAGCCTGTTCGCCGATGCGCACACAAAGGCGGGGCGCGAAGGTATCGCCGGGGCGGCGGAAGTCGGCGCCGATCGCGTGGAGTTGTACACCGGGCCCTGGGCGGAGGCGTTCGCGCTCGGCCAGGGCGAGGCGATGGCCACGCAGTTCGCCGAGGCGGCGAAGCGCGCGCAGGGAGCGGGGCTGGGCGTCAACGCCGGGCACGACCTGAGCCAGGAGAACCTGGGCGCGTTCCTGCGCGCCGTGCCTGGAGTGCTCGAAGTGTCGATCGGCCACGCCCTCGTCGGCGAAGCGCTGTATGAGGGCTTCGCCACCACGATCCGCGGATATCTGGACATTCTGGAAGACGCCCGCCGCTGAGGGCGGGCGCCCGGTGCATCACTGCCAGGCGATGTCGCGCACGCCGTTGTGCTGGGCCTCGGCCAGCGTCCAGGCGAAGTCCTGGTAGTCCGCGTCCGCGTTCGCGCTGATCTGCACGATCGGCCGCTGTTCGGCCTGGGCCAGCTCGCGCAGGGCCTGCGGGAGTTCGGCGCGGGTCAGGGCCACGCCGTCGAGCGTGAAGCGGTCATTGCCTTCGACCTTGAGCTCCACGCGCGGCGGTGGTTTGGTCCGGGTGGACGAGTCAGTGGCTTGCGGGATGCGAAGGTCGATCTGCCCGGTCATCACGGGCGTGGCCACCATGAAGATGACCAACAGGACCAGCATTACGTCGACCAGCGGGGTGATGTTGATCTGGGCGACCTCGACGTGGCCGCGGTGGGAATGCTGGGAATCACGGAAAACGGAAGCAGCCATTGCAACCTCCCGAGGGCCCCATGCCCGGTTCCACGCTAAACCTGGCGCCGCGAAACCCGCAAGGGGACGGGGACGGGGCACAGCCAGTCTGCGTTCACACTCCGGCGCTCGGAGCCCCAAAAGAAAACGCCGCCCGGAGGCGGCGTTTTCACGACAGGTAAGCGTCAATCAGTTCTGAACAAAGCCGATCTTTTCCATATCGGCGTTCTTCGCATGCGCCAGCACCTTCGCCAGGATGCCGTAATCGGCGTCCGGGCTGGTGTCGATCTCGAGCATGGGCTGATTGCTCGGGTCGCGCTGGACCTCCGCCCTCATCATGTCCTGGATCGCGGTGATCGGCTGCGGTGCGTCATTCCAATACACCTGTCCGGACGCGTCGATACGCAGCCTGATCGGCGGCGGCGGTTCGCGCGTTTGCGGCGGTGGGTTCAGCGACTTCTGCGGCAGGTTGACGTCGATCGGATACGTCAGCGGGGGCGCCGTCACCATGAAGATGATCAGCAGAACCAACATCACGTCCACGAGGGGCGTGACGTTCATGTCCGCCATCGGACCGCCACCGGAATTCGATGCAAATGCCATTACTGGGTCTCCGGATCAGCGAGGTTCTTTGAGCGCCATGAAGCCGACCTTGCGCATGCCCTGGGCCTGCGCAATCTGCACCACTTCGGAAACGATGCGGTACTTGGTCGTCTTATCGCCGCGGACGTTGATCGCCGGCTGCGGGGTCTTCTGAGCTTCGATCGACAGACGACTCTCAAGCAGATCCTTGGTCACCGGCTCGTCGTTCCAATACAGGCTGCCGTTGTCTTCCACCGTGATGCTGATCGGCGGAGTGGGCGGAGCCTGATTGTCGCGCTTGTCCAGATTCGCTTCGGGAAGATCGACCTGGACCTTATGCGACATCAGGGGCGCGGTGATCATGAAGATGATGAGCAGAACCAGCATCACGTCCACGAGGGGCGTGACGTTGATCTCGGCCATCGGGCCGCCGCTATCGCCAGTACTGAAGGCCATTACGAGACTCCAACCTGCTGCAAGAGGATGTCGTTAGAACGAGTGCTTAGCGCTTCGCAGCCACTTCGCCGACGCGCGAGCCGGTGGCGAAGAAGTCATGCAGGTCGTGCGCGAAGGTATCGAACTTGTTGTTCGTGACGCGGTTGAGGCGGGTGAAGAAGTTGTACGCCAGCACCGCCGGGATCGCGACGAACAGACCGATGGCGGTCATGATCAGCGCTTCACCCACGGGACCTGCGACGGCGTCGATCGAAGCCTGGCCGGTCGCGCTGATGCGGATCAGGGCGTGGTAGATGCCCCACACGGTGCCGAGCAGACCGACGAACGGAGCGGTCGAACCGACGGTGGCGAGCACGGTCAGGCCGGCTTCCAGCTTCGAGGACTCGCGGGTCACGCCCTGGCGCAGCGCGCGGTCAACGAACTCCGAACGGTTCAGCGACTCGACGAGACGCGAACCTTCGTGACGCTGGTGGTGGGCAGCCGCCTGGGCGGCGTCGAGGGCGATCTTCGAGAACGGCTCGAAACGGCCCTGCT
The DNA here is from genome assembly GCF_038446665.1 of Lysobacter sp. FW306-1B-D06B. NCBI lineage: Bacteria > Pseudomonadati > Pseudomonadota > Gammaproteobacteria > Lysobacterales > Lysobacteraceae > Lysobacter > Lysobacter sp. FW306-1B-D06B. Next base: position 771,201 of record NZ_CP151802.1, on the reverse strand, counting down.
CTTCCATGAAACGGATGGCGTCCTGCGCGTTCGGGGTTTCCCAGAACGTGGAGACGACGCGATCCGAACTGGCGCGCAGGCGCAGGTTCTTCACGAAGTTCACAACGATCCAGTAGATCGACAGGATCGACATGATCGCCAGAGTGATGAAGACGACCCAGCCGACGAAGTCGAAGTTCTGCAACAGATGCGCGAAGCTCATCTGCTGAAGTGCCTGGGCGTTGGAGCCTCCAGCAGTCGCAGCGGTGGTGGTTTCCTGCAGCATGACGCTTACCTTTGAAATGTCGTGGAAAAGGAGTGTGTTACGGAGTGCTTGCTACGAATCCCGTGACCCCGATCAGGTCGGCGGGACGAAATCGACCGGGACGCGGACGCGGCTGGTGACGCCAACGCCGTTCTGCATTTCCGGGTTGAACTTCCACTTCCGGGCGGCATCCATCGCAGCACGGTCGAGGTTGCGGTTGCGGCTGGACTTCTCGACCGAGACGTCGAGCACGTTGCCCGAGCCGTCGATGGTGATGATCAGCACGACCGTGCCACCAATACCCTGACGGGCTTCCGTCGGCGGGTACTTGGGCGGGTTGAGCCGCTTCGAGGACGGGTCGACGCTCGAACCAATCGTCGTGGCCGGTGCGGGCGGCGACGGGGGGCTCGGCGGCGGCGCCTGGACGTCCACCGGACTCGGGTCGTCCACCACGATCGGCGGCTCTTCCGGAGGCGGCGGCAACGGCGTCGGTTGCGGCGGAGTGAGCTTCGGCGGTGGCTTCAGCTCCTTCGGCGGTTCCGGCGGCGGCGGCGGCGGCGGCGGGGGCGGCGGCGGCGGCTTGATGAGGTTGACGAACGTAACCTCCTCTTCCTTCTGCTGCTGGGCCGGAGGCGCCATAGGAGCAAGAAGCAGCAGCAGTGCCGCGACGTGGAAGGCGATCGCGATCGTGATACCGGCGATACGCGCCCAGTTCAGACCGTCGCGGTCGTCGTCGTTTCTAGCGTGAATTTCGAGGTCTTGCGTCATGCGCCGTAGCTCGGGAGGTAATTCCGGACGCCAGGGCGCCTCGGGCCGTCAGATACGATTCCCGTGACCCATTCGAGTCGCGGGAACCTCCTAGCATATACCAATTTGCGGCCGTGGAACCACGCAAATCAGTGGATTCGCTTTGCCGATTACTTGCTTGGCAGCGCGAGGATCTTCTTGGCGTCGTCGGGCTTCTTAACTCCCTTGGCGACGGCCTGTTTGGCGGCTTCCTTAGCCTCGGGGACGCGATCTTCCTGCCACAGCACTCGGGCGAGGTTCAGGTAAGCCTCACCATCGGGTGCCAGAGGAGCGGCCTTCTTGTAAGCATCGATCGCCGGGCCGGCCTGATCGGAGAAATAGTACGCCTGCGCCTGGGCCAGGTAGGTCTGGTAGTCGGGCTTGAGGATGCCCTTCTGCAGGCCGTCGTTGATGACCGAGATGGCCTCCTTCTCCTTGTCGTCCATGTTCAGGTACGTGGCGTAGAGCTGGCGGTACTCCTTGTCTTCGGTCAGCTGGCCGCTGGCGCGGAGCTTCTCGAGGACAGCGGCCGACTTGTCGTACTGCTCGCCCTGCTGGTAGACGGCGGCCAGGTTGAGCTGGGCACGCTTGTCGTTCGGGTTCTTGGCAGCGACGGCTTCGGCCATCTTGGCGGCCTCACCGGCGTTGCCGGACTCGGCGTAGGTGGCCATCAGCAACTGCTGCCACTCGGGCTTCGGGTTCGGGCTGGCGTCGATGGCCTGCTTGAGGACCGCGGCGGCCTCCGGGTAGCGCTCCATGCGGTAGAGGGCGTTGCCCTTCACCACGAGCTGCTCCGGCTTGGTGCTCTTGGTCTCGGCGAAGAAGGTGTCGAGGGTCTTCAGCGATTCGGCGTACTGCTCATCCTGCAGCTGCAGCTGGGCGAGCATGTACATGGCGCCGAAATGGCCGTTGTTGTCCAGGCCGTTGAGGGCGATGGCCTTCTGCAGATAAGCCTTAGCGCCAGCGGTGTCATCGGCGTCGTAGGCAATCTGCGCCGCGATCTGAGCGGCGAAGGCACGGTCGTATGCGTTGAAGGCTTCGGTGGCGATGATCTCGTCCGCGGCGGCGCGGGCCTCGGCGGCCTTGTCGTCGTCGTACAGCTTCATCATCTTCTGCAGCTTCGGGCCGCCCTTCGACGAGGCCTTGGCCTCGACCTGGCGCGTGGCGTTCGGGTACTCGTCGGCCGGCTTGCTGGCGGTCTGCTTGCTTTCCGCGTGGCGCGAGCGGCGCTCCTCGGCGCGATCCTGCGCGGACTGCGCATTGACCTGGCTGACCGCACCGAGCACCAGGACGGCACCAATGGCCGCGGTCAGGATGCTGCGGTTGCGGAGGGAAAACTTGTTCATCGAACACCTCAGATCTGCTGCCGCCCGTATGGACAGGGCGGGACGATGGCACCGGGGCCAGGGGGGCGTCACGCTAACAGAAACTCGCGGGCCTGTGATACGGGGTTGTGTGCCGGATTCGCGGGTTCGTTAACCGCACTTCGGCGTATGGCCCGAGGCGCGGGCCTGCTCGAAGGTCGGCATCAGGCTGCCCGCCCGTGCGCCCAGCTCGCTGATGCGCGATTGCGGGTCCGGGTGGGTCGAGAGCCACTGCGGCGGGCGGCTGCCCCCCGCGGCGATCATGTTTTCCCACAGATTCACGGCCTGGCGGGGGTCGAAGCCGGCCTTGGCGGCGAGCTGCTGGCCCACCACATCGGCCTCGGACTCCTGCGTGCGCGAGTTGGGCAGCAGGTAGAAGGTCTGCGCCGCGGCGCCGCCGACCTGGCTGGCCGCATTGCCGGCGCCTGAGCCATAGGCCGTCCCGAGGATCGCGCTGCCGATGCCCAGCAGTGTGGAGGTGCCCTGCTGGCGCGTGATGCGCTCGTCATGGTGGCGGGACACGACGTGACCGATCTCGTGGGCGATCACCGCCGCGAGCTGGTCCTGGTTCTTGGCCACGGTGAAGATGCCGGTGTTCACGCCGATCTTGCCGCCGGGCAGGGCGAAGGCGTTCGGCGAGCTGTCATCGAACACGGCGACTTCCCACTGGCTCTGCCAGCCGGCCGGCAGCTGGGCCGTGATGGCATTGGCGACGCAGCGCACGTAGGCGTTCTGGCGCGCATCCGCGCTGAGCTTCTGCTTGGCCTTGGCCTCGGTAAAGGCCTGCGCGCCGAGCTGGTTCAGCTGGTCCTGGGAAACCGCGCCGACGTACTGGGTGCGGCCGGTGGGTGAGGTTGTGGTCGCGCAGGCGACCACCAGGCTGGCAACGGCAAGGCCAAGCAATACGCGTTTCATGGGGGCACCCTGAAGTGGCTGTTGGGGTTGTAGCCCCCGCCGGATTAACACGTCGTCAATGGGCTGAACGGCCGCGCGCGACGGGGCCGGGGCCGTTCAGGCGCCCCGGCACGCAGCGCGGGCATCAAACGTCGAGGTTGGCGACCTTGAGCGCGTTGTCTTCGATGAACTCGCGACGCGGTTCGACGACATCGCCCATGAGCGTGGCGAAGATCTGGTCGGCCGCGACGGCATCCTCGATCCGCACCTGCAGCAGGCGGCGGGTCTCGGGATTGACCGTGGTCTCCCACAGCTGCTCGGGGTTCATTTCGCCCAGGCCCTTGAAACGCTGGATCTGGCGGCCCTTCTTGGCTTCTTCCAGCAACCAGGTCTGCGCCTGGGCGAAGCTGTTGATGGGCTGGGCGCGGTTGCCACGCACGATCTGCGCGCCCTCGCGGATCAGCCCGTGCAGTTGGGCGGCCGCTTCGCGCACCGAACGCAGCTCGCCGGCTTCGAAGATCGACAGCGGCAACACCTGCGTCAGTTCCTCGCCCATGTGCAGGCGCTTGACCAGCAGTGCCGGCTGGCCGGCGCCTTCGTGCAGCTCGAGCTTGTAGCGCGGCCTGCCCAGGCCGCCGCGGTTGAGGCGACCTTCCAGTGCGTCGAACTCGCGGCGCAGCGCGGCATGGTCGGACAGCGCGGCGGCATCGAGCGGGATCGAATCGATCAGCGCTTCGATCACGCTCGGGTCGTAGCGATGCGCGTTGCGTGCGATCGCCTCGCGCGCATGGGCGTAGGCCAGCAGCAGCTTCTCCAGCGCGGCGCCTTCGATCGCGGGCTCGTTGACGGCCGGCACCAGCGAAGCGCCTTCGACGGCGTTGTTCGCCAGGTACGCATCCAGCGCCGCGTCGTCCTTGAGGTAGAGCTCGTTCTTGCCCTGCTTGATCTTGTACAGGGGCGGCAGGCCGATGTAGACGTGGCCGCGCTCGATCAGCTCCGGCATCTGCCGGTAGAAGAACGTCAGCAGCAGCGTGCGGATGTGGCTGCCGTCTACGTCCGCGTCGGTCATCAGGATGATGCGGTGATAGCGCAGCTTGTCCGGGTTGTACTCGTCCTTGCCGATGCCGGTGCCGAGCGCGGTGATCAACGTGCCGACTTCCGCGCTGCCGAGCATGCGGTCGAAGCGGGCGCGCTCGACGTTGAGGATCTTGCCCTTGAGCGGGAGGATCGCCTGCGTCTTGCGGTTGCGGCCCTGCTTGGCCGAGCCGCCTGCGGAGTCACCCTCGACGATGAAGAGCTCGGACAGCGCCGGGTCCTTCTCCTGGCAGTCGGCCAGCTTGCCGGGCAGGCCGGCGATGTCGAGCGCACCCTTGCGACGCGTCAGGTCGCGCGCCTTGCGCGCAGCCTCGCGTGCACGGGCGGCGTCGACGATCTTGCCGGCGATGGCACGCGCCTCGTTGGGGTGTTCCTGCAGGAACTCCTCCAAACGTGCGCCAAACGTGCTTTCAACCACCGGGCGAACCTCGGAACTGACCAGTTTCTCCTTCGTTTGCGAGGAGAAGCTCGGGTCGGGCACCTTCACCGACAGCACGGCGATCATGCCTTCGCGCATGTCGTCGCCCGACAGCGTGATCTTCGCCTGCTTGGCGATGCCGTTCTGTTCGATGTAGTTCGACAACGTGCGCGTGAGCGCGGCACGGAAGCCGATGAGATGGGTGCCGCCGTCCTTCTGCGGGATGTTGTTGGTGAAGCAGAACATCGTTTCCTGGTAGGCGTCGGTCCACTGCAGGGCGACGTCCACCGTGATGCCGTTCATTTCGCCGGACACCGAGATAACGTTGGGATGCAGCGGGTTCTTCAGCTGCGCCAGGTGTTCGACGAACGAGGCAATGCCGCCGGCGTACTGGAAGACATCGCGCTTGCCTTCGCCGCGCTCGTCGGTGAGCGTGATCTTGACGCCGGAATTCAGGAACGACAGCTCGCGCAGACGACGGGCCAGGATGTCGTAGTGGAATTCGATGTCGGTGAAGATTTCCTTGGCCGGCAGGAAGCGCAGCGTCGTGCCGCGACGATCCGAGGCTTCAAGCTGCTTGAGCGGGTAAACCGGCTCGCCCAATGCGTATTGCTGCTGGTAGTGGTGGCCGTCGCGCCAGATGTCCAGCCACAGGGTTTCGGACAGCGCGTTTACGACGGAAACGCCCACGCCGTGCAGGCCGCCGGAAACCTTGTAGCTGTTGTCGTCGAACTTGCCGCCTGCGTGCAGCACGGTGAGGATCACCTCAGCCGCCGAAACGCCTTCTTCCTTGTGGATGTCCACCGGAATGCCGCGGCCGTTGTCGGACACCGAGCAGGAGCCGTCGACGTGCAGCGTGACCGTCACTTCGTCCGCGTGGCCGGCAAGCGCCTCGTCGATCGAGTTGTCGACCACTTCGAAGACCATGTGGTGCAGGCCGGTGCCGTCGTGCACGTCGCCGATGTACATGCCCGGACGCTTGCGCACGGCTTCCAGACCACGCAGGACCGTGATCTTGCTGGAGTCGTAGGTCTGGGGGGCAGCGACGGGGGTAGCGACGGACGGATCTTGCGAAGGATCGTGCTCGATGTGGGTCATGCGGCAACAGGCTCCGTCGACGCGGTCGTCGGCGGGGCCGGGCGCGTCGAAACACATTAGCTATAGTGATCGGGAGTATAGCAGTCGGACTCCGGACGCTGGTTGACCCAGCAGTCGGGAGGGATGGATCAGGATTCAACGGCGAACGACTGCGCCTTGTTCCACGTGGAACATATGAATCGGCGTATCCATCGAAAGCCCCGGTGGGCGCTCGGTGCCGGTGATGAACACCTGCGCGCCGCTGGCCTGGAGGCGAGCCAGGACCCTACCTTGATGGTGGCGATCCAGTTCGGATGCAAGGTCGTCCAGCGCCACCACCGGCCATTCGCCCTGCACCGCATCGTGGTGCTCCGCCTGCGCCAGCAAGGCGGCCAGGGCGGTCAGCTTCGATTGCCCGCGCGACAGGGCCTCCCGGCCGGGAAGGGCACCGAACACGACCCGCCAATCCGCACGGTGCGGGCCGACACTGGTGAAGCCCGAGGCCACGTCGCGGTCACGTGCCAGCAGGAGCGCGTCGGCTAACGACATCTCGTCCCGACGCCAGCCCGGGATGTACTCCATCCGGCTCAGGCCCAACGCCGGGGCCAGCTCGGCGAGCAAGGCTTCGAACCGGGGCTGGAGGAGATCGAGGTAGCGCTCGCGGAAGCGGCCCAGCGGCTCGCCGGCTTCTGCCAGCTCATGATCCCAGGCATCAAGCTGTGCATCCCGGGCCCGCGCCTTCAGGAGTGCGTTGCGCTGCTTGAGTGCACGGTTGTAGCGCCGCCAGATCAACAGGAAGTCATGTTCCACGTGGAACAGTCCCCAATCGAGGTACCTCCGGCGGAATTCACCACCGCCGGTGATCAGCGCATGGCTCCCGGGCTCAAAGGTCACCACTGCCAAGGCCGCACAGAGCTCGCCCAGCTGGCCGACGCTGGCTCCGTCCAGCCGGCCGGTCCATTCCTGCCCGGTATGTCGAAGGCCCGCGCGGCGCGTCCGCTCGCCTGAAGGCGTTGAAGACAGCGTTCCCAGACGTTCCTGCCATTCGACAAAGACCTCCAGGCCCGGTTCGCCCGCCCGGATCAAGCCATCCCGCACCCGCCCCCGGAAACTGCGGCCGTAGGCCATCAGATGCAGGGCTTCGAGCACGGACGTCTTGCCCGCGCCGTTGTCGCCGGTGATGAGGTTCAGGCCGGGGGCGGGATCGAGGCGGACTTCCTGGAAACGGCGCAGTTGGCGCAGCTCAAGTCGGGTGACGTGCATTGGGCCCAGTTTAGCGGAGCGACAAAACAAAACGCCCGGCACAAGGCCGGGCGTCGATGTTCCACGTGAAACGTCGGGTTAGAGGCGTAGCGGCATCACGACATGGCGGCAGCGATCGTTCGCGGCTTCCCGCACCAGGGCCGAGGAGTTGGCGTCGCGCAGGGCGATGACCACGTGCTCGTCCTTCAGCGCGCTCAGCGCGTCGAGGAGGTAGTTCACGTTGAAGCCCACCGCCAGGTCGTCGACTCGGGTGTCGGCTTCGACTTCTTCCTGCGCCTCTTCCTGCTCCGGGTTATGGGCGCTGATCTTCAGCTGGCCCGGCGAGACTTCCAGCCTCACGCCGCGGTACTTCTCGTTCGACAGGATCGCAGCGCGCTGCAGCGACGCACGCAGCACTTCGCGGTCGATGCGGATCTCGCGGTCGGCGCCGATCGGAATCACCGCTTCGTAATCCGGGAAACGGCCATCGATGAGCTTGCTCGTGAAGGTGACATCGTCCCGCTTCACGCGCAGATGGCCACGGCCCATCTCCAGTTCCACCTCGCGCTCGCCGCCTTCCAGCAGACGCTGCAGTTCCTGCACACCCTTGCGCGGCACGATCAGCTGGCGCTTGGTCTGGCCGCCGTTTTCCAGGGGCGACTCGCACAGCGCCAGGCGATGGCCGTCGGTGGCCACGCAGCGCAGGGAGGACTCGCGCAGGTCGAACAACAACCCGTTGAGGTAGTAGCGCACGTCCTGTTGCGCCATCGCAAACGCGGTGCGCTCGATCAGTTCCTTCAGTGCCGCTTCCGGCACGCGGACGCGCTCGTTGGCCTCGACCTCGTCGATCGACGGGAAATCATTGGCCGGCAGGCTCGACAGCGTGAAGCGCGAACGTCCCGCTTGGACGGTGATCTTTTCCGCCGACTGCGAGACGGTGACCTTGCTGCCGTCGGGCAGGGCACGAACGATCTCGAACAGCTTGCGTGCCGGGATCGTGGTCTCGCCGTCTTGCGCGTCGTCCACCAGTACGCGAGAGACCATCTCCACTTCCAGGTCGGTGCCGGTCAGCGAGAGCTGTCCGTCCTTCACCTGTACCAGCAGATTGGCCAGCACCGGCAGGGTCTGGCGGCGCTCGACAACGTTGACGACTTGAGCGAGCGGCTTGAGAAAGACTTCGCGTTGAAGGGAAAAACGCATGCGGACCCCGTCCCCGTGCCATTACTAAGTATGTGGAATAAATCAAAAGCATGGTGGTGATGGTGTCGCCGAAAATCCGGGAAAACCACCCCAAGCTATTGATTACCAAGATTTTTATTGCTGTTGAAACTTCGGTAGAACTGGCCCTGCAACCAGCGGACAAACTGTGGACAACTCTAGCGCACCGGCGCGATGTCGAAACTGTCCACAACTTGTGCCCGCACCATACACGGCTTGCCCCGCGCGAACGGGGATAAGTATGTATCGGCGGCCGCCGCTTTGCGCTGCGACCGCTTCGACCTCACTCGCTGAGCTTGCGGATCAGCTTGTCCCAGTCTTCGCGCAACTTGCCGTCGGTCTCCATCAGCGTGCGGATCTGACGGCAGGCATGCAGCACCGTGGTGTGGTCGCGGCCGGCGAAGGCGTCGCCGATCTCCGGCAGGCTGTGTTCGGTCAGTTCCTTGGCCAGCGCCATCGCCATCTGGCGCGGGCGCGCCAGCGAGCGCGTGCGGCGCTTGGACAGCAGGTCCTTCATCTGCAGGCCGTAGTAGTCCGCCACGGTCTTCTGGATGTTGGGAATGCCGATGGCCTGCTGCTGTGCGCGCAGCAGGTCGCGCAGGGTTTCCTGGGCGAACTCCACCGTGATCGCGCGGCCGGTGAAATTGGCGCGCGCGGCAAGCGTGTTGAGCGCGCCTTCCAGATCGCGCACGTTGCTGCGCATCTTCTTGGCGATCAGGAACGCGACTTCCTCGGGAATGTGCGCGCCGCGCTCCTGAGCCTTGGACAGCACGATCTGCGCCCGCGTCTCGAAGTCCGGCGGCTCGATCGCCACGCTCAGGCCCCAGGCCAGGCGCGACTTCAGGCGCGGCTCCAGGCCTTCGACTTCGCGCGGGTAACGGTCGCAGGTGAGGATGATCTGCTGCTTGCCGTCGAACAGCGCGTTGAAGGTGTGGAAAAACTCCTCCTGCGTGCGGTCCTTGCCGGCGAAGAACTGGATGTCGTCGATCAGCAGCGCGTCGACCTGCTGGAACTGGCGCTTGAACGCGTCCATGGTCTTGTCCTGCAGCGCCTTCATCATCGCGCTGAAGAACTGCTCGCTGCGCAGATAGAGCACGCGCATCTTCGGGTTCGCCGCGCGCATGGCGTTGCCGGCGGCGAACATCAGGTGCGTCTTGCCCAGGCCCGTGCCGCCGTACAGCAGCAGCGGGTTGTGGGAGCGGTCGCCCGGCTTGAGCGAGGCCTGCCAGGCGGCGGCGCGGCCGAGCTGGTTGCTTCGGCCCTCGACGAAATTCTCGAAGGTGTAGTGGTTGTCGAGGTGGCCGTTGAACGGCTCGCTCGGCACGGCACGCGTGGTGGGCGCGACCAGTGCGGCCGGCTCCGGTGCGGGCGGCGCGGCGCGCGGGAGGGAACCGATCTCCAGGCTCACCTCGCCGCTGCCGGCGAAGTAGGCCAGCAGCTCGCGGATACGCGAGAGGTAGCGTTCGCGCACATGTTCGACGACGAAAGCGTTGGGTGCGTAGAGCACCGTCATGTCATCGCGCTGGGTCGCCTGCAGGGGCTTGAGCCAGGTGTGGACATCCTCGGCCGGGAGTTCGGCTTCAAGGCGTTCGAGGCAGCGGGGCCAGGCATCCATCGGTTCGGAAATCTTCTTCTCTTGAGCGACCGGCGACGAAGCGCCGGCAAACCACGGCGAAAAGCATCCCGCCGCGCGATGTACGAATCGCGGCGAACGGGTCGGGGGGTGGCGGCCAGACTAACACCGCGACCGGGCGCGGAACAGGACTTGTCCACAGGTCCGTTAACAGGTAGTCCACAGGCGCGGCCGGCTCCGCCGGCTGCGCCCCCAAAGTTCGCAACGCGAACTTTGGGCCCCATGCCCGCACTCCCAGACCCCGCTCCGCGCTGCGCGCGAAGCGCCCCCTGACTCAGGGGGCTGGGTCCCTTCGTTCCGATCGAGATGCCGCGTCGGCATGTTGTTTCGTGGCGCAATCCGACGAATGGCGTTGCCCTGCGCGGTTCCCCTTGGGACGCACGAATCCCCGGTACACTGCGCACCCGCGCCGTGCCCGCACGTTGCGGCCCGGACGCCGGGTTGACCGGATTGTCCAAAGCCCGCTAGAATCCGCGGTCCATTTACGTCGTTTACGCAGAGCCGGACCATGGCCACCAAGCGCACCTATCAGCCCAGCAACCTCAAGCGCAAGCGCGACCACGGCTTCCGTGCCCGCATGGCGACCGCCGATGGCCGCAAGATTCTTGCCCGTCGTCGCGCCAAGGGCCGCAAGCGTCTCACCGCCTGAGCGCCGCCGCTGCCGTTTCACGGCAGCAGCCCACCGGCCCCTCGCCGGTAACGCTTCATGACGTCGGCCCGCTTCCCGCGCAGCGCGCGGGTCCGCGCGCGATCCGATTTCGACCGCATCTTCCAGCACGGCCGGCGCGTTGCGCTGCCCGTGCTGGCTTTGCATTGGCAAGCCAGCGACGTGCCCGCACGCCTGGGACTGGCCGTGTCGCGCAAGGTCGATCCTCACGCCGTCGGCCGCAATCGCATCAAGCGCGTCCTACGCGATACCTTCCGTCACCTGCGCGACCAGCTCGCCGCGGGTGATTACGTCGTGGTCGCACGACCGGCCGCACGCGCCGCCAGCGGCCCGGAACTCGTGGCCGCCTTCCAGGGTCTGCTCCAGCGCAGCGGGGCCCTCACGCCCGCCGCGTTGCCCCTGTCACCCGCGCCCGGCACAATGCCGGCCGCTTCCCCTTCCGCCCCTGCGCCGCACGTTGATCGCGGCTGAGCCTGCCTGTCGCCCATGAACCAGACCCGTGTCTTCCTGATCTTCGCCTGGCTGATGGTGGCGACCCTGCTGTGGATGGAGTGGGGCAAGGAGAAGGCCGCCCCGCCGGTCCAGGCCCAGACGACGACCGCCGTCGCCGGCGGGCCCGTTCCCGCCGCGGCCGATGGCACCGGCGCGATTCCGTCCGCATCCGGCGCGCTGCCCGCGGCGACGCCCGCCGCATCCGCCACGGCGGCCGTGCCCACGGTGACGGTCACCACCGACGTGCTCAAGGTCGTCATGGACGGCGGCGAACTGCGCCAGGCCGATCTGTTGAAGTTCCCGATGACGGCCGACCGCGACAGCCCGCCGGTCCGCCTGTTCGCCGACGACGCCACCAACTTCTTCGTTGCCCGCAGCGGCTGGATCGAGCAGGGGCCCGCGGCGACGCGCTCGGTGTTCGTGCCCGAAGGCGCCGCGCGCGAGTTCACCCTCGCGCAGGGCGAGCGCAACGTCTCCGTGCCGTTCGTGTGGAACGGCCCGAACGGCGTGACCATCCGCCGCACCTTCACCTTCACCCGCGGCGATTACGTGGTGAAGATCAAGGATGAAGTCGTCAACGCCGGCACCGCGCCGTGGCAGGGATACGTCTATCGCGATCTCAGCCGCGTCCCGCGCGCGCTGGTGAAGAAGGGCCCGATGAGCGCCGAGCAGTACAGCTTCCAGGGCGCCGCGTGGTACACGACCACCGACAAGTACGACCGCCGCAAGTACGAAGACTTCGCCGGCGACGGTCCGCTCGACCAGCAGAGCACCGGCGGCTGGATCGGCATGCTCCAGCACCACTTCTTCAGCAGCTGGATCCCGCAGCCCGACCAGGCCGCGCTGTTCTCGCTGAGCCAGGCCGACGGCCGGTACACGATCTCCGCCAAGGGCCCGGCCTTCACCGTGGAGCCGGGCAAGTCGGTGGAAACCTCCGCGCGCCTGTGGGTCGGCCCGAAGCTGGTCAAGGCGATCGAAGCGCAGAACGTGCCGGGCCTGGACCGCGCGATCGACTTCAGCCGCTTCAGCGTGATGGCCACCATCGCCGGCTGGCTGTTCTGGGTGCTGGAGAAGATCTACGGTCTGGTCGGCAATTGGGGCTGGGCGATCGTCGGCCTGGTGTTCCTGATCAAGCTGGCGATGTACCCGCTGTCGGCCGCGCAGTACAAGTCGATGGCGAAGATGCGCAAGTTCCAGCCGCGCATGGCGCAGCTCAAGGAGCGCTACGGCGACGACAAGCAGAAGCTCCAGATGGCGATGATGGAGCTGTACAAGAAAGAGAAGATCAACCCGGTCGGCGGCTGCCTGCCGATCCTGCTGCAGATGCCGGTGTTCCTGGCGCTGTACTGGATGCTGTCGGAGTCGGTGGAACTGCGCCACGCGCCGTGGATCGGCTGGATCACCGACCTGACCTCGCGCGACCCGTACTTCATCCTGCCGATCATCAACGTCGCGGTGATGTGGTTCACGCAGAAGCTCAACCCGACCACCGGCATGGACCCCATGCAGGCCAAGATGATGCAGTTCATGCCGCTGGTGTTCGGCGTGATGTTCGCCTTCTTCCCGGCCGGTCTGGTGCTGTACTGGGTCACCAACGGCGCGCTGGGCCTGCTGCAGCAGTGGTGGATGATCAAGAAGTACAGCGACGCGCCGGCCAAGGCGGCCTGATCGTCCGGACTGGACAGTGAAGATGGAAGCCCGCCGCAAGGCGGGCTTCTTTTTTGCGGGCCGAAGCTGTTCTAACTTTGGTCGGCGGATCCGGGCGATAAAAGAACTGTTACTCACATCCGGAGTAACAGCATGGATCACCCGTTCGAAGGACGGCCCAACCCGCACGACTGGCTGCACGAAATGGTCTTCGAGGATGAAGAATCGATGGACCAGGCACGCCGATTCCTCACGGAGTACCCCGACCCCAATGCCGACTGATGCACACCGCGACACCATCGCAGCCATAGCCACCGCACCGGGCGCAGGCGGTGTCGGCATCGTGCGGCTGTCGGGTCCGCGTTCGCGCACCATCGCCGAAGCCGTGGCCGGCCGCGCGCTCACGCCGCGCCAGGCGCACTACGTCCGCTTCCACGATGCGCAGGGCGAGACCCTCGACGACGGCATCGCGCTGTTCTTCGCCTCGCCCGCCAGCTACACCGGCGAGGACGTGGTCGAGCTGCAGGCGCACGGCAGTCCCGCGGTGCTGCACGAGCTGGTCGCGCGTTGCGTCGCGCTCGGCGCACGCCGCGCGCGACCGGGCGAATTCAGCGAGCGCGCCTTCCTCGAAGGCCGCCTCGACCTCGCCCAGGCCGAAGCCGTCGCCGATCTCATCGCCGCCGCCGACGTGCGCGCCGCGCGTGCGGCACGCCGCGCGCTGGACGGGGAGTTCTCGCGCCGCGTGGACGCCATCGGCGAGGAACTGCTCGCGATCCGCGTGCATGTCGAAGCCGCGATCGACTTCGCCGACGAACCCATCGACACCCTCGGTGGCGCCCAGCTGCGCGCGCGCCTGGCCGACACGACGCTCGCGCTCGAGGAACTGCTCAAGGCGGCCGAACGCGGCCGCCGCCTGCGCGACGGTGTCCACGCGGTGATCGTGGGCCCGCCCAATGCCGGCAAGAGTTCGTTGCTCAACGTGCTCGCCGGCAGCGACCGCGCCATCGTCACCGACATCGCCGGCACCACGCGCGACCTGCTGCACGAGACGATCCGCATCGACGGCGTCGAGCTCACCCTGGTCGACACCGCCGGCCTGCGCGACGGCGGTGATGCGATCGAGCGCGAAGGCATGCGCCGCGCACGCGGTGAACTCCAGCGCGCCGACCTCGCCCTCGTCGTGCTCGATGCACGCGATCCGGACGGCGGTCGCGCGGCGGTTGCCGACGCCATCGCCGACGTGCCGCTGCGCGTGTGGATCCACAACAAGGCCGATCTGCTCGACACCGTTGCGCCCGGCGAGCCCGATGCACTGCAGGTGTCCGCGCGCACGGGCGCCGGCATCGACGCGCTGCACGCGAAACTGCGCCAGCTCGCACAAGGCAATGCGGAGGAGGCGGGCGAAGGTGCCTTCACCGCACGCGCGCGCCATGTCGACGCGCTCGCCATCGCGCGCGAACACCTCGCCCAGGCCCGCGTCGAGCTGGACCGTGAAGCACTCGACCTCGCCGCCGAATCGCTGCGCCTGGCGCACGACGCGCTCGGCGAAATCACCGGCCGCGTCCACGCCGACGATCTGCTGGGCCACATCTTCTCCAGATTCTGCATCGGGAAATGAGGCCCGCCCGGGCGCTTTGACGCGGATCAAGGCACCGGCAACCCACGCGGGCGCACAGTGCGGGCCGGTTCCCCGCGCGAGTGCGACATGCAGACCATCGACACCGACGTAACCATCATCGGCGCCGGCCCCGCGGGGCTGTGCCTGGCCCGCGCGCTTTCCGGGACCGGCCTGCGCATCACCGTGCTGGACCGCGAGCCCGAAGCCGCATTGCGCGCGCCGGCGTTCGACGGCCGCGAGATCGGCCTCACGCAGCGATCGGTGCGTTTCCTGCAACGGTTGCAGCTGTGGAATCGCTTGCCGGCCGACCAGGCGCATCCGCTGCGCCAGGCCCGCGTGTTCAACGGCGCGAGCCACGACGCCCTGGAGATCGGCCCTTCCGATCCCGGCGCCGACCCGCTCGGCTGGCTGGTGCCGAACCACGCGATTCGCGCGGCGGCGTTCGAGTGCGTAGCCGCCTCGCCCGATGTCGAATTGCTGGCCGGCGTCCGTGTGGCCGCCGTCGACACCGACGCCGCGACCGCCCGGGTCCGCCTCGACGACGGGCGCGTGTTCGCCTCCCGCCTGTTGGTCGCCGCCGACGGTCGTTTCTCCGAGACGCGTCGCGCCCTGGGCATCGCCACGCGCATGCACGACTTCGGCCGTTCCATGCTCGTGTGTCGGGTGACGCACGAGCGACCGCACGAAGACATCGCCTGGGAATGGTTCGATCACGGCCACACGCTCGCGCGCCTGCCGTTGGGTCGAGCCGCACCGGAAGGCCGCCGCTCGTCGATCGTGCTCACCCTGCCGGGCGCGCAGATGCGCGCTGTGCAGGCGCTGGACGACGAGGCCTTCGCCACGGAGATCGAGCGCCGGTGCGATGGCCGGCTCGGCGCCGTCTCGGAGGTCGGCACGCGTCACGTCTACCCGCTGGTCGGCGCCTGGGCGACGCGATTCGCCGCCACGCGCGTGGCGCTGGTGGGCGACGCCGCCGTCGGCATGCATCCGGTCACGGCGCACGGATTCAACCTGGGGCTGCTCGGCGTGGAACGGCTCGCGGGGCTATTGCGCAATGCGGCCGCCAGCGGCGCCGATCCCGGCGCATCCGCGCTGCTGGACCGCTACGACCGGGGCCATCGCCGGGCCACCGCGCCGTTGCATCTGGCCACGCGCGGCGTCGTCGGGCTGTTTACCGACGATCGCCCCCCGGCCCGCGCCCTGCGCGCCGGGGTGCTGCGCGCCAGCGCTTCTTTTCCGCCATTCCGGCGTCTGCTGGCGGCGTTGCTGGCCGATCGGGACCCTGCCGGAAGCCGCGTTACAGGACGCCATGACCGCACTGAACAGGGCGATGGCCGGCCACGAGCGGCCGACCGATGGTAGGCTCAAGGCGTCGTTCGCTTGACAAACATGGGCCGCTCACGCGATCTAGTGCCCGTGTGCTCGTGACGGCGCACTTCAGGGGAGCTTTGCCAATGACGTTCGTTAATCCACAAGACCGGCGTGCGCGCCGATTGTCTGTCGTATCGCAGCTGTCCGTCGCGCTTGCCCTGTGCTGCGCGCTGGCCGCCTGCCAGAAAGAAGAGCCCGCACCGGAAGGCGCGGCTGCACCGGTCGCCACGGCGGCCGCTCCCGCGGTAACCGCGGAAACCGCGGTATCGGCCAAGGTGTCGGCCCTGACCGCGGACCAGCTGCGCGAGGCCGCCCGCAAGGCCTACGCGGAGAACCGCCTGTACGCACCGGCCGAGGACAACGCGGTCGAGTACTACCTGGCGCTACGCGACAAGGCGCCGGGGGACGCCGCGGTCTCCAGCGCACTCACCGACCTGCTGCCGATGACGGTCATCGCCATCGAACAGAGCGTCAATCGTGAGGACTTCATCGAAGCCCAGCGACTGGCCGCCCTGCTCGAGAAGGCCGATGCCCAGCATCCGGCCCTGGCCCGACTGAAGACCAGCATCGCCGCGCAGCAGGACGCGACGACCAAGCGTGCGGCCCAGCAGCAGCTGACCGCCGAGGAAGAGGCCAAGAAGAAGGTCGAACTCGAGAAGAAGCGCCTGGAAGACCAGAAGAAGCAGCAGGAAGACGCCGCCAAGCAGCTCGCCGCGCAGCAGGCCGCCAGCAAGCAGGCCGACGACAAGGCCGCCGCCGACCGCGCCGCCGAACAGCAGCGTGCCGCCGAGGCCCGCGCTGCCGAACAGCGCGCCGCCGACGCCCGTGCCGCCGCCGCCCGCCAGGCCGCCGCGACGCCGGCCACCGCGGATGCCAGCGACCTGCGTCCGCTGTCGATGCCGCCGCCGCGTTATCCGCCGGAAGCACTCCGCGCCGGCACCTCGGGGGAGGTGCAGGTCGAGTTCACCGTCGGTACCGACGGCTCGGTCACGGCCGCGCGCGTGGTGCGTTCCAATCCGGCGCGCATCTTCGACCGCGAAGCAGTCAACGCCGTGCGCAAGTGGCGCTTCCAGCCGGTGGATGCACCGGTCACCACGCGCCGTACCATCGGCTTCAACCCGCAGAGCTGATCGCCGCGCGGCGAGCGAAGGTTGGGGGACTGACGCTCACCGCGGGCGCTCCGCGAAGCACGTTGCAAGGGAAGGCCCGGCGCAAGCCGGGCCTTTTTCTTTGTGCGCATTCCGCGTTAGCGGCGAAGCCCCTTCAACGTCATCCCGGCGAAGGCCGGGACCCAGGCCCGCAACGTCCGGGCATTTCGCCATGGGCCCTCCCATCGTCATTCCAGCGCAAGCTGGAAACCATCTGCTGCCGCGTGGTGAAGCCACTTCGATCAGGAGGCTGCCGCCGTCCATGGCGCGACGCACCCGGCCCCGGACAGCGCGGCCCGGCCATCCATGGCCGGTCGTCCGGCACGCGGCAGCGCCGCGCAAGCGCTTGGTCTCACCCGGAGATCGCCAACCGCTCCTGGTGATAACGCCGCACCGCCGCGAACCACAGCAGCGCCGCCACGGCGAATCCCGTGCCCAGGTAAATCGCCCAGGTGCGCAGGTCGATGACCTCGCCGCGGATCACCTTCAGCAGCATCTGGTTCTGCGCGAGGAAGGGCACCATGAACTGCCACGGCTGCGTCTTCACCGGATTCACCATCAGCGCGATCGTCGGAATCATCGGCAGCAGCATCAGCCAGGTCATGTGGCTCTGCGCTTCCTTCATGCTCTTGGCCGCGGCCGACAACCACGTCAGCAGCGTGGTACCGATGAACAGCATCGGCAGCAGCACCAGCAGCATGCGGCCGATCGCGGTGAAGCTCACATCGAACATGCGGCCCACGCCCGTGCCCATCTGCGCACTGATCTTGAATGCCAGCAACGTCAGCACCAGCGAGAGCAGTCCCATCGCGCACGCCGCCGCGATCTTGCCGCTGACGATGGCGCCACGCGAAGCAGGCGTGGCCAGCAACGGTTCGATGGACTGACGTTCGCGCTCGCCGGCGGTGGCGTCCATGATCAAGTGCGCGCCGCCGATGAAGGACAGCAGGATCAGCAGGTACGGCATGATCGCCGACAGCAGCAGCCCGCGCTTGGCGTCCTCGCTGGCCAGGTCGCGGCTGCCCACGCTGACGGCGCGCGTGATCGACGGATCGATGCCGCGCGCCAGCAACCGCAGCGCACCGACCTGATCGCGGTACGCCGCCAATGCGGCGCGCACGCGCGCGCCGGGAATCTCACTGTCGCGACGCGTCGTATCGGAGACGATCTCCACCAGCGCCGGCTTGCCCGCGCGCCAGTCGTTGCCGTAGTCCGGATCGATGCGCAACGCCACGTCCACTTCCTGCCGCACGATCGCCGCGTCCACGTCCTCCGGCGCCTTCACCGCGCGGATGCCCTGCGTGGCAAGGAACGCCACCAGGTTCGGCGCGCGTTCGATGCCGACGGTGGGCACCTCCAGCACGCTGTCGAGCTGCGTGCGTGCGCGCGATTCGGCGAGCGAACTCATGCCGATCATCAGCGCCGGATACAGCAGTGGCCCGAGCAACAGCGCCAGCGCCAGCGTGCGCCGGTCGCGCGAGATGTCGCGCAGCTCCTTGCGCATCACCGCCCACATCGCGGCGAACATTCCCGAGCGGGCCGTCGTCGCACTCATGCGTGCAGGCCCTCGTCCGAACCGATCGCCTTGACGAACGCGTCCTCCAGGTTCGCCTCGCCCGTCTGCGCGCGCAGCTCATCGGCAGTGCCGGATGCGACGACCTGGCCCTGCGCGATGATCACGATGCGATCGCACAGCGCCGCCACCTCCTGCATGATGTGACTGGAGAAGATCACGCAGCGTCCTTCCTCGCGCAGTTGTTGCAGGAACCCGCGCATCGCGCGCGTGGTCATCACGTCCAGGCCGTTGGTCGGTTCATCCAGGATCACGTTGCGCGGGTCGTGCACCAGGGCGCGCGCGATCGCGGTCTTGGTGCGCTGGCCCTGCGAGAACCCTTCGGTCTGGCGATCCAGGATGTCGTGCATCTGCAACGCATCGGCCAGCACCTGCGTGCGCTGCGCGATGGCCTGCTTCGACATGCCGTGCAGCTCGCCGAAGTAGGCGATGTTCTCGCGCGCGGTCAGGCGCTTGTACACGCCGCGCGCGTCCGGCAGCACGCCGAGCGCGCGCCGCACTGCGGCCGGATCACGCGCGGCATCCACGCCGTCCACCAGCACCTGTCCGGCATCGGGCGTCATCAGCGTGTAGAGCATGCGCAGGGTCGTGGTCTTGCCGGCGCCGTTGGGGCCGAGCAGGCCGGTGATCTCGCCGTCGCGCGCCTCGAAGTGCACGCCATCGACGGCGCGCACGGGCCCGGTGCGGGTCTTGAACGTCTTGTGCAGGTCCTGGGCGAAGATCATGCGGTCACGGCTCCCATCCGTTGAATCCGGTGAACGGCGGCACGTAGCCGATCGAATCCAGGCAGCGCGCATCGAGCGACTTCGCATCGAGCGATTCGATGAACTGGCCCACCAGCTTGGGCAGGCATCCCACCGCGCCGACGTTGTGGCCCTGGCCGCGCAGCACGAAATGGCGGCCGTTCGGCAGACCCTTCAGCACGCGCTCGCCATAGGCCGGCGGCGTGACCGGATCGATCTCGCCCGACAGCAACAGCGCCGGCACGTTGGAACGAAGCGGCGTGTCGAAATCCGCCGGACGTGTGCCGTGCGGCCACGCCTTGCAGGCAGCGAAGAACGCCGGACCCGTTTCCGCGCCGAGCACGGTATCGGCATCCTTCGGGTCCGGATGGAAACGATCGGCATCTTCGGCGCAGATCACCGACCACTGCATCGCACGCGACATGCGCCCGTCCATGCTGCGCGTGGCCAGCTGCGCCAGCGCCATCAGCGGCGCGTACTCGCCGCGGTCGGCCTCGTCGATCACCACCGGCATCAACGACATCATCTGCGGCATGTACGAGAACAGATGCGTGAGCCCGACGACGGTATCGGCGGTGAGCGTATCGCGCCGCTTCTGCGCCGTGGCCGGATCGCGGAACTCCACCTGCACCGGCGCCGCTTCCAGGCGCGTCTTCAGCCCGCGCAGCTGCGTGCGCAGATCGCGCGGGTAGCGCTTGCGGCAACTGGGCAGCGACTGGCACTGCGCCGACTGCAACTCCAACGCACGCTCGAAGGTGCGCGCGAACTCGCCGCCCACCACCAGATCGTTCGGCGCGACACCGTCGAGCACCAGCGAACGCGTATGACGCGGGAAGCGCGCGGCGAACTGCTGCGCCACGCGCGTGCCGTAGGAAACGCCGACGAGGTTCACCTGCTCCACGCCCAGCGCCGCGCGCACGGCATCCAGGTCCGACACCGCCTGCGTGGTGGTGTACAGGCGCGGATCGGCCTTGTCCTGCAGCGCCTGTGCGCAACGCGCGGCGTAGGCGGCGATGGCATCGGCGTCGGCTTCGTCCTGCGTGGACAGCGAAAGCTCGCGGCCGTTCGCATCGCGACACACCAGCGGGCTGAGCCTGCCCGTGCCGCGCTGGTCGATCAACACGATGTCGCGGTGCTTGCGCACTTCGCGCAGGGCCATGTCGATCTCGGCGGCATACTCCGTCGCCGCCTGCCCCGGCCCGCCGGCGAGGAAGAACACCGGATCAGGCGCGGTGCTGCCCTTGTCGTTCGCGGGCAGCCACGCGATGTTCAACGCGATCTTGCGGCCGTCGCGCTGCTGCGGATCCTCGAGCACGTCGAAGCGCGCGCATTGCGCGTCGATGCTCGATGGCGCCAGCGGGCTGGAGAGTGTGCAGGGTTCGAATGCGATGGAGCCGAAATGCCGGATCGCGGCATCGGTGGACTTCGCGGAGTCGCCCGGCGCCGTCCCGCCGCAGCCGGCGAGTAAACAGGCCGCGACGAGCGCTGCGATGCGTGAGGGATGGACGTGCATTCGTTCCTCTGCGATGGACGGCTGCCGAGCAAGCGTGACGGAGCGACGGCGCGGCGGGAACGCCTGCCGCCATCGCAGTGCCGAGCTTACGTGGTGGGCAGCGCGGGTTGCACGCTGCTGCTTCGCGCGCGCTGGATGCGCACGTCCAGCGCGTCGAGGTGCTCGGCCAGGATCCGCGCGCCGGCGATGTCATGCATTCGCGCCACCTCCAGCCGCGCGAATGCGACGCCGACGCAAGCCGCCTCGAACTCTCCCGCATCGACGGCCAGCGCGGCATCGAGCCACGCGCGTCCGGCGCCCATATGCAGCAGGCCGCCGTCGCAGTAAGGCCGCCATGCGCGCGCCGCGCCGCCATCGCCGGAGCGAATGGCATGTCCCGCAAGTGCGAGCGCGAGGTGCGGACGCAGCGCGGCCGGTGTCGTCCAGAAGCCATCCGCCAACGCGGCCGCGGCGCGATCCGCCAACGCGCGGTCGCCTGCATCGTCGGCCCATCCCAGGTGCATCAGCAACGCATTGGCGCGCAGTGGGCCGGTGTCCGGGATATCGAAGGGCACCATGTCGGCCGGCCAGTCGCGGGGCCGCACGCCGGCGAGCGAGAGCGCGGCGGCCGCGCGCAGGCGCTGCGCCACCAGGGCATTCGGACGTCCGAGCATCAGGTCCAGCAGCAGGCGGCCGTCGTTCTGCCAGCCGTGGACCGTCAGGGGCATCAGGTTCACGACGACACCGGGAACGCCGATCACGGCGATGGCCAGGAAGAACGCACGCGACGCCGAAGGGATCTCCATCGACGACACCATCGCGATCGCCGCGACCGTCACGGCCAGCGTCGTCAGCGGACCACCCAGCGTGTACAAGGCGGCATCGCGACGACGATGGCCGCGTCCACCGGCCGGCAGCAGCATCGCGAAGCCACCCACGCCGGCGATCGCGCCGCCATGGCGCCAGCGCCAGCCGGACAGTCCGCGCTCGAAACGGAACGCGCCGATGCTGAAGGCGATCGGGCGCATGCCGCACGCCATGCCGGCCAGCGCGTGACCGGATTCGTGCAGCACGATGTGCAACCAGTACGACGGCACCAGAAGGAACAGCACCGCGAGGACTTCGCCGTCCTTGAGGTAGGACGCGCCGGTGATGAGCGCCAGCGACAGGCCGGCGCTCAACAACCACAAAGCGAACTTCCACCATCGCCAGTGCCGGCGAGGAACCACGACGGGTTCGGCCCCGGGCCACGGCACCGGCCCCGATTCGCGATCCATCGCGCCGGCCGGGGCCTGGCTCATTTGCTGCTGACGTACTTCTCGCGACGCACCTGCGGCACCGGCAGGCCGTGGCCCTTCAACGCTTCGAAGCAGGCATCGACCATGTTGGGGTTGCCGCACAGGTAGGCGATGTCGTCGGTCGCGTTCGGGCCGAACTCATCCAGGAACTGCTGCACGTAGCCGCGGCGCGCGTCCTCGTGCGCATGCGGCGAGCCTTTGGCCGGCAGCTCGCGCGAGAAGCACGGCACGAAGCGGAAGTGCTCCGGGTGCTTGTTGGCGAAGGCGCGGAACTCCTCGCCGTACAGCAGTTCTTCCGGGTTGCGTGCACCGAACAGCAGCACCACGCGCACGCCGCGCTCGCGGATCAGCGCTTCCAGCTGCGGCAGCATCGCGCGATACGGCGTGACGCCGGTTCCGGTGCCGATCAGCAGATAGCGCGCATTGGTGTCGCCCGGCATCAGGCAGAAGCGCCCGAACGGACCGCTTGCATCGACGCGGCCGCCGTCCTCCAGTCCCTCGAACAGCGCCGTCGCCGCGCCGCCGGGCACGTAGCTCACCGCGATCTCCACCGCCTCGCCCGGGCCCAGCGCGTGCTCGTGGATGGTCGCCAACGAATAGCTGCGCTTGGTCGCGGCGCCGTCGGCGTACTGGAAATGCACCTGGATGAACTGGCCGGGGATGAAATCCAGCGGCTGCCCGTCGTCACGCACGAACGTGTAGTGGCCCACGCTGGGGGCCAGCATGCGGCGGGAGACGAGTTTGAGCGGGAAGTGCTGGATGGCCACGGCGGTACCAATGAAGCTGCAACAGTCTGTGGCCGGAGTGGCCACGCGCGGGCGCCTATACTACCGTCTATCGCCGCGAGGCCGCGGCGCAGGCCCTCTCGAATGACCCCGGCAACCCCTGTTCCTGCGCACGTTTCCGCGCACACCGGTGCGGTCCCCACCGCTCCCGCCCTTTCCGTGCGCGACCTGCGCAAGACCTACGACCTCGGCGCCGGCAAGAAGGGCGTCCAGGCGCTCAAGGGCGTTTCGCTCGACGTCGCCCCTGGCGATTTCTTTGCCCTGCTCGGCCCCAACGGCGCCGGCAAGAGCACGCTGATCGGCATCGTCAGTTCGCTGGTGAACCTCAGCGAAGGTTCGGTCTCCATCTTCGGTGTCGACCTGGCGCGCAACCGCGATGCGGCGATGCGCCTGATCGGCCTGGTGCCGCAGGAGCTGAACTTCAACATGTTCGAAAAGCCGCTCGACATCCTCGTGAACTACGCGGGCTTCTACGGCGTGCCGCGCGCGCAGGCGATCGAGCGCGCCGAAGTGGAACTCAAGCGCGCGCAGTTGTGGGAGAAGGCGACGGTGATGAGCCGCACGCTCTCCGGCGGCATGAAGCGCCGGTTGATGATCGCGCGCGCAATGATGACGCAGCCGCGTCTGCTGATCCTGGACGAACCCACCGCGGGCGTGGACATCGAGATCCGCCGCGGCATGTGGAAGACGCTGAAGGAGATCAACGCCGCCGGCACGACGATCATCCTCACCACGCATTACCTGGAGGAAGCGGAAAGCCTGTGCCGCAACCTCGCCATCATCGACCGCGGCCGCATCGTCGAGCAGGGCCCGATGAAGGCGTTGCTGGCCAAGCTCGACGTGGAAGGCTTCCTGCTCGACATCGACGGCACGCTGCCCGCGCAGTTGCCTGTCATCGAGGGCACGACGCTGACCGCCACGGACGACCACACGCTCGACATCGAGATGCCGCGCGCGATGGACCTCAACCGCGTGTTCGCCGCGCTGGGCGATGCGGGCATCCGCGTGCGCTCCATGCGCACCAAGTCGAACCGGCTGGAAGAACTGTTCGTCCGCCTCACCGGCGAGAACGCGCAGGACAGCACCTCGCAGACGCCGCCGGAGCAGGTGGCATGAACGACATGACGCAGACCACCACGGAAATTTCCAACGCCCAGCGCAACCTCGTCGCACTGGGCACCATCGTGCGCCGCGAGGTCAACCGCATCCTGCGTATCTGGGGCCAGACGCTGGTGCCGCCGGCGATCACCATGACGCTGTACTTCCTGATCTTCGGCGGCCTCATCGGCTCGCGCGTGGGCACGATGGACGGCATCAAGTACATGGACTTCATCGTCCCGGGCCTGGTGATGATGAGCGTGATCCAGAACAGCTACGGCAACATTTCCTCCTCGTTCTTCGGCGCCAAGTTCGGCCGCCACGTCGAGGAGCTGCTGGTCAGCCCGATGCCGAGCTGGGTGATCCTCACCGGCTACGTGTCCGGCGCGGTGCTGCGCGGCCTGATGGTCGGCGTCATCGTGCTGATCATTTCGATGTTCTTCACGCGCGTGAGCATGCCGCACCCGTTCGTCACCTTCACCACGGTGCTGCTGGGCGCGACGATCTTCTCGCTGGCCGGCTTCGTCAACGCGGTGTACGCCAAGAAGTTCGACGACATCGCCATCGTGCCGACCTTCATCCTCACGCCGCTGACCTACCTGGGCGGCGTGTTCTATTCGGTGAAGCTGCTGCCGCCGTGGGCCGAGGCGCTGACCCATGCCAACCCGATCTTCTACATGGTCAACGCGTTCCGCTACGGCCTGCTCGGCGTGTCGGACGTGCCGCTGTGGGTGTCGTACAGCCTGATGCTCGGCTTCGTGGCCGCGCTCAGTGCGCTGGGCCTGTGGCTGCTCAAGCGCGGGGTCGGCCTGCGCAGCTGAGGCCCTGCTTCCTCTCCATTGCCCGCGCCGGGACGCTTCGGCTACAAAGGCGCGGGGGAAATGCGCGGGCCCCGGCCCGGGCGGGGGCATGCATGCCCGGTCGCCAATTGCCGCGATCCATCACAGGGGGAGAGGAATGAACTTGAAGGGAATTCTGGCGGCTGTGTTCGTGAGCAGCCTGTTGGTCGGCTGTACGGCGACGGTGCCAATCAACTACGCACCCAGCTCGGTCCTGACCGCGCAAGGCACCACGCAGGTCACCGCCTTCGGCTATGGACCGGCGCAGGCCGGCAAGGTCAAGCCGAATCAGGTGCGCAACACCGCGATGGGCAACATCTACTTCGAGAAGGACGTCTCGGTCATCATGCGGGACGCCGTGTTTTCCGAGTTGCGCTTCGTCGGGGTGAAGGTCGGCACCGAAGGCAACGTGCTGTCCGGCAACATCGAGGAGTTCCTCATCGACGACCTGGGCTACAGCGTCGACTGGACGCTGCGCGTGCGTTACACCGTCAAGGATGCCGCCGGCAAGGTGGTGTACGAGCAGGTCAAGAACACGCAGCGCAACACCAACAAGTTCGCCAACGTGTTCGGCGCGCTGAACGAGACGATCAAGCTCAACGTGGAAGAGATCATCAAGGATCCTTCCTTCCTCGGCGCGATCAAGGGCGCGTGAAACCCGGTGGCGTCCGCGCAAGCGGGCGCCACTTTTTGCGGTAACGTGCACGCAGGTTTTTTGCGGACGGAGTTTGCATGCGCGTGCTCGTGCTCGGTGCCGGCGGCACCGGCGGTTACTTCGGCGGGCGCCTGGCCCAGTCCGGCGCGGATGTCACCTTCCTCGTACGCCCCGCGCGTGCGGCGCAGCTGGATGCGCATGGCCTGCAACTGCGCAGTCCGCTTGGCGACGCCGACCTGCGCGTCGCGCACACCACGGCCGATGCATTGCCTTCGCTCGCGGCGGCGCGCCCGTTCGACATGGTCCTGCTGAGCTGCAAGGCCTACGACCTGGACAGCTCGATGGAGGCCATCTCGCCTGCGATGGGCGAGGGCACGTGGGTTCTGCCTATCCTCAACGGCCTGCGCCATTACGCACCGCTGGATGCGCGCTTCGGTTCCGATCGCGTGGTCGGCGGTCTGTGTTTCATCAGCGCGATGAAGGGCGCCGCGGGCGAAGTTCGACACCTCGGACAGCCGGCCTCGATCACCTTCGGCGAGCGCTCGGGCGAGGCCGCCAGCGCACGCACCGCGGCGTTCGCAGCGCTGTGCGCGGGTGCGCACGTCGATCACGTGCGTTCGCTACGTATCGCCCGCGAGCAGTGGAGCAAGTTCACCTTCCTCGCCACGCTCGCCGCGGCCACCTGCCTGATGCGCGCGCCGGTGGGCCGCATCAATGGCAGCGAGGGCGGTGAGGCGTTCATGCGCGCGCTGTATGCCGAATGCGTCGCAGTGGCTGCCGCAGAAGGCGAGCCGATCGACGCGCAGGCGCAGCAGACGGCGCTTTCCACGCTGACGGCTTCGGGCTCGCCGTTGAAAGCGTCGATGCTGCGCGATCTGGAAGCCGGGCAGCCCGTGGAGGCGTTGCAGATCGTCGGCGACATGCACCTGCGCGCGGAAGCGGCGGGATTGCACGCGCCGCTGCTGGCGACGGCGTGGGTGCATTTGCAGGCGTATGAGGCATCGCTCAACAAGGCGTGATGCCGCCTATGTGCCCTCACCCGCACCGTCATCCCGGCGAAGGCCGGGACCCAGGCTCGGGGCGCTGAGTAATCCTTCCTTCGGGCACTCTATTGCCGCTGAATTCTTCCTCATCGTCATTCCCGCGAAGGCGGGAATCCAGGGACTTTCCATGCTTTCGCAGCAAGCTGTCCGAATGGGTGATCGATCGCAACGGTTGCGAACATAGGCTACCGGCAAAGCGTGAAGAGGCCCTGGATTCCCGCCTTCGCGGGAATGACGGTGGAGTGGTTCACCGAAGAGGGAGTGCTCCTACGTTACGGGCCTGGGTCCCGGCCTTCGCCGGGAGGACGGTGAGAGTAGGCGTACGGTCAAGCGGCTCACCGCTCAATCACACCGCGCCCCATCCCCCTCCGCCCGGCACTGCGCCGGAAACCCATGCTCGCGCCAGTACGCCAGCAAACCGCTGCGCTGCAGGTACTGCGCGAAGGCCGGGTCGCGACGCAGCTCGCGCGATTCGGGTTGCCAGAACACCCACTGGTATGACGCATACCCCGACCGCTGCACCGCATCCAGCCCGGCGATATCGCGTGCGTAGTCGCGTCGCGGCAACAGCAGGCGCGTGAAGTCGTAGGGCACCTGGCCGTATTGCGATCCGCGCTCGGCCTGCTCGATCAGCGGCAGCACCGCCGGCCAGCGCGACGGATCGCGCAGTGCCGCCACCGCCGCCAGCTCCGATGCGCGCCACGGCATGTCGGCCGGCAGGCTCGAGGCGATGCGCTCGGCATCGTCGTAATCGCCGCGCCAGACCGCGTTGAAGAACAGCCCGGTGACCGACAGGCCCGGGTCGCCGAGGACGAGGTGACGGCGCGCTTCCTCATGCCGGCCCAACGTGTCGAGCACGCGGCCGCGCCAGAAATGGATGATCGGATCGAACGGCGCGATCGCCAGCGCCGCGTCGATCTCGCGCTGCGCCTCGTCGATGTAGCCCATCGTCGCCAGCCGCCAGGCATGCGTGCCGCGCACGACCACGTCCGACGGCGCCAGCACGAGCGAACGCCGCGACAGCGCCATGCACTCGTCCCACCGCTGCGCGCGGCAGGCGCGTTCGGCGAGCACGGTGTGCGCATCCGACTGGTCCGGGTCCAGCTGCAACGCACGCGCCGCGGCCTGCTCGGCCTGTGCGCGCAGTTCGTCGCGACCCGGCATCGGCGCCGTGGCCCGCTGCGACAGGATCGCCGCCAGCGCGCCCCACGCACGCGCGTAATCCGGATGCTCGCGCAGCATCTCGCGCAGCTCCTTCTCGGCGGTCATCAGCGCCGGTGTCGTGGATTTCTCGCCGCGCTGGCTGTAGCGGATCAGCAGGTATTGGCGGTACAGCGCCGGGTCTTCGTCCGCGCGCGCGCTGCTCGGCGACAGGCCGAGCTGGAGCTGCAACGCGTTGGCGATCGCATAGCCGATATTGCGTTGGAGTTCGAAGATGTCGCGCAGCTCGCGGTCGAAGTCCTGCGCCCAGAGCGTGCGATCGGTACCGGCCTCGATCAGCCGCAGGTTGATGCGCAGGCGCTCGCCGTCCTGGCGCACGCTGCCTTCCAGAACGTGCGTGGCTTGCAGGCGGCGGGCGATGTCGGACACCGGCAGTCCGGCGTCGCGGAAGCGGAAGGCCGAGGTGCGCGAGGTCACGCGCAGGCCATCGATGTGGGCGAGCAGGCCGGCGAGTTCCTCGCTCAGGCCGTCGGCGAAGGCCAGGCTGCGCGGGTCGTCGCCCAGGGCGCGCAGCGGCAGGACGGCCAGCACCGGTGCGGCGGCCGAGCCCGGGGCGGAGGCGGGGGGCGGCGGCGGCGTGTCGCGGGACGCCCACCAGCTCCATCCCAGGCCCCCGACCGCCAGGGCCAGCACCGCCGAAAGCGCCCACGGCCATGCCCGACGCCGGGCGGGCGGCGCTCCATCGGCCGCGCCCACGTCATCTCCGGGTGCGCGCGAGGCGTCGGCGCTGTCGGCCGTCGCTTCGGCCGGGTCGTCCCTTACGGGTGCTGTCGGGGTCGCGGCTGCCAGCGGGCGGTCGAACCGGTACCCGTAGCCATGCACCGTATGGAGGTAGCGCGGGTGATGGGCGTCCTCGCCCAGGGCGTGGCGGAGCAGGGTGATGATCCGGTTGAGCACGCCCGGGGTGATGTGGCGGTGGCCCCAGACCGCGTCGAGGATCTCGTCGCGCGAGAACACCTGCCCCGGCGCCCGCGCGAGCAGGCACAGCACGGCGAAGGCCTTGGGCTCCAGCGGTTGCAGTTCGCCCGCGCGCAGCAGGCGTCGGCCGGCGAGGTCGAGGGTGATGTCGTCGAATTCGAGCACGGGCGGGTCGGGGCAGGTCATCGGCGCGCGGGGGAAGAGCCCATTTACGGATACGCGGCCTGCCCGCTGACGCGGCCTAAGGTTTTCCCAAGCTTGGGATGGATCCCTCGCGATGCCCCCATGCCGCCCTCACCGCGCCCTCAAGACCCGGCGCGGCCTGGGCGCGACGCTGGCCCCACGGTCGGCCCTTCCGCGCCGCCCCCGAGGAGATCGCCATGAACGCTTCGTCCTTTTCGTTCCGGCCCGCCGCCGTCGTTCCCCTGGCCGCCGCCGCCCTCGCGCTCGCCGCCGCGCTGGCAGCCGCCCCCGCCTCCGCCCAGGAGACCGGCCCAGTGACGCTGGAAATCGACTGCGCCCGCCCGGCGCTGCCGAGCCAGCAGGACATCACCCGCCTCACCGGCGTGGCCAACTTCAGCCAGGCCTACGCCGTGCGCGCACGCCTGATGGGCGACGCCAAGCGCGCCTGCCAGTCGGCCGACAAGGTGCGGTTGGTGCTGGACGTGGAAGCCGACACACGCCAAGTGGCGCGCAGGTGATCGGCGCCTCAGCGCGGCGGCGGCAGGCGGAAGAACGCCCGCGCCGTCGCGGTGGTCGCAGCGGCGGTGGTCGCCACGTCCTCGCCGCGATCGCGGGCCAGTTCCTCGACGATGTGCGCCAGGAACATCGGCTCGTTGCGGCGGTGCGCCGGCGCCGGCCGGATCGTGCGCGGCAGCAGGTAGGGCGCGTCGGTCTCGATCATCAGCCGGTCGGCCGGGATGTGCTTCACCAGCTCGCGCAGGTGCTGGCCGCGGCGTTCGTCGCAGAGCCAGCCGGTGATGCCGATGTGCCAGTCGCGGTCGAGGCAGTCGAACATCTCCTCGCGCGTGCCGGTGAAGCAGTGCACCACCGCCGGGCCGAGGCGGCCGTCGAAGTTGCGCATCATCGACATGAAGTCCGCGTGCGCATCGCGCTGGTGCAGGAACAGCGGCTTGCCCGTCTCGGCGGCGATCTGCAGCTGCAACTCGAACGCACGGCGCTGCGCCGGGCGCGGCGAGAAGTCGCGGAAGTAGTCCAGCCCGCATTCGCCCACCGCGACCACCTCCGCATGCGTGTGCAGCTCGCGCATCTCCGCGTCGCACTGCGCGGTGTACTCGGTGGCGTGGTGCGGGTGCACGCCGGCGGTGGCGAACAGCTCGCCCGGATGCCGCCTGGCCAGCTTCAGCGCCTGCGGCGAGTGCTCGCGGCTGGCGCCGGTGATCACCATCTGCGCCACGCCGGCCTCGCGCGCGCGGGCCAGCACCGCGTCGCGGTCGGGGTCGAAGGAGTCGTGGGTGAGGTTGGCGCCGATGTCGATCAATTCCATGCGCCCAGTTTAACGGCGGCGACGCGGCGCACCCGCGGTGTTGCATGGCCGCGTTCGGCCTGACGGGATACGGCGCGCAAACCAGCCCCGTCGGCGTCGAGCGCGGCCATGCAACGCCACGGGCAGGGATCGCCCGCAGCCGTCCCGTATCCTTGCGCGCGTGAATCGCACCGCCTTCCCCATCGACGAGCTGCTGCCGCGCATCCGCGCCAGCCTGGCCGAACACCCGCGCCTGGTCCTGGAAGCCCCGCCCGGCGCCGGCAAGACCACGCAGGTGCCGCCGGCGCTGCTGGACGAACCCTGGCTGCAAGGCCGCAGGATCGTGATGCTGGAACCGCGCCGCGTGGCCGCGCGCGCCGCCGCGCACTTCATGGCGCGCCAGCGCGGCGAGGAGGTCGGCGGCACTGTCGGCTACCGCATCCGCTTCGAGAACAAGGTGTCGGCCGCCACGCGGATAGAAGTCGTCACCGAGGGCATCCTCACGCGCATGCTGCAGGACGATCCGATGCTGGAAGGCGTCGGCGCGCTGCTGTTCGACGAGTTCCACGAACGCCACCTCTCCGCCGACCTCGGCCTCGCGCTCGCGCTGGACGTGCAGGCCGGGCTGCGCGAGGACCTGCGCATCGTGGTGATGTCGGCCACGCTGGACGGCGAACGCCTGGCGGACTTCCTCGACGCCCCGCGCCTGAGCAGCGCCGGCCGCAGCTTTCCCGTGTCGATCGCGCACTTCCCCGCGCGCCGCGAGGAAGCGCTGGAACACCAGGCGCGCCGCGCGGTGGAGCACGCGCTGGCGCAGCATCCCGGCGACGTGCTCGTCTTCCTGCCGGGCCAGCGCGAGATCGCGCGCGTGCAGGCCGCGCTGGAACAGGGGGCGTCTCCCGGCGCCGCCGACATCCTCACGCTCCACGGCGAACTTCCCGTCGAACAGCAGACGCGCGTGCTCCAGCCCGATCCCGACGGCCGCCGCCGCATCGTGCTGGCGACCAACGTCGCCGAATCCAGCGTGACCCTGCCGGGCGTGCGCGTGGTGATCGATTCGGGCCTGGCGCGCGAGCCGCGCTACGACCCCAACAGCGGCTTCGCGCGGCTGGACGTGGTGAACATCGCGCAGGCCTCCGCCGACCAGCGCGCCGGCCGCGCCGGTCGCGTCGCCGACGGTTGGGCCTGGCGGCTGTGGCCGGAATCGCAGCGCTTGGAACCGCAGCGCCGTCCGGAGATGGCGCAGGTCGAACTCGCCGGCCTCGCGCTCGAACTGGCCGCCTGGGGCGATGCGAACCTGCGCTTCGTCGATGCCCCGCCGCCGGGCGCGCTCGCCGCCGCGCGCGAACTCCTGCAGCGGTTGGGGGCGCTCGACGGCGCCTCGATCACGCCGCTGGGGCGGCGCATGCTCGCGCTCGGCACGCACCCGCGGCTGGCGGCGATGCTGCTCGCGCCGAACGACCGCAGCGAACAGGCGCTGGCCTGCGACCTCGCCGCGCTGCTGGAAGCGCGCGATCCGCTGCGGCCGTTACCGGGCAAGCAGCGCAGCGACTCGGCGGCCGAACGCTGGCAGGCGCTGGCGGCCTTCCGCGCGGGGCGTGTCGCACCGGATGCCTCGCGTTCCTCGCTCGCCGCGCTCGACCAGGCCGCCAAGCAATGGCGTCGCCGCCTGCGCCTGGACGCCGCACCGCCCACCAACGCGCCCGCGCACCGGCTCGGCGACGTGCTGCTGCACGCCTTCCCGGACCGCATCGCGCGTCAGCATCCGTCCGATCCGTACCGCTACCAGCTCGCCAACGGCCGCAGCGCGAAGCTGTTCGACGACAGCACCTTGTACGGCGAGCGCTGGATCACCATCAGCGAACTGCGCGACGACCCGCGCGATGCACGCATCCTGCACGGCGCGCCGCTGGACGAGGCGCGCTTGCAGCGCGACTTCCCGCAGCGCTTCGTCACCCAGGACCGCGTGGTCTGGGACGCGAACGTGCGCGGCATCGCGGCGGTGCGCGAAACGCGCTTCGACCGCATCGTCATCGAGAGCAAGCCGCTCGCCAAACCCGACCCCGCGCGCTACGCCGATGCGCTCGTCGATGCGGTGCGCCAGCTCGGCCTGCGCGCGCTGCCGTGGACGGCGTCGCAATCGCAATGGCGTGCGCGCGTGCGCTGTCTGCGCGCATGGATGCCGGACCTCGACGGCCTGCCCGACCTGTCCGACGCCGCGCTGCTGGAATCGCTGGACGAGTGGCTCAAGCCCGCGCTCACCGGCAAGACGCGGCTGGACGCGCTGGACGAAGCGGCCTTCGGCGAGGCGCTGAAGTCCACCACGTCCTGGGCGACGCGGCAGAAGATCGACGCGCTCGTGCCCACGCGCATCGTCGTGCCGTCGGGGATGGAACGCGGCATCGAGTACGCGTTCGACGACGAGGCCGACGCGCCCGTCGCGCCGGTGCTGGCGGTGAAGCTGCAGGAGTTGTTCGGCCTGGCCGACACGCCGCGCATCGCCGATGGCCGCGTGCCGCTGACGCTGCACCTGCTCTCGCCCGGCGGCAAGCCGTTGCAGATCACGCAGGACCTGAAGGGCTTCTGGGACCGCACGTATCCTGAAGTGAAGAAGGAAATGAAGGGCCGCTACCCCAAGCATCCGTGGCCCGACGATCCGTGGAGCGCGACGGCGACGCATCGGGCGAAGCCTCGCGGGACGTAGGGCGATCCGTCATCCCGGCGAAGGCGGGGACCCAGGCGCTCAAGCTTCGCCGCGCCCAAGACGTCATCCCCGCGAAGGCGGGGATCCAACTCCCAGGCGGATCACGCTCGACGGAAGGCATGAGGCTGTTTGCCTTGGATGGTGCTGCCGTTCGGCAGCCCAAAAGCCCCGCCTCCGCGGGAATGACGGCATTGTGTTGCCCTCAGCCCAACCCCTCTCCCGCGAGCGGGAGAGGGGCTCTGTCCTAAACTCGCGCCATGACCCTCTCGCCGCTCGACCAGCCCGAATTCCTGCCGTTCAAGCTCGACCTCGTCGGCCGGCGCGTGCTGTGGCTGCGCTTCGATGCCGCGCAGCGGCGCGAGGCCGCCTTCCTCGACGATCGCGCGATCCCGCCCAACGCCGAGGGCGGCTGGCTCCCGCTCGACGCGCTGCTCACGCATCGCGTGCCCGCGTCGCCGCCGGCGCACGCGATCTTCCACATCGGCCACTGCGGCTCCACGCTGCTCAGCCGCCTGCTCGAAGCCTGGCCGCAGGTGCAGGGACTGCGCGAACCGCTGCCGCTGCGCACGCTCGCCGAGGCATGGCCGACGCTGGAGGAACCCGTTTCGCGCCTCTCGCCGATGCAGGCCGAACAGGCGCTGCACGCGCTGTGGTCGCGCTGGTCGCAGGCATTGCCGCCGCAGTCGCGCAGCGTGGTGAAGGCGACCAGCAGCTGCAACGGCCTGATCGCACCGCTGCTGGAGGGCCAGCCCGGCCTGCGCGCGGTGCTGCTGGACATGCCGCTGCGTGCGTACCTGGCCACGCTGCTGAAATCGCCCGCGTCGGTGTTCGATGCCGCCAGCGCCGCGGCCGAACGCCTGCGTTACCTCCAGTACCACGGCGTCGCGCGCCACCTCGCGCTGCACCAGATCCCGCTGCACCGGCAATGCGCGATGGGCTGGCTGGCCGAGCAGATGCGCTTCGACGCCATCGCGCGCGGGCACGACGGCGATCGCGTGATCCGCATGGACTTCGAGGCGCTGCTCGCCTCGCCGCAGCGCGAGCTGCATCGTGTCGCGGTCCACTTCGGCCTCGATACGGAACGCGTGGACGAGGCGGTCGCGTCGCCGGCGTGGGGTCGCTATTCCAAAGCCCAGTCGCACGGTTACGGACGCGACGACCGCGCGCACGACCTGGCGCTGGCGATGCAGACCTTCGCCGACGACATCGCCGACGCGGAAGCCTGGGTCGCGGCGCTGGCGGCGATCTAAAGATTCCGACAGCGTCGCGGCGGGCGGCGCGCTCCAATAATGTGCGAGTAACCAATGCCGACCCCGTCACCCACCCTGGAGGCGCCATGCGCCGTGTTCATCCGGCCCCGGCGCCCGCGCCACGGGCCCTGCGCTAAGCTGCGCCGCGCATGTCCGACTTCGCCGTCCACACGCTCATGGACACCGGCACCGTCAAGGTGAAGGACGTGTTCTGCGCGGGCACCTGCCGTCATCGCAGCGCCGAGGAATGCGCGGCGGCGACGCACCTGGTGTTTCCGTATCGCGGCCTGTACGCGCGCCACGTCGGCGCCGATCAGGCCGTCGCCGATGCGAACCACGTGCTGTTCTTCAATGCGGGGCAGGGCTATCAGGTCAGTCACCCGGTGGACGGTGGCGATGCGAGCCTGGTGCTCGCGGTGGCGCCGGAACTGCTGCGCGAGCTTTCGCCCTCCGGTCTGATGCAGCGCCACGACGAGCCTTCGTATCGACTGCAATCGCTGCGCATCGATGCACGCGCGCAGGCGCTGGTCGCGTTGTTGCGTCACAGCCTGCGGCACGGCGGCATCGAACCGCTGGAAGCCGAAGTGCTGGCGGTGACGCTGGTTTCGCGCAGCCTCGGCCCGCGCACGGCGCACGAAACCACGGCCACGCAGGCGCGGCGGCGATTGGTGGATCGCGTGAAGGTATTGCTCGCCAGCGACCTGGGCCGGCAATGGAAGCTGGCCGACATCGCCGCGCAGATCGGCGGCTCGCCGGTGTACCTCACGCAGGCCTTCGCGCAGGTCGAAGGCATGCCGCTGCACCGCTACCACCTGCAGCTGCGGCTGGCGCGCGCGCTGGATCGCGTGGCGCAATGCGAGGACATGTCGGCGCTGGCGCAGGACCTGGGCTTCTCCAGCCACAGCCATTTCAGCGCGGCGTTCAAGCAGGCCTACGGCCGCACGCCGAGCGCGTTTCGCACCGCGGCGCTCGCCAAGAGCGCCTGACGCGCCGCGCGATCGCTAAAGAATCCGACAGCGCGCCACGCGCGCAGATGGTCTCCTGACGTTGCCCGGAATCGCCGGGCCTGAAAGGAGCGTGTCATGAGCGAGAACACCTGCGCCGTCTGCGATTACCCGCTGGACGAGAACCGCGTGGAAGTGACCATCGGCGGGCGCGCCGTGGAAGTGTGCTGCGAGGAATGCGCGCAGAAGCTGCGCGAAGCCGAGCGGAGCCGCTGATGAACGCGTCCACCTTCCCCGCCGCGCGCCGCAGCGTGGCGACTCCGTCGGGCACCATTGCGTACATCGAACACGGACGCGGCCCGGTGGCATTGTTCGTCCACGGCGTGCTGCTCAACGGCCATCTGTGGCGGCACCAGCTCGATGCACTGAACGACGTGCGTCGCTGCATCGCGGTCGACCTGCTCGCGCACGGCGACACGCAGGCCGCCGACGGCCAGGACGTGTCCGTCACCGCGAACGCGCACATGCTCGCGCAGTTCCTCGACGCGCTGGGCATCGATCGCGTCGATCTAGTCGGCAACGACAGCGGCGGCGGCATCTGCCAGATCTTCGCCGCGCTGTACCCGCAACGGCTGCGCAGCCTCACGCTGACCAACTGCGATGCGCACGACAACTGGCCGCCGGAAGCGTTCCAGGGGTTCGTGGCGATGGTCGCGGCGGGTGGTCTTGCGGACACGCTGCGCGCGATGGTGGACGACAAGGACGTGTACCGCGCCGCGCTCGCGCCGGCCTACGAGCGCGCGGACCTCGTCACCGATGCGACGATCGACACCTACCTTCAACCGTTCGTGCGTTCGCCACGGCGACTGGCCGAGCTGGAGCGTTTCGTCAACGCGTTCGATTGTCGGCACACGTTGGCCATCGAGGACGGCCTGCGCAGGTTGCAGGCGCCGACACTGATCGTGTGGGGCACCGACGACGTCTACTTTCCGCTGGAGTGGGCGGGCTGGCTGGAACGCACGATCCCGGGCACGACGCGCCGCATCGACTTCGAAGGTGCGCGGATCTTTTTCCCGGAAGAGCGCGCGGCAGAGTTCAACCGCGAACTGCGCGCGCACCTGCTGGCGGTGCAGGCGCGTGCGCCGCTTGCCGATGCCACGGCGTGAGGTGTCGGCGATGAACGATGCGCGCAATGTGAACGGACCGGTCGTCGTGTATGGCGCGACCGGCCACACCGGACGCTTCATCGTCGCCGAACTGCTGCGACGCGGCCGCACGCCCGTGCTGTGCGGCCGCGACGTGGTACGGCTGGCGGAAATGGCGCGCGCGCATCCTGGGCTGCGTTGCCACGTGGCCGCCGTGGACGATGCGGACGCACTGGACGCGGCGTTTGCCGGAGCGGTGGCCGTGATCAACGCCGCGGGGCCGTTCCTGGACACCGCCGTGCCGGTGATCGAAGCGGCGCTGCGTGCCGGCGCGCACTACTTCGACACCAGCGCGGAGCAGCGCGCCGCGCATGACGTGTTCGCGCACTACAACGAACGCGCGCGCGCGGCGGGCGTGGTGGCGATGCCGTCGGTCGCGTTCTACGGCGCATTCGCGGACCTGCTGGCGACCGCCGCGATGGGCGATTGGGACGAGGCCGATGCGATCGACATCGCCGTCGGCCTGGACGGCTGGCATCCCACCGCCGGCACGCGCGTCACCGGAGAGCGCAACACCTGGCCGCGTTGGATCGTCGAAGGCGGGCAATTGCAGGTGCTGCCCGATCCACCGCCCGTTCGCGAATGGGACTACCCATCGCCGCTGGGAACGCAGGACGCGGTGATGCTGTCGCTGTCGGAGATCGTCGCCATCGCCCGCCACGTGCGCTGTCCGCGCGTGCACGCCTACATGAACCTGGCCCCGCTACGCGACCTGCGTGATCCGTCCACGCCGCCGCCGGAAGCGGCGGACGAACGCGGCCGCTCGGCGCAGTGCTTCGTGCTGGACGTGCGTGTGCGCCGTGGCGCGCAGGTCCGGCGAAGCGTGGCGCAGGGGCGCGACATCTATGCGGTCACCGCACCGTTGATCGTGGAAGCGCTGGAGCGCGTGCTCGCCGGACACGCGCCTGGTGCGGGCGCGTGGTCGCCCGGCGAGGCGTTCGATGCGTGCGATTTCCTCGACGCGTTGTCGCCGGAGCACTTCGCCTGGCGCGAAGAGGACGACGGTGCGGATCAGTGTTCGCGTCGCAGGAACACTTCCCAGCCGCCCACCAGTCCGTAATGGTGCGGAAACAGGCGCCCGGGCCACTTCAATGCATACGCCAGCACGGTGCGCGCGAAGTGCCGGTCGATCGTGGTTTCGACGATCGACGGCGCCGAACGCAGGATGCGGTAGTCGTGCGCCATGCCCAACCGGTCCAGCGCGCCGTCCCAGAATCGCGCACCCATGTCGTGCACGTGCCCGGGGTAAGTGAAATCAAGCGAGGTGCCGAGCGTGCGGGCCAGCTTCATCAGCGGCACCACGTGCGGCGTGCGCGCGTAGAAGATGCCGCCGGGCTTCATCGCCGAAAGCAGGTGCAGCAGTACCGGTCGGGGTTCGGGGATGTGTTCCAGGACGGCGCTTGCCAGCACGATGTCGGCCATGCCCGGCGCAATGCGTTCGACGTCCGCCACGCGCTCGAACTGGATGCGGGCATCGCCGGGATCCGCCGTGGACGGTGAGTGGTCCACCAGTTCGATGCGTACGCTGCTCGCGCCGTGCGCGAGGAGCTCGCGCGCGATCAGCGCCGAGTGAGTGCCGTCACCGCCACCGAAGTCCACCATCCGCAGCGCACGTCCCTCCAGGGCACCCAGGTGCGGCCCGCCATGGCGGTACACGTGACGCGCGAAGCGGGTGGGCCGATCGAAGGTGACGCCTTCCTCGCCGTTGTCGTAGTAGCCGGCGTAGTAGCGGTCCAGCACGTCGGGGCGCGGCATCCTGGAGGCCGATGTCGCCTCGCAGTCGAGGCAGTGCATCAAGGCGACGTCGGGACTTTCCTGCAACGGCAGCACGCTGCGGCGATTGCGCGAGCCGCAGATCGGACAGTCGGGCCGCGTGGCCTCCAGGTCCGCCTCGTCCATGTGGGCAGAGCAGTGGTACGCGGCAGCGCGCATAGGCGGCGAATTCCGGTGGGATCCGCCGACAGTATCCCCGCGCCTGTGCAGGCCAGGACAAGACGCGCGTCACGCCTCAGGTGTCGGCCCACATCCGGAACAGGTTCGTCCGCAGCGATTCCAGCAGCACCTGCAGGCGCTTCGGGTCGCCGCCGCCTGAGGCGATGGCGCGCGCTTCCTCCAGCTGCACCAGCAGTTCGCGCCGGCCGGCGTCGGCGACCCAGCTTTGCAGCCAGGTGATCGCCGCGATGCGCACGCCGCGCGTGACCGGCGTGACGCGGTGGATCGTCGTGGAGGGATACAGGATCGCGCTGCCCGCATCCAGGCGGTACGACAGCTCCTGTGCGCCGAGCTGGATTGTCAGCTCGCCGCCGTCGTACTCGGAGGGATCGTTGAGAAACACCGTGCACGACAGGTCGCTGCGGATCGGCGGCGTGGATGGGAACAGCGCTTCATCCACGTGCCAGCCGTAGTTCATGCCCGGCTCGTAGCGCACACAGGTGGTGCGCGCCATCGTGCGCGGCTGCGCGAACACGCGCAGCTCCGGCACGCGCATGAGCGCGTCGCGGGCCATCAGCGCGATGCGCTGGTTGACCGGATCGTCCTGCGGCGCCTGCAGGTTCTGCTTGATCGTGGAGTCGGGGTTGGTCATGCGCCCGTCGCCGAAGCGGATCTGCGGCAGCAGCTCGCGCACCGTCTGCAATTCCGCGGCGGAGAGCACGTTGGGCAGGACTCGGATCATGGCGGCGCCGCGCGGTGTGGGTGCGGCCATGATCGGCATTCAGCCGGGGGCCGGCAACCGGGCCCCGCGCTCACACCGCTTCAACGATGGCTTGCCGACACTGCACTCCGCTTTTCGCGAAATGGAATGGGCACCATGACGAAGCTGACTTCGCTCCCCGAACGCGCGCTCGACCTGGCCTCGCTGGTCGGCGAGAACCTTCGCCACGTTGGCAAGAACCTGCGCCACACGGTTCCCTCGGTAACGCAGCACGCCGGCCAATGGCTGGAAACCGGCGCCAAGCTGGGCGCACTCAAGACGGGCGCGCGCGTCGCGGGCGGCTTCGTGCGGCGCAATCCGGTGCTGGTCGCGGCAGCCGTCGCGGGCGCGGGGCTGCTCTGGTACGCCGCCAAGCGTCGTGCGCGCCGGGCCGAGGAAGAGCTGAATGGCCAGGAGGCGATCGAAGGCAGTTCGCGCCGGGTCGAAGCGCGTCGTGGCAGCGGCCGTCGCGCGCCGGCGGCGCGTCATCGCAACGCGACGACGCGGGAGTCGCACGTCGAGCATTGAATCGCGCGGAACCATGACGCCAGGCGAATGGACCCAAAGCTGTCATCCCCGCGAAGGCGGGGATCCCGCGTTCCGACGCAACCCCGCTCGCCGGAGGCCGTGACTGACGCACAGTCGGGTTCCCGCCTTCGCGGGAACGACAGCTTCATGCACTAAAGCGAGGCAGCCTGTTGGCCGCGATCACACCATCGTCGGCGACGGCACTTCCGGCAGCTCGATGATGAAGCGGGCACCGCCGTTGCGGCGCGGTTCGTACCAGAGCTGGCCGCCGGCACGCGCGATGATGCGCTTGGCCAGCGACAGCCCGAGCCCGTTCGACAGCCCGTTGTATTGCGGGTCGTCGTGCAGGCGCACGAAGGGCATGAACAGCTCCTTCTGACGCTCGGGCGGAATGCCCGGGCCGCGGTCGGCCACGATCAGCTGCCAGTAGCCCGGCGCGCCCGTGCGCGCGGTGAGCAGCAATTCCGAATCCGGCGCGTACTTCATCGCGTTGGTGACCAGGTTTTCCGCCACCTGGCGCAGCACGCGCGGGTGGATGTTCACCTGCGCCAGCCCCGCCGGCGGGCGCAGTTCGACGCGGATGCCGCGCGCTTCCAGCTGCATCTCGTAGCGCTTGTGCAGCCATTCCAGCGTTTCGCCCAGGTCCGCGCGCCCACCGCTGGCGGCTTCGTCCGGACGCGGATCGGACTGGCTTTCCAGGTAATGGTGGATGTAGCCCAGTGCGTCGTCCGCGCTCTCGTGGATCATCTGCAGGTAGCGCGGAATGCGCTCGGACTTGCACAGGCCGCTGCGCAGCAGTTCGGCGGCGAAGACCACGCTGCTCAGCGGGTTCTTCAGATCGTGCGCGACCAGGTTGACCAGCTCTTCGCGCTCGCGCGCCACGCGTTCCAGGCGGTCGCGCGTGAGCTTGAGGCCGACGTGCGCGTTCACGCGCGCCAGCAGTTCTTCCGGCAGGAACGGCTTGGTGACGTAATCGACCACGCCCGCGTCGAAGGCGCGCAGCAGCAAGTCGCGGTCGTGCGCGGCGGTGACGAAGACCACCGGCACCTGCAGCGGTCCCAACTCGTGCAGCGCGGCGATGACATCGAAGCCGTCCATGCCCGGCATCATCATGTCGAGCAGGATCAGGTCCGGCGGGCTTTCGATGTAGCGCTGCAGGGCTTCTTCGCCGGAACTGGCGGAAATGACTTCGTAACCCTGACGCGCCAGCAGCGTGCCGACCACGCGCAGGTTTACATTCTGGTCGTCGACGACCAGGATCCGGCCCGAATTGCCTGCGGCTATGACCATGCTGCGTCCCTGTCCCCGGGGCAGCGCAGACCCCCTTCGCGCCGCGGTTTCATTGAGGCAGACGGTAGCAGAAAGGCGGCCGATTGCGTGCATGGCGTCCCCGGAAGAGCGGTTGAGCGCGCCCGGACCCTCCATGGGCCGGATCGGCAACACGGCGTTGCAAACGCATCCGCCCCGTCGCATAGAACGCATCGCATCATGTGTCCCCCTACTCGCGTGCCGACCCCCATGCGCCCCGATCCTCGCCCCCTTGGCCGATCCTCCCTGCGTGTCGCTCCGTTCGCCCTGGGCGGCAACGTGTTCGGCTGGAGCGCCGACGAGGCGACCACCTTCGCCCTGCTCGACGCCTTCGTCGACAGCGGTTTCGACCTCGTGGACACCGCCGATTCGTACTCGTACTGGGTGCCCGGCCACCAGGGCGGGGAGTCGGAAACGCTGCTGGGCCGCTGGTTCGCCCGCAGCGGCAAGCGCGCGAAGGTGATCGTGGCGACCAAGCTGGGCAAGTGGGAGCGCCACCGCGGGCTCGCCCCGGACACGATCCAGGCGGCCGTGGAGGGTTCGTTGCGGCGCCTGCAAACCGACGTGATCGACCTCTACCAGGCCCACGAGGACGACGCGTCCACGCCCCTGGCCGACACGTTGGGAGCGTTCGCCCGCTTGATCGAGCAGGGCAAGGTGCGGGCGATCGGCGCGTCCAACTACTCCGCCGCGCGTCTGGGCGAGGCCCTGGACGTGGCGGAGCGCCACGGCCTGCCGCGCTTTGAGACCCTGCAGCCGGAGTACAACCTCTACGCCCGCGCCGGCTTCGAGGCCGCGCTGCAACCGCTGGCGCGCGAGCGCGATGTCGCGGTGATCCCGTACTACGGCCTGGCCAGCGGTTTCCTCACCGGCAAGTACCGCAGCGAGGCCGACCTGGGCAAGAGCGCGGCCCGTGCCGGCGCGATCGGCAAGTACCTCAACCCGCGCGGACTGCGCATCCTGCAGGCGCTGGACGATGTCGCCTCCGACCTGGGCGCCACGCCGGCGCAGGTCGCCCTGGCGTGGCTGATGGCGCAGCCGACGGTGGCGGCGCCGATCGCCAGCGCGACCAGCGTGGCGCAGCTGCACGAGTTGCTCGCCGCGGCGCGGTTGTCGCTGGGCGCCGCGCAGCTGGCGCAACTGGACGAGGCCAGCGCGGAATGAGCACGACCGTCTCCACCGCGCACCCGCACGCGGCGCGCCGCGTCGGCCTGGCGATGGCCGCCACCGGCGCGATCCTGTTTTCCGCCAAGGCGGTCCTGGCGAAGTTCCAGTACCGGCACGGCATCGACGCCCTCGACGTGCTGGCGCTGCGGATGTTGTTCTCGCTGCCGCTGTTCGTAGCGCTGGGCATCCGCGAGACGCGTCGGCCCGGTCACGCGCGCATGACGCGCCGGGATTTCGGCCTGATCCTCATCCTGGGCGTGCTCGGCTATTACCTGTCGAGCCTGTTCGACTTCTGGGGCCTGGAGTACGTGCCGGTCTCGCTGGAGCGGCTGATCCTGTTCCTCAACCCCACCTTCGTGCTGCTGATCGGCGTGTTCGCGTTCAAGCGAAAGGTCGCGCGGCGCGAATGGATCGCGCTGGCGGTGAGCTACGCGGGCGTGGCGCTGGTGTTCGTCGAGAACCTGCGTGTGGAAGGCGAGCACATCCTGCTCGGCAGCGGCCTGGTGCTGCTGGCGGCGCTGAGCTACGCGCTGTACCTGTCGATGTCGGGCCAGCTCATCGCGCGCATCGGCTCGCTGCGCCTGGTGGCGTATGCGATGTGCGTGTCGACCGCGGCGACGCTCATCCACTACGTCATCGCACGCGATCCCTCGCACCTGCTGGAACTGACGCCCACGGTGTACGGACTGGCCGCGATCAACGCGTTCTTCTGCACCTTCCTGCCGGTGACCTTCACGATGGGCGCGGTGGCGCGGCTCGGTGCGGGCACGACGGCGCAGCTGTCGGTGCTGGGGCCGGTGTCGCTGGTGTTCCTGGGCGCGTGGTTGCTGGGCGAGCCGATCACGGCCGTGCAGTTGGTCGGCACGGCGGTCGTGGTGGGCGGCGTGCTGCTGCTGACGCGGCGCGGGGCGAACTCGGTGCCGGTGCCGGTGGATGAGGAGGCGCGGTCGAGTCCGCAGGCTTCGCGCTAATTGCGCTTGGGGCAACGCTCTTCGTCATTCCCGCGAAAGCGGGAATCCAGCGCCTTGCGCTTTCAAACGTCTGAAGTCGCTGGATCCCCGCTTTCGCGGGGATGCCGACGATGGGGCTTAAAGCCGTTCGGCGTCGGCGCGCTCGCGTACCTGGGCCAGCGTCCAGTCGCTCAGAAGTTCGCCGTCTTCCCACACGGTGACCAGCGCGTCCTCGCAACCCGGTGGCGCGTGCGCGGCGTCCAGCGAAACGGCTTCGCCCGGCAGCGCGATCGTGCGGTACTCACCGGATCCGGCATGCCGCACCAGCGTCATGCGCCCGCGCTTGCTCGCCTTGCCCTTGTCGGTGACAGGGTCCTTGTAGACGTCGATCCACCGGCCGTCCACGCGTGCGGCGGAGCACTTCAGCGCGAACTTCTGCGTGTCGCGATCCAGCCGCTGCAGCAGCGCGCCGCCCATGCCGAAGGCGAGGTTGTCGGTGGCGTAGCCGGCGCGCGTGGCGCGTTCGAGGATGGCGCGGATGCTGGTCGGGTTGATGCCGTCGCCCTGGATCACGCGCACGTGCCGCAGCACGCGGTAGCCATTTGCATTCACGTCGTGGCCGAAGGCCTCGTCCAGCCGCAGCAGGCACTGGTGCACCACCTCGACCGGATCGCCGGAATCGGGCCGGATCACCACCGTCGCGCCGGAGGCGATGACTTCATCGCGCAACGTGCGGCCCCAGTGCTCGGA
The DNA here is from genome assembly GCF_038446665.1 of Lysobacter sp. FW306-1B-D06B. Taxonomy (NCBI): domain Bacteria; kingdom Pseudomonadati; phylum Pseudomonadota; class Gammaproteobacteria; order Lysobacterales; family Lysobacteraceae; genus Lysobacter; species Lysobacter sp. FW306-1B-D06B. Next base: position 727,638 of record NZ_CP151802.1, on the reverse strand, counting down.
CACGGCGCGGTAGATGTCGTAACTGTCCGAGACCACCGCGACGATCGCCCCCGGACGCGCGAACTGACGCAGCATGTTGCGGTAGGCATCGACCTCGCGTTCGCGGCCCCAGGCGGTGATCGTGCTGTGCTCGGCGGCGGGGATGGAATGGGCTGCCATCGGTTCGTGGTAGTAGACACGCGCCGCGAGCAGACCGGACACCGTGTCGGTGCCCCTGAAGTTCACCAGGTGCGAGAGCCCGCCGATCGCCGCCGATTCCGTGCTCGACACGCCGCGCGCGCCGAAGTCGTGCAGCTTGTACGGCAACTGGCCTTCGGGATCGTCGCTGGTGCGTTCCAGGAACTGGCGGATCGTCTGCTTCGCATGCCAGCTCGTCGTCGCCACCGTCACCGGGTACCACAGCCGCAGCAGCAGCGTTTCGACGTAGGAGGGCACCCAGCACGCGTGCGGATCGGTGGATTCGATCGTTACCAGCGCCTGGTGCGTGGGCACCACCGTGCCTTCGGGAACGGCGCGGATGCGCAGCGGCAGGCGGCCGTCGTGTCGCTGCACGATGTCGCGCCAGCCGGCCTCGTTGAACGGCTCGCCGTGCGCGGCGAAGAGCTCGCGCGCCTGGTCGATGTCTTCGTGCGTGACGCGCCGCGACAGGTACTGCTTGAGGATCGTCTGCAATCCGAAGAACACCGTGCGGTCGTACAGGCCGCCGCGCGACTCGACGTAGAAGAACGTCGCGTCCGTGCCCGGCGGGTACTGCAGCCAATGGCTGGCTTTGTAGCTGTCGGTGTTGAGGAGCAGGTTGTCGAGGAAATCCATGGCGTCGTATCCGGGCGGTGCGGCGATGGTGTCCGGTGGCGCCGCGGGCGCGCTTGATCGGACGCAACGATCGGCGACGGCATCGTGCGCTGCGCGGCGTCATGGCCGCGCCATTGCATTACACGGCGCGCCACTCGCCCGGCGCGAGGCCCTCGAGCCGATGCGCACCCACCGCCACGCGCACCAGCCGCAGCGTCGGCAGGCCGATGGCGGCGGTCATGCGTCGAACCTGTCGGTTGCGGCCTTCGGTGATGGCGATCTCCAGCCACGCATCGGGCACGGTCTTGCGGAAGCGCACCGGCGGATCGCGCGGCCACAGCGCCGGAGGCTCGATGCGCTTCACCTTCGCCGGGCGCGTCGGTCCATCGTTGAGCACCACGCCGTGCCGCAGTGCGTCGATCTTCGTCTCGTCCGGCTCGCCTTCCACCTGCACCCAATAGGTCTTGGGCTGCTTGTGGCGCGGGTCGGTCAGGCGATGCGCGAGCGTGCCGTCGTCGGTGAGCAGCAACAGCCCCTCGCTGTCGTGATCGAGGCGACCGGCCGCGTACACATCCGGCGGCAGGCCGAACTCGGCCAGCGTGCGCCGCGGCGGCGTGCTGCGGTCGGTGAACTGGCACAGCACGCCGTAGGGTTTGTTGAAGGCGATGAGCATGGAAAGCCGGGATTCGGGAATCGAGATTCGGGATTCGTAAAAGCAGGCTTGCCGCGAGGGGGATCCGCTCTTGCGAATCCCCATTCCCGAATCCCGAATCCCGTTTTTACGGCTTCACAAACCGCAACGTCATCCGGTCGCTCTCGCCGATCGCCTTGTACTTCGCATCGTCCTTGGCGTCGTGCTGGTTGGTCGGCGGCAGCGTCCACACGCCGTTGGGATGGTCGGCGGTGTCCTTCGGGTTCGCGTTGATCTCGCTCTTCGCGTCGAGCTTGAAGCCGGCCTTCTGCGCCAGTTCGATCACCAATGCTTCGGTGAGATAGCCGGAGGTCTTCATCTTCTCCAGGTCCGTGCCCGGCTTGGCGCGGTGGTCGACCAGGCCGAGCGTGCCGCCCGGCTTGAGCACGTCGAAGAACGCCTTGAAGTACGCGTCCGCCGTGCCGTCGTCGACCCAGTTGTGGGCGTTGCGGAAGGTGAGCACGACATCGGCCGAACCGGCCGGGCCGAAGTTCGGTGCCTTGGGATCGAAGTTGCGGACTTCCGGCTTGCCGTACACCTGCGTGTTGGCGAAGCGCTCGCCCATCGCCTTGCTCTGGCGGTAGCGGTACTGCGGCTGGTTCGGGATCGCGGGGTCGTACATGGCCGCGACGTACTGGCCGCCGTCCTTCAGGTAGGGCGCGAGGATTTCGGTGTACCAGCCGCCGCCGGGGGTGATCTCCACGACGGTCTGGTTCGGCTTCACGCCGAAGAAGCTCAGCGTCTGCGCCGGATGGCGGTACTGATCGCGCAGCACGTTCTTCGGATCGCGCGTGGTCGAGGCCAGTGCGGCCTGCAGGGCCGGATCGACGGCGGCGCTCGCGGCGGCCTTCGCTGCGGGCTTGGCTTTGGGCTGCGCGGCCATGCCGGCGTGCGCGACGAGCAGGGCGGGAACGAGTGCGGCGAGAAGCAGGCGTTTCATGCGGATCTCCATGTGGTGGACGGGGGCGACCGGTGAACGGGGCGCCAGACTACCGCCAACGCCGTGGCCGCCACCATCAACGGACGGCACGGGGGCGGCGTTTGGGCGGGGCGGGCTTGCGCGACGCCGGTTTGCGCGCGGGCTTGGCGACGCGTGGCGTCATCGCGTCGCTGGTCGCGTATTGCGCGGCTTCTTCCAGGAGCCAGTCGCGGAACAACGCCAGACCGCGGTGATCGCGCGAACGCGACGGGTACACGAGGTAGTGGGCGAACTCGGTCTTCAGCCGCTCGTCGAACAGCTCCACCAGCCGCCCGGCCTCCACCAGCGGCCGTGCCAGCGTCACGCGGCCGAGCACGATGCCCATGCCTTCGGCGGCGGCACGGTGCAGGTTTTCCGAGTCGTCGAAAATCGCCACGAACCGCGCCGGCGGCGTGCCGCCGTAACGCGCGAACCACTCGCTCCAGCGCCCGCCGGGCGCGCCGAGCAGCGGGAACTCGCTCAGGTTCGCCAGGGTCGGGCGGCCGAGGCGTTCGATCAGCGCCGGGCTCGCGGTCGGGGTCATCCAGTCGTCGAACAGGTGCACCGCTTCCAGTCCCGGCCACTTGCCCGGGCCGAAACGGATGCCGGCGTCGATGACGGTTTCGCGCGCGAAGTCGATGGGATCGACGTTGGATTGCAGGCTGATCTCCAGCTGCGGATGCGTGGCGAGGAAGCGCGGCAGGCGCGGCACCAGCCAGCTGGAAGCGAAGGAAGGCATCAGCGTGAGGGTGAGCGCGTCGTCGCGGCGCACGCGGCGCGGCGCGAGCGCCTGTTCGATCGCCTCCAGGTGCGGCGCGATGCGGTCGTACAGCGCCTGGCCGTGCTCGGTGAGTTTCACGCCGCGCGCGCCGCGCACGAAGAGACGACGGTCGAGGCGTTCCTCGATCGCACGGACCTGATGGCTCAAAGCGCTGACGGTGAGGTGCATCGACTCGGCCGCGCGGGTGAGGTTCCCTGCGCGCGCGGCGGCGATGAATCCCAGCAACGCCTGCAACGGCGGACGACTCATTCGACCTCCTCCCGGGAACCCTGCGCGGGGCTTCGATCCTTGAGCCAGATTCAACGCTGGCTTGCAGAACCGTCGCTTTTTCAGGCCCTGGCGCGGGCGTATCTTGCAACTCAATCAAGGAAGTTGTCCACGCCAGGCAGGCCATCGCACACCGGGAGTACGCCATGAACGTCTTTACCAATCTGCTGTTCCCGCAGGACAACCACGCCGAGCCCCGCGCCTTCGACGAGGGCGACGATCGGTATTCCACCGGTTACGGCAACCGCATCGCTTCGGCGCGCTTCTTCGGCCATCTCGGCCACGCGAAGGCGGCGCGCGGCGAGAAGCCGGCAGTGTTGCCGTTCGACGCCGGTCTCGCGCTGGGCGGCTGCCGCTGACGCGCCTTTTCCGGCGTACGGCGGGAGTGATTCGTCCAATGCATCCCTCCGCGTGAATGCCTCCGCTGATCCGCTCGCTCAACAAAGTCCACCAGATCCGCTCGAACCTTCCCGATCGCCCTGACCTTCCGCGGGCCGGCAAGGTTCATAGCCCAGTCCCCCAGCAGTCCGTTTCCTTCCCCCAACGCCGCCCCCCGGGCGGCGTTTTTTTGTCTCCTACCAGCGCCCGAGACAACGGCTCGATTGTTCGCGCGGGGTGAAGGCCCTACAATCGCGAACGATTCTCATTTTGCTGGCCACCGGTGTCTTTCCACCGGCGCTCCATGGACGGGGTCCAGCTCCCAGACGCCACAGGTCCCCGATGCGCCCCTTCCGCTCCTCCGTCCGGTCGCTGCCGGTCTCGATCCGCCACGCCCTCGCCCTCGCGCTGCTGGCCGGCGCGGCCACGCCCGCCCTCGCCCAGGACGCTACCGATCTGGACGCCGTCCAGGTGCGGGCGCCGATCGCCCGCAGCGCCGGCACGGCCACCAAGACCGACACCCCGATCCGCGAGATCCCGCAGTCGATCTCCGTCGTCACCGACCAGCAGATGAAGGACCGCGCGATCCACGGCATCGAGGAGGCCGTGTGGTACACGGCCGGCGCGCAGGGCGGCGGCTACGGCGGCGATCCGCGCAGCGACTGGCTCCTGCTGCGCGGCTTTACGCCGGCGCGCTACATGGACGGCCTGTCGTTGGCGGAAGGCTCCGGCACCGGCATCACCCGCGTCGAGCCCTACGGCCTGGAGCGCGTGGAAGTGCTGAAGGGCCCGGCGTCGGTCGCCTACGGCGCGATGCCGCCCGGCGGCATGCTCAACTACGTCAGCAAGCGCCCGACGCAGGAAACCCTGCGCGAAGTGGAAGTGCAGGTCGGCAACTACGATCTGTTCCAGGTCGCCGCCGACTTCGGCGGCAAGCTCACCGACGACGGCGTGTGGACCTACCGCCTGACCGCGCTGGCGCGCAACAGCGACGACGTGACCGACTACGTCCACGACGACCGTTACTTCATCGCCCCGGCGCTGACGTGGAAGCCGGACGAAGCCAACTCGCTCACGCTGCTCGCGCGCTACCAGAAGAACGACACCGTCGCCGGCGCCGGCTTCCTGCCGCAGGAAGGCACGCTGCTGCCGAACCCGAACGGCAAGATCCCGCAGAACCGTTTCACCGGCGAGCCGGGCTTCAACGACTACGACAAGACGATGACGTCGTTCGGCTGGGAGTACTTCCACGACTTCGGCGGCGGCACCACCTTTCGCCAGAACCTGCGCTATGGCGTGACCGAGATCGACCCGAGCACGTCGGTCGGTGCGTTCGGCCTGCTCGCCGACCAGCGCACGCTGTTCCGCTACCTGTGGAAGACCGAGGAAGAGAGCAAGACCTTCGGCGTCGATAACCAGCTGCTGTTCCATTTCGACACGGGTGCGGTCGAGCACACGCTGCTCACCGGCCTGGACTTCCGCCGCGCACGCAACGACTACGCGTCCGCCTTCACCTTCGCCGGTGCGCCGACGCTCGACATCTTCAATCCGGTCTACGGCGCGCCGATCGTCGAACCCGACTACACCTCGCGCACGCGCCAGGAGCAGTCGCAGTTCGGCCTGTACGCGCAGGACCAGATGAAGCTGGACCGCTGGGTGGTCACGCTGGGCGCGCGCCAGGACTGGGTCGGCACCGATACGCATGAAGTGATCGGCGGCGCGCAGTCGCACCAGAGCGACGACAAGTTCTCCGGCCGCGTCGGCGTGAATTACCTGTTCGACAACGGCCTGGCGCCGTACATCGGCTGGTCGCAGTCGTTCCAGCCCACCGTGGGCACGGACTTCAACGGTCGCGCCTTCGTGCCGACGACCGGCGAGCAGACCGAGGTCGGCATCAAGTATCAGCCGGACAACAACCGCATCCTCGCCACGCTGGCGGTGTACGAGCTGTTGCAGGAGAACACGCTGGTCGTCGATCCGAACCACACCTTCTTCCAGATCCAGCAGGGCGAGATCAAGGTGCGCGGCGTCGAACTGGAAGGCCGCTGGAACATCGGCAACGGCCTGAGCGTCTTCGGTGCCTACACCTACGCCGATTCGGAAGTGACCAAGACCACCGACCCGCTGTCGCTGGGTGCGGAAATCCCGCTGCAGCCCAAGAACGTCGCCTCGCTCGGCGCGGACTACACCATCACCGCCGGCACGCTGGCGGGCCTGGGCTTCGGCGCGGGCGTGCGCTACACGGGCGAGCATTACGGCGACGCGTACAACCTTTACCAGACGCCGTCGTACACGCTATTCGACGCCTCGGTGCACTACGACATCGGTGCGTGGCGCCTGCAGCTCAACGCCGCGAACGTGGGCGACAAGGAATACATCGCCACCTGCAACAGCGCGGCCTGGTGCTACTACGGCTACCCGCGCACCGTCACCGCCACCGCGCGCTTCCAGTGGTGAGTTGAGGCCGCGCCATGATCGCCACGCTCGCCGCCATCATCGCTTCGCTGCTTTCGGCGGCGGCGCTGTACGCCGCGTCGCCGCACTGCCGCTGGCCGTCGTGGCGGCAGCGCGGACGGCGCGGCAACACGATTGGCGCGGTGCTGGCCGTGCTGGCGCTGGCGTTGTGGATCGCGCAGCTCGGCGTCGGCGCCGGGTTGTGCGCGATGCTCGGTACGTGGATGGGCGGGCTGATGGCGCTGCCGTACCTTGCCTGGCGCACCGCGCCGCAGAGCAACGGAGGATCGCACTGATGTGGGCGCGCGCATTCGCCGGCATCGTGCCGGGCTTCCTGCTGTCGGCAGGGCTCGTCGGGCTGTTCTCCTTCGCGCTGCCGGGCCCCTGGCAGGGCACGTTGGTGGCGGGGATCATCGCGTTCTTCGTGGTGTGGATGGCGGTGATGGGTGCGAGCTTCCAGTTCGCCAACGGCAAGCGTGCGTGGGCGTGGCTCAGCGGCCTGGCCGTAGCGACGCTGGGCGCGCTGTGGCTGCTGCAATGGCTGGGCGTGCTCGAGTAAGCACGATCAAGTGAGGCCGCGATGAAGATCTCCTCCAACACGCTGCGCACCTTCACCACGTTGCATACGTGGGTGGGCCTGGTCGCGGGCTTCGCACTGTTCGTCGCGTTCTATGCCGGCGCGATCACCATCTTCCACCACGACCTGCAGGCGTGGCAGTCGCCGCAAGGCGTGAACGCGAAAGCGCAGACGCTGGACGATGCGCAGCGCCTGCTCGACGAAACGCTCGAGCGCCATCCCGAATCACGCAAGCATGTGGGCATGGTGTTCCCGGGCGAGGAATACCCGATCACCGCCACCTACTGGCAGGACGCGAAGGGCACGTGGCGTTACGCCACCACCGAGCATCCCGAAGGGCGGGACGAAATGCCCGGCGGCGCGCTGTCGGAGCTGGTGAACGCGCTGCACTACTCGCTCGGCATCCCCGTCGCCGGCACGTACCTGATGGGCATCGTCAGCCTGCTCTACGGCCTGGCGCTGATCTCCGGCGTGATCATCCACCTGCCCAAGCTCGTCGAGGACCTGTTCGCGCTGCGCCCGGGCCGCAACCTCAAGCGCATGTGGCAGGACGCGCACAACGTCATCGGCGTGCTCAGCCTGCCGATGCACATCATGTTCGCCGTCACCGGCGCGATGCTGTGCCTGGTGATGATCGCGATGTTCGCGCTGAACCCGCTGATCTACCGCGGCCAGCTCATGTCCGCGCTGGGCCCGGCGATGGACACCGCACCGGTCGTCGCGCCGGCGAATCGCGAACAGGCGCTCGGTTCGTTGGCGATGTGGCGCGAGCGTTCCATCGCGATCGCGAACGAGCAAGGCGTCGCATCCTTCGAACCGGCCTACCTCAAGCTCAGCAACGCGGGCGATGCGAACGCGACGATCGAAATCACCGGCGCATCGCCCGGCTCGCTCGGTCCGCTGGGCGCGGTCGCGATGAACGCCAACACCGGCGCGAAGCTCGCCACCCAGCTCCCCGGCCTGCGCGACGCGAACCACGCCACGCTGTCGTCGGCCTATGCACTGCATTTCGGCGAATACGGCAACCACTGGGTGCAATGGCTGTACTTCCTGCTCGGACTGGGCGGCGCGTTCCTGTTCTATTCCGGCAACCTGTTGTGGATCGAATCGCGCCGCAAGCGCCGCCAGGCCGAACAGGGCCGCGCGCAGCTGTGGATGGCGCGCGCCACGGTCGGCGTGTGCATCGGCGTGTGCGTGGCGATCTCCGTCGCGTTCATCGCCACGCAGCTGTTGCAGGCGCCGGCGTTCGCGGCCGTCGAACTCGGCTTCGGCGTGAATTTCGCCTGCTTCGTCGCCTGGGGCCTGTGCGCATTGTGGGCCGCGCTGCGTCCGCCGATCCGCGCCGCGCAGGAGCTGCTGTGGGCCGCCGCGGTGACGACTGCGCTGATTCCCGTCGCGCACGGCGCCGTCACCGGCGCGTGGTGGTGGGCCAGCGCCGCCGCCGGGCAATGGGCGCTGTTCGCCATCGACGCGGGCGCGATCGCGATGGCGGTCGGCTTCGCGTGGCTGGCGCGGGTCACGGCACGACGCATGCGCGAAGGTGAGGCGAACAGCGTGTGGTCGGCGTCGCCGGCGCCGGTGGCATCCAGGGTGCAGGCGCCGCAGGCGTAGGCCGTCACGGGCCGTTCGCGACGTTCTGCGATAAGGACGCCGCGAAACACGACAGGCCCGTCATGCCCTCCACCCTCACCACCCAGCGCGGCGAGTTCCGCCGCATCTACCGCGCATTGCAGCGCCAGCCGCAGCTGGCCGCGCGCACGCCGGTGTTCTTCTGCGAAGGCGACTCGTGGTTCTCCACGCCCCTGGCGATGAACCTGCTGGACTGGCTGGTGTTTCCCACGCCGCAGGACGAGGAACGCGGCGTGCCGCAGTTCGGCGCGGGCGGGCTGTTCTTCCGCACCGAAAAGAGCGGTGACCTGGCGATCGACATCTTCACCGAGCGTCGCATCGACGACCTGGCCGACTGGTACGAGGGCTTCGCGTTCGACGTCGTGCTGATCAGCGCCGGCGGCAACGATTTCGTCGCCGCCTTCCTGCAGGGACTGTTCGCGGGGCAGGGCCCGATGACGCCCGAGCAGGCGTTCGCGCGCGTGGAGCGTTCGCGCCGTTTCGAGGAAGTGCGCGGCGCGTACCAGCGCTTCCTGCGCGCCTTCAAGCGCATCCATCCGGCCACGCCGATCCTCGCCCACACCTACGACTACCCGCAGCGCATGGGCGCGCCGGCGCAGCTGACCGTCGCCAACCTTGGCGCCGCGGCCCTGCTTATGAACAACATCGGCCCGTGGATCGCGCCGCACGTCGCGCACGTGCTGCCGCAGGTGGCGCAGCAGCGGCGCTTCGCCGCGCTGCTGATCGACGGCTTCCACGACCAGGTGCTGCAACCGCTGGCCGCGCGCGCGGAGTTCTCCGGCCTCTTCAGCTTCGTCGACCTGCGCGGGACCCTGCGCCGGGCGGACCAGTGGTTCGACGAGATGCATCCCACGGGTGCGGGCTTCCACGCGTTGTCGTTGAAGTTGCGGCGCGCGGCCAACGCGCTGCTGCCGCCGGCCAAGCGCCGCGCCTGACACCACGCGTGGCATGATCGGGCCATGCAGGGCGTGCCCGAACAATTCGACCACCCGCTCGACGTGGCGCAGTTCCGGCGCCCGGCGCATCGCGCGGGCGTGGAGTTGTATCGCGCGCACATCGTGCGTCATACGTTCGATCCGCACACGCACGAGGCCTACGGGCTCGGCGCGATCGAATCGGGCGTGGAGCGCTTCCGCTACCGCGGCAGCGACCATCTGGCACCTGCGGATTCGCGGGTGATGATGAATCCCGACGTGCTGCACACCGGGCGCGCCGAGACCGTCGGCGGCTGGCGTTACCGCATGGCGTACATCGACGCCGACGTGGTGGAGGAAGTGACCGGCCGACGCGGTCTGTGGTTCGCCGATGCGGTGGACCACGACGCGGCCCGCGCGCGTCGCGTCACCGCGTTGCTGGATGCGTTGTGGTGCGCGGATGAGCCGCTCGCCTTCGACGGCCTGCTGCTTTCGCTGCTCGACGGTTTCGATGACCAGGCGCGCGCTGCCCGGCCGTTGCGAACGCATGCGGCGCCGCGGTTCGCGGGCGTCGTCGACTACCTGCGCGACAACCTGGCGCAACGGGTCACGCTGGATGAGCTGGCGGCGGTGGCGGGCCTGAGCCCGTTCCATTTCCTGCGCGCCTTCCGCGATCAGTACGACGCCACGCCGCAGCAGATGCTGATGGCGCTGCGATTGTTCCAGGCCAAGCAACGCCTCGCGCGCGGGGATGCGCCGGCGCGCGTCGCGGCCGAGGTCGGCCTGAGCGACCAGGCGCATCTGACGCGCGCGTTCGCGCGGCGTTACGGGGTGACGCCGGCGCGGTATCAGCGGCAGGTGCGTTCGTAAGCCGAAGCCGTTGAGCCCCTCTCCCGTTTGCGGGAGAGGGGTTGGGGTGAGGGCAGAACAACGTAAGGGCGATCCGGCGAATCGGCCCCGTCAGGACCGCATGTTCGCCACTACCGCTCCGCCTGCCCTCATCCGGCCTTCGGCCACCTTCTCCCGCGCGCGGGAGAAGGGGTTCAGTCCGCAGCCACCGCAATCCCGTTCAAGACACCCCACGCAAGCCGCCGCACGCTACACCCCATGTGGACCGGAACCCTCTACGCACTCGCCGCTGGCCTCATGTGGGGCCTCGTCTTCGTCGGCCCACTGCTGCTGCCGGAATACCCGGCCACGTTGCAGTCGGTCGGGCGCTACCTCGCCTTCGGCCTGATCGCATTGCCGCTGGCGTGGATGGACCGCGCCGCGCTGCGGCGTCTGTCGCGCGCGGACTGGACCGAAGCGCTCAAGCTCGCCGCCATCGGCAACCTGCTCTATTACGTCTGCCTGGCCAGCGCGATCCAGCGCGCAGGCGCGCCGCTGCCGACGATGATCATCGGCACGTTGCCCGTGGTGATCGCCATCAGCGCCAACCTGCGCGACCACCGCCGCGACGGTCGCCTGCCGTGGCGCCGCCTGGCGCCCTCGCTGCTGCTGATCGCCCTCGGCATCGCCTGCGTGAATCGCGTGGAGCTGCAGGCCCTGAGCGCGCAGCCCGATGCCGACCCCATGCGCTACCTGCAAGGCGCGCTGCTGGCGGTGATCGCCGTGGCCTGCTGGACCTGGTACCCGCTGCGCAACGCGGACTGGCTGCGCGCGCATCCCGACCGCAACCCGCGTACCTGGGCCACCGCGCAGGGCATCGCGACGCTGCCGCTGGCGCTGGTGGGCTACGTGCTGCTGTGGGCGGGCATGGCCGCCTTCGGTAGCGAATTCCCGATGCCCTTCGGCCCGCGCCCGTGGTTCTTCATCGGGCTGATGGCGGCGATCGGCCTGTTCGCCTCGTGGATCGGCACGCTGTGCTGGAACGCCGCCAGCCAGCGCCTGCCCACCGCATTGGCCGGCCAGCTGATCGTCTTCGAGACGCTCGCCGCGCTGGCCTACGCCTTCATCCTGCGCGGGCGCATGCCCGAGCCGCTGACGCTGACCGGCATCGGCCTGCTGATCGCCGGCGTGCTCTGGGCCGTGCGCATCCGACCCGAACCCGCCGTGTCCGAGGGCCACGCCGCCTGACGGCCCTCGCGCGCGGCGTGAAGGCCGCGCGGTTCCGCCATCACGCGCGAGCCGTTACGATCCCCGCGTGGCGCCCGCGTAGGCCGGCGCCGTCTGCGAAACGCGCACGGGGAAGCGCATGTCCACGAGACTCCTGATCGTATTGCTGTCGCTGGCACTGGGCGTGGTGAGCGGCGCGTTCGGCTATTCACTCATCAACGGCAAGCGCCAGGCCGCGGCCTTGGCCGCCGCCCGCGAGGAAGGCCGCAAGGAAGCCGAAAAGGCCCTGACCGACGACATGGCCGTGCTGAAGCCGGTGACCTTCGCCAAGTCCGCCGACGAGTCCAAGGCCGGCGGCGTGCAGTTCGGCTACGAGTACGTGAAGCCCAAGACCGCCGAGCTGGAGCCGTTCTACAAGATGGCCCACGACGGCGACATGCTGCGCCACATTCCCGAAGTGCAGGCCATCGACGGCATGCTGATGCTGCCGCGCCCGATCAACTACGTCACTGCCGAGTGCGGCGAGGTCAACGCCTTCTACTCGCCCGAACGCGGCGAAGTGGTGATGTGCTACGAGACGATGAAGATGCTGCTCGAGCGCGGCCGCGACCTCGCCACGCAGAACAAGCTCGACGAAGGCTATGCGCAGCGCTACCTCGATGCGAACTTCCGTTTCATCCTGCTGCACGAAACCGGCCACGCGCTGATCACGCTGTTGCAGATACCGATCACCGGCCGCGAGGAAGACGCCGTCGACCAGCTCGCGACCACGCTGATGCTGCGCTTCGCCGGTCTCAACGAATCCACGAACACGGTGACCGAGAACCTGCGCATGGCGTCGAACTGGTTCCTCGCGCGCAGCACGGGCGAGTACAACCTGGACGCCTACGCCGACGAACACGCGCTGGGCGAGCAGCGCTACTTCAACCTGCAATGCCTGCTGTACGGCAGCGATCCGGCGCGTTACCTGAGCATCGTCACCGACGGCGACCTGCCCGAAACGCGTGCCAAGGGCTGCCCCGAGGAATCGCGCCGCATCAGCCGCTCGTGGCTGCGCCTGCTGCTGCCTTACGTGGCGCCGAAGTACGAAATGACGGAAGAAAAGGCGAACCGCCTGTTCGAGCAGCGCGACGAGGAGCGGGCGCGGAATACGGATTCCTCGTATATCCGGTGAGTGCTGACGGCAACGCGACCGGCTCTGTGCATGGCTGTATGGGCGACGAGATTGACGGCCGTGTCCACTGTCCGCCATCAAACCTGGGAGAACAGCGCCAATGCCGCGATACCTGATCTCGTTCGACGACGGCACGATGACGATCCCCGACGAGGACCTCCCCGCCGTGTCCGAGGCTTCGCACGCCGTGGTGCGTGAGGCCAAGGCGGCCGGCGTCTGGATCTTCGGCGCTGGCATCCAGACCCAGCGGGCGAGCATCGTCGCTGCCGATGGCGTTGTCTCCGACGGACCCTACCCGGAGACCAAGGCCGTCATCGGCGGCTTCTCGATCATTGAAGTGCCCTCTCGCGAAGAAGCGCTGATGTGGGCCGCCAGGTTCGCCGCGTCCTGCCGCTGCGCCCAGGAAGTGCGCGAGATCATGTACGACGCGGAGTCGTGATTCCGGCGTTGCCGGATCGGGTTACGATCGCGACCCTGCAAGCCGGATCTCAAGGAGCGAGTCGTGGATCGTGATTTCAATGCCTTTCCCGCCGACGAGGACGGCGATGCCCTCTGGCTCCTGGCAACGAAAGGCGTCGACCTGTCCAGGCGCAGGGAGATCGACTTCTCCGTGCTGATGCCATCGCCCCAGTCGGCGATCGACCTTGCGGTCGAGCTTTTGCGTTGCGAGGAGAAGGTCAGCTGCACGCATGACCCGGACAACGTCGAATTCCCCATGGACGTGCAGGTTCATCCGAAGCTGGTGCCCATTCACGCCGCCATCAATCAATGGCAGGCGGAGCTGCTGGAGATGGCGACGCCATTCGGCGGCAAGCTCGGCGGTTGGGGATTCGAGGCGTAACAGCCGCTTCATGTCGGACGCATCCATGCAGACATCGCCGGCCGCAAGCGCGAAGGTTCCCGCGTGGCCTCGAGTGTTCCTGGCGCTTCTCCAGGAAGTAAATCCCGACTACCGGCTCAATCGCAACGCCCGCGGACGCTTCACGGAATGCCTCCGCCCGCTCGGGCCGGTTTCGTACTCGCAGAACACGGTGTGCATCCGGGGGCAGTACAGCCACGGCTTCGCCGTGACGTTGACCGATCAGGTCAACGCGCACCTCAACAGTCCTTTCTGGGCGGGTGCCCGCTTCGATCATAACCACACGATCTTCTGCGCGTTCGAAAAGGACCTGGGTGCGACCGTGCGGGGCGCAGGCCGCCAGGCGGGACTGCATTCCACTCATGCGCGACGTTCCGGCGCGGACGCCATCGTTCGTCAATGCACGGCCAATGCCGAGCAACACCTCGCCCCGCACTATCTCGCGCAGTTGCAGCGCGGGACGCCATTGCTGATGGGCATTCTCGAGCTGCTCATGGCCAACCCTGGCCTGCTCGACGACCAGGAGCCGGGACCTGTCATGGCGTCATTTCGCAAGCCCGCCCGATGAGTGGACGCGGTTCGGCGTCGATCTGCCGAAGGTTCTGGCTGCTTCCTGCAAGTCGAAGTTCGCGCCGCACCTGGCTCAGTTCGAAACCATCTATGGCCGTCTCCAGCGCATTGCCAGCGTGGTCTGACACGCCTGCGAACGACTGCCCACGACCAGGACCGCGCCAGCCGCGCTTGCGCGCCAGCCACTCTTTCGCAACTTCGCGCGAGTCCGCTTCCGCTTCCCGCTACAGGCCGATGCACAAACGCACGGACCGACGTGTAAAGCACGACTAACCGCGGTCTGCCTGGCCCGTCGATCGAAGGCGGCGCGTTGTAGGGACTGACCTGCGGCGCCACGTTCGGCACGCTGCGTCACCATCTCAGGAGGAGAACGAAGTGGCGACGAAGAAGCTTCCCAGGATTCCGCGTCTTGCCCAGTTCCAGGTTGTCGTGCACGGTCTGGCCGGCGGTCCCATCGTCATGCTGGTTTACGATCCGGGAACCAAGACGTTCAAGGTCGTGAAGATCCCCGATCCGCGCCTCAGGCTGGCCGCCAGCCTGCGCGTGCTCGCCGCCGCAGCTGATCTGGACAGCAAGATGGCGACACAGATCGTCGATGTGATCCGGCCCGCACTCGAACGCCACCTGCCATGAACGACCGTTGCGGATGACGCACAACGCGCAGTCAGCGCACGCGGCGCACGCATTCGGCTGGTCGCCGCCCCGACTTGAAACCGCCCCGTACGCCCTCCAGACTCGTCGCGGGACGATCAGGGGACAGGGAAGCACATGCTCATCCTCGTATCGCCATGGAAGCGCCCAGGGGGATGGATCATGCGAAACGCAGTGCTTCTTGTGCTTTTGGCCGTCCTGCCGGTCGCATTCGCAGCAGAGCCGCCCGCAACCAGCCGGGTGCTGCAGCTTCCATCAGGCGCCAAGGTCCGCGTCTATGGCATCGGGCGCATCGCCTTCGGTGATGGCAGCCATCCGCCGTCGCTCCTCCTGAGGTACGAGACGAACCTGGAGACGAAGGATTCGGATGCACTTCGGAAGGAAGTGCTGCAGGTCTGGCAGCTGTTGCGCCCGCTGGCGGACAAGGCGGGCGACAACTACGCCATGGTGATGGCGAATGAGCCGATCCGCGGTGTGATCTCCCAAACAAGACGGTTCACATACGGGTTCGAGAGGGCGCCCGGTGGCACCTGGCGCATGCGCGAGCCGAGGAAGCGCTCGAAGTGACCGATCGAGCGAAGACCACGCGGGAGGCCTCCTTCTGCATGCGCAATGACGACTCCATGTCGATCGAACAATGGGCCGATGCGTACATCGAGGCGTATGGCTCGCAGGACGTGTTAACTCCCGACAGTCCTCTATGGTGGGTCTTCGAGCGCTCACTGTTGCCGCTTAGACCGGAGGCTGCTGAGGAGATATGGACCTTTGTCCTGGCCGTATTAGTCAGGTCTCCGCCGCAAAAGGTTCTCGGGACTCTGGCGGCCGGTCCGCTGGAGGATCTGATCGCTTATGAAGGTGACAGGTTCATAGAGCGCATCGAGCAGCACGCACGACACGATCCGGCGTTTCGCCATCTACTGGGCGGCGTCTGGCAGAACCAGGCCTCACCGGAGATTTGGGAACGCGTCGAGGTTGCGCGGGGCATCCAGTGGTGATGTCCACTCCCTCTCCGAAGAAAACGCATCCATCTGCCTACCGGAGGAACAGTGGACCGAACTGACCTGGGAAGTCGCATCCTCAAGGTCAATCACGCCGGTGAATTCGGCGCCATTTCGATCTATACGGGCCAGATCGCAATGGCCCGCCTCTTCGCGCGGGACATGGTGCCGGAGCTGGTCGAGTTTCGATCGCATGAGCGCGGTCACCGGGAGATCTTCAGGGCCGAACTGGAGAGAAGGGGACGTCCGCGTTG
Source organism: Lysobacter sp. FW306-1B-D06B (assembly GCF_038446665.1). NCBI lineage: Bacteria > Pseudomonadati > Pseudomonadota > Gammaproteobacteria > Lysobacterales > Lysobacteraceae > Lysobacter > Lysobacter sp. FW306-1B-D06B. The sequence continues at coordinate 711,636 of NZ_CP151802.1, read as the reverse complement.
CAGGAGTTACTGGCTGTGCGGACTGGGAGGCCTCACGTTGGGCCTGCTGACCGGTCTGCTGGGGCGCGCGGCCATTTCGGCGACAACCGTTGCGGTGGAAAGCGTCGTGCTTGCCCACCTCGAGAAGCAACTTGCCGACCTTCAAGGCCTGGATGCGCCTGCCGTCACTGCGATCGCCTCCATCGTGGCCGAAGAGCGCGCCCACCGCGACCTGGCCGCAGCGCAGGTCGTCGAGGGCAGTCTGATCTACCGAATTCTGGAGCCGCTCGTTTCAGCCTCGACCGAGGCGGTCATCTGGGCCGGGATGAAGCTGTAGAAGGAGCGGACGTGGAGCGCTCGGGCGCGGGTCGTCGTTCCTAGGATGGAACCTTCGGTGAAACGGCGCATCCGCTCGATGCCGAGACGATCGCCGCTTCAATGACGGCCATGCCCCGGATGACCTCTTCCGTCGGAACAGGATTCGGGCCGTTGCCCGCGATGGCGTCCGCGAGTTCCACATAGAACCGCGATTGGTCGCCCGACAGGGCGGGTCGCGTCTGGATCGGGCCGTCATCGCGTCGCCATTGCAGCGGGTCGTCATCGATTCCCCATTGCGGGTCGCCGGGTCGCAGTCCCGCAATCAACTGCTGCTCCTGACGATCGGGCCGCACCTTGATCATCGATCCGCGCGTGCCATGCACGGCGAAGCGCGGCCCGGGAATCGCAGCCAGCATCCCCACCTGCAGGACCGCCCTGACCGGGCCGAAACCCAGCACGACGTGCGCCCAGTCTTCCGTCGTCGCACCGCTGCGTTGTGTCGCGAACATCGCCTGCACGCTATCGGGCCATCCGAACAAGGCCAGCGCCTGGTCGACCAGATGAGGCCCGAGATCCCACCACAATCCCGTCGCGGGCCCGGGTCGCTCGCGCCAGCGATCGCGCACCTGCGGACGAAACCGTTCGATGCGCGATTCGAAATGGCGCACCTCGCCGATGAGGCCTTCGCGCATGGCCTGTTGCACGGAAAGGAAATCGCTGTCCCAGCGGCGATTGTGGAATGCGCAAAGGAGTCGGCCGTGCGCCTGCGCCGTCGCGCTCAGCTCGACGGCTTCCGACAGGCTCGGCGTGAGCGGCTTGTCGACGACGACATGCTTGCCCGCACGAAGCGCGGCCTGCGCAAGCGGGAAATGCGTGTCGTTGGGCGTGGCGATCACGACCAGATCCACGTCGGGGGCGACGACCGCCCGCATGGCATCGCCTTCGACCGCGATGCCGGGCAGCTCGGCGTGCACCCTGCTCGAGGCGATCCGCGCCAATGACAGGCCGGGCACGGCCTGGATCAGCGGCGCGTGGAACGTTCGCGCGGCATAGCCGTACCCGATCAGGGCGACGCGTGTGGCAGCGGAAGCGCTGTTCATACCGGTCTCATCCTGCGTGTCCTTCCGGTGCCGACGATACCAAGCGCAGTTACCGGCAGCATCGACGGCAATCAGCGAACCTCCCGGAACTTCAGTCTCCTCCGACGAAGTGCTCACGCACTACTTGCGCCTCGTGCGTGTCATTCGCGGCATGCGCCGCGATGCAGGGGCGGGAGCACCTGTGCCATGCTCGCGCCGTCACAACCAATCAGGAGGACGCGGCCATGGCCAAGGGTCTGGACAAGAAGAAAGAGCAGAAGAAAAAGCCCGCCAAGACGATGAAAGAGAAGAAGGCGGCGAAGAACGAGAAGAAGAGCACGCGCGGCTTCATGCCGACCTGATCGGACTGAGGTTGCTGCTCGTGTGCCTGGACGGCTGAGCGCGAAGCGGAAGCGTCGGCACGGATGAGCGCCTCCCCCTGCTTGCAGGGGGAGGCTGGGAGGGGGTTCTGAGGCGCGTCAGCGCCGAGTTCGCCGCGTTGCGGCTTCTCGACCCCTCCCCAACCCTCCCCTGCAAGCAGGGGAGGGAGCAAGAGCCGCGTCGCCAACCCTCAAGGAGAGGGCTACACCAAAGCCGCGGCTTACAGCGCCGCCAGCGCCGCGTTGAGCGTCTGGCTCGGGCGCATCGCCTTGGAGAGCAGCGCCATGTCGGGGTGGTAGTAGCCGCCGATGTCCACCGGCTTGCCCTGCACCGCGGCCAGTTCGCCGATTATCTTCTCCTCGTTGGCTTCCAGCGTGTCGGCCAGCTTGGCGAAACGCGCCTTCAGCTCCGCATCCACCGACTGGTCGGCCAGCGCGCGCGCCCAGTACATCGCCAGATAGAAGTGGCTGCCGCGGTTGTCGATGCCGCCGACCTTGCGCGAGGGCGACTTGTCGTTGTCGAGGAACTTCGCGTTCGCCTCGTCCAGCGTGTCGGCCAGCACCTTCGCACGTGCGTTGCCGGTGTGGTTGGACAGGTGTTCGAGCGACGCGGCCAGCGCGAGGAACTCGCCCAGCGAATCCCAGCGCAGGTAGTTCTCTTCGACGAACTGCTGCACGTGCTTGGGCGCCGAGCCGCCCGCGCCGGTTTCGAACAAACCGCCGCCGGCCATCAGCGGCACGATCGACAGCATCTTGGCGCTGGTGCCCAGCTCCATGATCGGGAACAGGTCGGTGAGGTAGTCGCGCAGCACGTTTCCGGTGACCGAGATCGTGTCCTTGCCCTCGCGCGTGCGCGCGAGCGAAAGCTTCATCGCGTCGACCGGCGAGAGGATGCGGATGTCGAGGCCGGCGGTGTCGTGATCCTTCAGGTAACGCTCGACCTTGGCGATGAGGTTGGCGTCGTGCGCGCGCTGCGGATCCAGCCAGAACACGGCCGGCGTGTTCGACAGGCGCGCGCGGTTCACGGCGAGCTTCACCCAGTCCTGGATCGGCGCGTCCTTGGTCTGGCACATGCGCCAGATGTCGCCGGCTTCGACCTTGTGCTCCATCAGCACGGTGCCGGCGTCGTCGAGCACGCGCACGGTGCCGTCGGCGGGAATCTGGAAGGTCTTGTCGTGGCTGCCGTATTCCTCGGCCTTCTGCGCCATCAGGCCGACGTTGGGCACCGAGCCCATCGTCGCCGGATCGAACGCGCCGTTGGCGCGGCAGTCGTCGATGACGGCCTGGTAGATGCCGGCGTAGCAGCGGTCGGGGATGATCGCCTTGGTGTCCTGCAGCTTGCCGTCGGTGTTCCACATGCGGCCGGAGTCGCGGATCATCGCGGGCATCGAGGCGTCGACGATCACGTCGCTGGGCACGTGCAGGTTGGTGATGCCCTTGTCGGAATTCACCATCGCCAGCGCCGGACGGCGCGTGTATTCGGCGACGATGTCGGCCTCGATGGCCGCGACGGTTTCCGGCGGCAGCGAGGGCAGGCGCGCGTAGAGGTCGCCGATCCCGTTGTTGGCGTCGAAGCCGGCCTTGGCGAGCACGTCGGCGTGCTTGGCCAGCGTGTCGCGGTAGAAGCGCTTGACGACGATGCCGAACATGATCGGATCGGACACCTTCATCATCGTCGCCTTCAGGTGCAGCGAGAACAGCACGCCGCGGGTCAGCGCGTCGTCGATCTGCGCATCCACGAAACGCGACAGCGCCTTGGCGCTCATCGACGAGGCGTCGATGACTTCACCGGCCTGCACCTTGATGTTGGTCTTGAGCATGTTGCGGCGGCCGTCGCTGCCGGTGAACTCGATCGAGACCGTGCCGGCCTTGTCGATCACCTTGGACTGCTCGCTGCCGTAGAAATCGCCGCCGTCCATGTGCGCGACGTGCGAGGTCGATTCGCCGCTCCACGCGCCCATGCGGTGGGGGTGCTTGCGCGCGTAGTTCTTCACCGACAGCGGCGCGCGACGGTCCGAATTGCCTTCGCGCAGCACCGGGTTCACCGCGCTGCCCTTGACGCGGTCGTAGCGTGCCTTGATGTCGCTTTCCTGCTCGCCCTTGGGTTCTTCCGGGTAGTCCGGCAGCGCGTAGCCCTGCGCCTGCAGCTCGGCGATGGCGGCCTTGAGCTGCGGCACCGAGGCGGAGATGTTGGGCAGCTTGATGATGTTCGCGTCCGGCGTGGTCGCCAGCTGGCCGAGTTCGGTCAGGTCGTCGGCGACCTTCTGGTCATCCTTCAGCACGTTGGGGAACTGCGACAGGATGCGACCGGCCAGCGAGATGTCGCGCGTTTCCACCGCGATGCCCGCCGGCGCGGTGTACGCCTCGATGATCGGAAGCAGCGACTGCGTGGCCAGGAACGGCGCTTCGTCGGTCAGCGTGTAGAGGATCTTGGGCGTATTGGGCATGTCGGCGTGACTCGCAGGCAGAAGACGTGGGAAGGCCGGTGTGGACGCGGCGCGGGATGGCGCTCGGCGCGGCCTGTTCGACGCGCGCGCCGCATGGGCGCGCAACCCCGGCATTGTCGCGGTTTAGCGCGGCGCGGCAAAGCGTGCGGGCGAAACGCTGAAGGCCGCGGGGCGCGTGTGGCACGTTCGTGCTACCGCACGCGAGGGTATGGCGGTTCGCGTAGCCCGGGTAAGCGCAGCGCACCCGGGATTTGCGTTGCCGGAGCCTGGACCCGGTGCGCGGCGCTAACCCGGGGCTACGGAAGCGTTGCGATGCTCAGACCGCGCCGCAGCACTTCTTGTACTTCTTTCCGCTGCCGCAGGGGCAGGGCGCGTTGCGGTCGGGCGTGGCTTCGCGGCGGATGGGTTCGCGCGGCGTGAGCACGTCGATGCGCAGGTGATGCAGGTCGGCCAGCATGCCCGGCAGCGAGGCGATGACTTCCAGGCGCTCGCGGTAACTCACCGGTTCGCCCGGCTGTTCGGGGTCTTCACCGACGATCTCGCCGCTGGCCAGGCGATCGAAACGCAGGAAGATCTCGTCGACCCACTCGTGCTCGTCCAGCCACTTGTCCCAGGCGATCTCGCTCAGTTCGACACCGCGGAAGAAGCCGAAGGCCCAGTCGCGGCCGACGTCGAGTTCGTCGTCCTGCTCCTCGTCCGGGTTCTCCGGCAGCCACAGCAGCGGCGCGAGGTGGTCGGGCAGGTCATCGTCGCCGTGGCGCACGCGCTGGTTGACCATGTTCCAGTGGCCCTGCAGCAGCGCTTCGACCTGCTCGCGCTCCTCTTCGTCCTTCCAGCGCGGCGGCGTGCCCCATACGGCGCCCTGCCACTGCTCGAAGGGAATCGTCTCCGGGCCGACGGCAAGCGCAGACAGGTAGCCGTCCAGCGCCTCCAGGTTGAACCCCTTGAACGGGACCGCGCGCTGCTCCAGCAGCTCGGCCAGGCGTTCGATCTGGTCGTCGTCGAGGTAGGCGGGGGCTTTCATCGGATGGGGCTCGGTATTCGCGGGGGCGCGTCATGGTAGTCGCAGTGGGGTGGGCTCGCCGAGAATTCACGCATGAGCCCCGCCAAGCCCGCCCCGATGCCGCCCTCCGCCCCGTGTCCCTGCGGTCGCGCAAAGCCCTACGGGCAGTGTTGCGGGCCACTCCACGCCGGCACCCCGGCGACCGACGCTGAGGCGCTGATGCGTTCGCGCTACACCGCCTACGTGCTGGGCGATGTGTCCTACCTGATGGCGAGCTGGCATCCGGACACGCGCCCCGACGATCTCGACCTGGGCGATGCGGGCGCGACGCGCTGGCTGGGTCTGGAAGTGAAGCGCCATGTCGCGGTGGATGCGATGCATGCGACGGTGGAGTTCGTCGCGCGCTCCAGGACCGGCGGCGCGCCGGCGGTGCGCATGCACGAGGTGAGCCGCTTCGTGCGCGAAGGCGACCACTGGTTCTACGTGGACGGCGAGTTTCCCGGCCGGTAGACAAGAAACGTGGACAAAAAAAGGGCGCGGTGGGGAGCCGCGCCCATGCGTCCCACCCGAAGGTGGGGGAGAGAGACGGTTACTTCACTTCGAAGTCGCGCGTCTGCACGACGACACCGTCGAGCAGGACTTCGAGCTTGTACTTGCCGGTTGGGAAACCCTTCGGGCTGTTGATGCTGAAAACGGTGTTGCCGCCACCGGCGAAGTTGATGTCGGCGCTGTCTTCCTTCACGGTCTGGCCGTCCTGGAAGGTCCACTTCGCGCCGAGCTTGGCCGCTACCGCGGTCGCCGGATCGGAGGTGGCCGTGCCCACGGACGCGTTGATCGTGTCCTTCGGCTTGAACGTTGCGCTGGGCGTGGTGATCTTCTTGTCCGGGCCCACGGCCGGGCCGAGGTCCACGGTGGTGACCGAGACCGTCGCGGCCGGAGCAGGCGCGGGCGCCGGTGCAGCCGGTTCGGTGGTCGCCGGCGGCGTGCTCACGGCGACGGGTTCTTCCTTCTTCTTGCAGCCGACCAGGGCCACCGACGCGAGCAACGCGGCGGCGACGGCGGTGTGCAGGCGAGTGCGGATCATCATCGAAACATCTCCTGGGAATTTGCGGAGTCGAGCGTCGGGCCGGGTCACTCGCCGGCCGGCGGAATACGCAGCACCTGGCCGGGCTGGATGCGGTCGGGGTCGTCAAGCTGATCGCGGTTCGCTTCGAAGATCGCGTTCCACTTGCCGGCCTTGCCGTAGAACTGCTTGGCGATGTGCGAGAGCGTGTCGCCCTTCTGCACGGTGTACGTCTGCGCTTCGCCCGCCGTGGCAGACGTGATCTGCTCGGTGGAGCTGACCGTCGACTGGACGTCGCTGAAATCCGGTTTGATCTGTTCCGTGCTCTCGACGTTGCTCTGGACGTCGGAGAAATCGGCCTTCTTGTCCGGTGTGGTCACGAGGTGGGCTCTCCTGCCGTGTTGGCCCAGGCACCATCGCACGCATCCTGTTAAGGGTAGGTAACAGGGACGGACGAAAATTGCTGGTTGACGCGAAGTGCTACTGCCGTTCGTCGCGACCCGGCACCGGACGCGCGCTGCCCGGCGTGGCGCGCCAGGGATTGATGTCCAGTCCACCGCGACGCGTGTAGCGCGCCTCCACCGACAGACGCTGCGCACCTGCGCGCGCGAGCAGGTCGACGAACACGCGTTCGACGCATTGCTCGTGGAACTCGGCGTGATCGCGGAACGACACCAGGTAGCGCAGCAGTCCGGCGCGATCGAGTTTCGGCCCGTGGTAGGCGATGACGATGCGCGCCCAGTCGGGCTGTCCCGTGACGGGACAGTTGGACTTCAGCAGCGAGCTGGTGAGCGCTTCGGTGACGACGTTGCCGGCATCGGCCGACAGATGGTCGGCGTTCGGCGGACCGTAGTCGTCGACGTCGATGTCGAGTCCGTCGATGCAGTCCATGACCGCGTTGCCCGGCGAGGTCTCGTCGATCGGCGGCAGGCCGAACTCGACTTCCACGTCTGCGCCGGCCACGCGCGAGAGGTCGTCCACGATGCGCGCACGCACCGATTCGTCCGACGCGAAACGCGCCGAGTTGAACGAGTTGAGATAGAGCTTGAGCGACTTGGATTCGATCAGGTTCGGCGAGGTCGCCGGCACGGTGATCGTCGCCGTGCCCACGCGCGGCTTGCCGCGCTGGTCGAGCCAGCTCAGTTCGTAGGCATTCCATCGGTCCACGCCTTCGAAGGGCAGCGCGCCCGTGCTGATGCCGATGTGGTCGCGGCCGAGGGTCCGGGCGATGGGGAACAGCAGGCTGGCGTCGTACTCGCGCGGGTAGTCGACGTGACGCCCGAGGGGGAGATCGTGGGTCATGCGGCGATTTTAACCGGCGACGGGCGTGCGCCCGAGGATGGTTCGCTTTGCCGAAGTGGCGGCAGGACCGCCCGGTTCGGGCGAAGTTCCTGCACCTGTCAGTTTAGTATTCAGGTTAAATTTGAGTTAGGTCCGGATACTCCAACGCCACCGGAGCCCATTCGACGCTTCCCCCGGAGCGGGGCGACCGGATTCCAAGACCCATAAAGAGGCTGAGACCTTATGAAGCGTTCCCTGCTTGCCCTGACCCTGCTGGCTGCCCTGCCGTTCGCCGCTTCCGCTGCCGAAGGCGTGTCGTACAACTACATCGAAGGCGGCTACATCGCTAACAACGGCGACAACCGTCCCGATGCCGACGGCTGGTCCGTGGGCGGTGCCGGCGCCATCGCGCCGAACTTCCACGTGTTCGGCAACTACAGCAGCCAGGAGTTCGACCACAACTTCGGCGACCTCGACCGCTGGCGCCTGGGCGTGGGCTACAACCACGAGATCAACAGCAAGGTCGATCTGCTGACCCGCGTCGCCTACGAGAAGCAGGAGTTCGACGCGATCGACCTGGACGGCTGGAGCGTTGAAGCCGGCGTGCGCGCCTCGCTGACCCCGAACCTGGAAGGCTATGCGCTGGCCGGTTACGAGGACTACGACCACGGCGTCGACGGCGAGTTCTACGGCCGCCTCGGCGCGCAGGTGAAGTTCAACCAGATGTGGGGCGTCAACGGCGAAGTGAAGTTCGTCGACGGCTACACCGAGTACTTCGTCGGCCCGCGCATCAGCTTCTGATCCAACCGCGTTACCGCGACCGATCTCTCTCTCCCCCCCAAGTCGCGATTGAAGCCCGGCCTCGGCCGGGCTTTCTTTTGGGCGACGCTTCCCGGAAGCGTCACGAAGTGACCCACATCGAAATCCTCTTGTGAGCGTTATCACGCTTCGCTATCGTGCGCGACGCCGCTGCAACGGCGGCAAGGACCACCACCACAAGGATCAGGGGATTTCATGAAGAAGCGTTTTGTCTTGGCTGCCGTCCTGGCGGCCACGCCGTTTGCTGCGTCCGCGACCGACAACGGCCTGAGCTACACCTACATCGAAGGCGGCTACAACCAGCTGCGCATCGACCATGACGACGAGCTGCTGGGCGACTTCGACGCCGATGGCGGCTACCTGCGCGGCTCCTTCGGGATCAGCCAGTCGGTCTACCTCTTCGGCAGCTATTCGCAGGGCGAAGACAACGACACGGTGACCTTCGAGGACGGCGATGAGACGTTCGACGTCAAGGTCGACGACGAAACCTCCCACACCGAGTTCGGCGTCGGCTTCCATTCGGCGATGGGCGAGAACGTCGACTTCATCGGCGAACTGGCGTACTTCCGCATGGAAGAGGACATCAAGATCTCGGCCGAAGGCGAGTCCGAGTCGTGGTCCGACCACGTCAACGGCGGCCGCGCCTCGGTCGGCATCCGCGGCGGCACCGATCGCGCCGAAGGCTGGGTCAAGCTCGGCTATCTCGACGCCAGCGACTTCAGCGGCAACTTCGTCGGCGGCGTGGGCGGTCAGTTCAAGTTCAACCGCACCTGGGGCCTGGTGGGCGAAGTCGAAGTCTTCGACGAGCTCTCGCGCTACATGATCGGCGTGCGCGCCAGCTTCTGAGCCGCGCCCCGCACGAACGAAAGACCCGGCTCCGGCCGGGTTTTTTTTTCGCCTGCGACCGGATCCGCGTTTGCCCGCGCGGCTTCCGTGCGAAAGTGTGGCCATACATCCGTTTTTCGCACTGGGGACATCATGAAGAAGGAACTCGCGCTGGCGCTCGCGCTGGCCGTGGCGCCGACCGCCGCGCTCGCAGACGGCCACAGCTACACCTACCTGGAAGCCGGCTACGCCCAACTCGAACAGGAACTGCCCGGCCTGGACGGCTTCGAGGTCGAAGACATCAAGGCAGGCGGGTTTTTCATCGGCGGCTCGGCGGCGGTGTCGCCGTCGCTCCACGTGTTCGGCGCGTACCGCAAGGGCGACGATGACGACCTCGTCGTCTCAGCGCCGGTGGTGGGGCCGATCGGCAGCGCCAGTATCGACATGTCGCAAGCGGTCCTGGGCATGGGCTATCACCATGGATTGAGCGAGCGCACCGACCTGGTGGCCGAGCTGAGCTGGCTCAACACCGAGATCGACGTGAAGGGCGACGACGAAGGCGCGCAGAAGGGCGACGACGTGCGCGCGGCGGTTGGCGTGCGACACAACATCGCCAACAACGTGGAAGTGTGGATCAAGGGCAACTACACCGACGGCGACGTCTACGACGGCGCTTTCAGCGCCAGCGCCGGCCTGCAGTACAAGCTCACCTCGAACTGGGGCCTGGTGGCCGAAGCCGAGGGTGGCGGCGACTCGGCGATGTTCGCGGTGGGCGCGCGCGCCAGCTTCTGAGCGCCGCGCTACCGAGCATGAAAAAAGCCCGGCGCAGGCCGGGCTTTTCTTTGGGTGCTCGGGACGCGGTCGCGATCAGGAGAACAGGTTGCGTGGGTACTCGGGCTTCTGTTCGCGCGCGAGCAGGAGCTTGAGGCCTTCGGCCGGCGTGATGTCCCCGTGCAGCACGGCCTGCACCGCGCTGGAGATCGGCAGCTCGATGCCATGACGCTCCGCCTGCCGCATGACTTCGTCGGCGGTCTGCACCGATTCGACCACCTGGCCGATCTCGCGCACGGCGTCCTCGATCGATTGGCCGCGGCCCAGCGCGAGGCCGAGCCGGCGGTTGCGCGAAAGATCGCCGGTGCAGGTCAGCACCAGGTCGCCCAGGCCCGCCAGGCCCATCAGCGTTTCGGCCTTGCCGCCGATGGCGTGGTTCAGGCGCAGCATCTCGTTGAGGCCGCGCGTGATCAGGCCGGCGCGGGCATTGAGGCCCAGCGCCATGCCGTCGGCGACGCCGGTGGCGACGGCCAGCACGTTCTTCATCGCGCCGCCGAGCTCGGCGCCGAGCATGTCGTTGCCGGTGTAGGCGCGGAAGGCGGGGCCGTGCAGCGCGTCGGCGACGGCCTGCGCGAACTGCGCATCGCTGCCGTGCACGGTCAATGCGGTGGGCAGGCCCTGCGCGACTTCCTTGGCGAAGGACGGGCCGGTGACGACGGCCAGCGGCACGTCGGGACCCAGCACCTCTTCGGCGACTTCATGCAGGAAACGGCCGCTGCCGGGCTCGAAACCCTTGGTCGCCCACGCCACGCCGGCGTGCGCCGGGCGATGCGGGGCCAGCTTGCGCAGGGTTTCGGCGAACGCGTGCGAAGGCACGACGACCAGCACGAGGTCGGCGTCCTTGAGGGCTTCGGCCAGGTCGGTGGTCGCGCGCAGCGACGCCGGCAGCGGAATGCCGGGCAGGTAGCGCGGGTTCTCGTGGCGCTGGTCGATGGCCGTGACGCCGTCGGCGTCGCGACCCCACAGCACGGTCGAATGACCGTGCCGTGCGATCAGGGCGGCCAGGGCGGTGCCCCAGGAGCCCGCACCGAGGACTGCGACGTTCGGAAGAGTGGTCGCTTCCATGCCGCGGGCGCGATCAGGCGTTGCCGGCGGTCTCGGCGTCGGCCAGACCCGACTGCTGCTGCGATGCGCGCTGGCGCAGGCCTTCGGCGTACAGCGCGTCGAAGTTGATCGGCTGCAGGAAGAACGGCGGGAAGCCGCCGGACTGGATCAGGTCGCTGATCAGCTGGCGGGTGTACGGGTACAGGACGTTCGGGCAGTGCGTGCCGAGCATCGCGTCCAGGGTCTGCGCGTCGAAGCCGGCCAGGCCGAACACGCCGGCCTGCTTCACTTCGGCCACGTACAGGGTCTTCTCGTTGGCGGTGCAGGTCAGGGTGATGCCCAGGACCACTTCGAAGGCGTTCTCGTTGAGGCGCTGCACGCTCTGGTTGAGGTTCATCGAGAGCTGCGGCTGGGCCTGCTCGTTGAAGATCGCCGGGGCGCCCGGAACTTCGAAGGAGACGTCCTTGACGTAGATCTTCTCGACGGTGAACGCCGGGCCGTTGTTCTCGGCGGACGCGGCATTGCCGTTGACGTTTTCTTCGGACATCTCGTGACTCCAGGCGTTAAATATGCGGAAAGGATCGATTATGGCACGCAGGTCCAGCGTGCCCGGCTGTTCAGATTGCGCGGGCGGATGCGCCCACGGCAAGCCATGTGTGCAATCCCCTCGTCACGGTGTTGGGGCGCACGGTGGGCGATCAAGCCCGCACGTCGGCGAATCCACGAGAGGATGTCGCGCCGATCAGGCGCGGCCTTTCACCAGCGGCAGGTCGGCCTGCTGCCAGGCGCCGATGCCGCCGTCGAGCCAGTAGACCTGCTTGAAGCCGGCCTTCTTCAGGCGCTTGGCGGCGTCGGCCGAACCCTGGCCGGTGCGGCACACCACGACCACCGGAAGCTCCTTCGCATTGGCGAGCAGCTTGTTCTCCGGGTCGAACTGGCTGGGCTGCACCGACTTGCTGCCGGCGATGTGGCCCTTCTCGAAGTCGTTGCTGGCCGACAGGTCGATAACCAGCGCGTTCTCGCGGTTCATCAGGCCCGTCAGCTCGGCCGGGCGCAGCGCCTTGTAGCCGCGGAACAGGCGGGCCACTTCGGTGTAGAGGATCGCCAGCGTCAGGCCGACCAGCGCGAACGACAGGTAGGGGTGGCGTTCGGCGAAGGCCAGAAGTTCTTGGAAATTCACGGGATCACGCAGCGGTAGCGGGGGCGGGATTGTCGCCCAGGGGCGGCGGTGGCGCAAAAGGTGCGCCCGCCGGACGGCCTATTCGCCGTCCCAGAGGTCCGGCAGGCCGGTGACCAGCCACCAGTTCTTGGTGGCCTCGTCCCAGCGCCATTCCTCGCGATAGCGCACGGTGCGCTCGGCTTGGGTGTGGCGATTGACCACGCCGATCTCGATGTCGCGCATCGCCACGCCGCCCTTCTTGTCGGCGGTGCTGTTGCGCTCGCGATAGGCGGTGATCTGCACCTGCTCGTAGCGCTTGAGCTCCAGGTCGCTGACCGGGTGCGATTCGCGGTAGCCCGGTTCGATCAGGCCCAGTGCGCCCTCGAAGTCGCCCCAGCGGATCGCGCCGGACCAGGCGTACTGGTTGGCCTGGAGCTGGTCCATCTTGCCGCGACGGGCCAGCGCGTCGCCGGTGAAGGCGAGCAGCAGGGCCAGCACGGCCAGGAGCATGGGCTTGGTCAGGCGCATCGGATTCCCCCTCGAAGTGCCGCCATCCTAGCCGCTGGGCCGGTTCGCCGTCCGTGACTTGGCGATGGCGACATAGCGCGCGGTGAATTCGGTGGCGACGCCGCCCTCGGGCAGCAATGCGCGGGCGACCAGGCCGATGCGCGCACGGCCGCGCTCGCGCAGGGTGGCGACGAAACTCGGCCAGGCGGCGTCGGGGGCGAGTTCGGCCTCCACCTCCAGGTCGGCGAAGAGCGGGGCCACGTAGCGGATCTGGCTGTCGGCGACGAAGACGTCGGCTTCCAGCTCGGCTTCTTCGATGTGCAGCGCGACCAGCCCCCACGAGGCCAGCGTCATCATCGAGGCCAGGCTGCCGCCGAACGCGCAGCCTTTGTCGTTCACGTGCGTGGACAGCGGCGCGTGCAGGCGCAGGCAGCGGCCGTCGTAGGCGGCGACGGTCACGTTCATCGCCGCGACCGGCGGCATCGACTGGTAATGCCGGTGCAGGCGCAGCAGCGCTTGCGAATGGTCGTAGTCGGTTTCGGCAGCGTACGCGCGCGTATTGGAATTCATGCGGATATCGGGGGATGGACAACGAAGGTCGCGGGGCGGCGGCTATGCTGATGCGATGCCCGGCCACGCGACGCCCGGATGGTACGTGATCTCGCTGCGCGCGCGCGGCGAGCACGGTCCTGTCCGCAATGCGGCCGCTCGCGCCGGTGCCGGCCTCATCCCGATTTCGCCCTGGCGCCTGCATCTGCGCGAAGACGCGGCCACGCGCGAGCGCCTGCTGGCCGCACTCGCCGCACCGCGTGTGATCTTCACCAGCCCGGTCGCCGTGCGCGCCGCGCGGCGCCTGCAGGCGCTGCAGGAACGGCCGGGCCAGCGCTGGTTCGCGGTGGGCAGCGGCACCGCCGCGGCGCTGCGGCGTGCCGGTGTCGCCCGGGTGGACGCGCCCGCGCGCATGGACAGCGAAGGACTGCTGGCGCTGCCCGGGCTGGCGGACCTGCGCGATGCGCAGGTGGGATTCGTGACCGCGCCGGGTGGACGCGGCGTGCTCGTGCCGGCGCTGGAAGCGCGCGGCGCGCGCGTGCTGCGGGCCGACGTGTATGCGCGCGAAGCGGTCGCGCCATCGCCGCGCTCGCTCGCGCGGCTGGCGGCACTGGACGCGCCTGCGCGGCTGCTGCTGTCGAGCGGCGAGGCCTTGCAGCTCGTCATCGACGCGTTGCCCGAAGACCTGCGCCAGCGCCTGCGCCGCGCACAGGTGATCGCCGCCAGCGAGCGCTTGGCCGACTTTGCCCGCACGCACGGCTTCACCGACATCGTGCTCGCCGCCAGCGCCCGCCCGGCCGACCTGATCGCCACCGCGAAAAACGCCCCCGCGCCGGCCGCGTGACGCGCATCGCATCCGGTAGCATGGCGCGTCCCGCTTTGCCGATACCGCCGTGTCCGCTACCCCCGCTCCGACGACCTCGCCGCCCGCCCGCCGTTCCTACGGTTGGGTGCTGTGGATCATCGTCGCGCTGCTGCTTGCCGCCGGCGCCGCGTGGGGCTGGACCCAGTGGCAGACACGCAGCGAGCGCGCGCGTGCGGAGCAGGCCGACGCCGGCCAACGCCTGGACGCGCTGGAGGGTCGCATCGATACGATCCGCCGCGATCAGCGTTCGCAGCTGCAGCGCCTGCAGCAGGCCGACGCGACCAACCGCGTGCTGCGCGATGAAGTGCTCGGCATCGGCCAGCGTTCGGCACTGATCGAAGACACCGTTTCCAAACTCGCCGATCCCGATCGCCACGGCGAACAAGCCCTGCGCCTGGACGAAGCCGAACTCCTGCTCGGCATGGCGCAGCAGCGCCTGCTCATCGCCGGCGACCTGGACGGCGCGCGCCGCGCCTATGTGCTGGCCGGCAACGTGCTCGACGGCATCGACGACCCCGCCTACCTCAGCCTGCGCCAGACATTGCAGCAGGAACGCGCCGGCCTCGACGCGCTTGGCACCGAGCCGCGCGTGCGCGCGATGGCCGAACTCGACGCGTTCGCGCGCACGATCAGCGCCGCGCCCGTGGAGCCGCAGACGACCACCGCGACCGACGCGCCGTGGTGGCGCCGCGCGTTCGCCACGCTCGTCGACGTGAACCCCAGCGATCGCACCGTCGCCGTGCAACCGTCCGATCGCATCGCCGCGGTGGCCGGTCTCCAGCTGGAAATTTCGCTTGCGCGTGCGGCGGCGGAGCGTCGCGACGAAGCCGGCTTCCGCGCCGCGCTGCAACGCGCCGACGGCTGGCTCACGCGCCTGTGGCCGCCATCGAAGACGCTCGACAGCCAGCGTGCGCAACTGCGCGAGATCGGTGCGCGCGAACTTTCACTCACGCTTCCGACACTGGGAAGCACACTGCAGCAACTGCGCCAGTTGCGCGCGGCGGATTGAACCGCTTCCCTGCGCGCGCCTGGCAGGGCGGGAACGACAAGGAGCCGCGATGAACCTGTTCCGCAACGTGCTGTTCTGGATCGTGCTGGCGCTGGTGGGTGCGCTGATCGCGCAGCTGCTGGTGCAGGATCCCGGCTACGTGCTCGTTCGCTACGGCGGAAACGACTACACCACCAACGTGCCCAAGGCGATCGCGCTGCTGCTGCTGGCGCTGGCCGTGCTGTGGGTGCTGTGGAAGCTGGCGAGCCTGCCGTTCGTGGCGATGCGCCGGCACCGCCGGCGTCAGTCGCGCGCGCGCCTCATCGACGGCTTCGACGCCGTGCATCGCGGCGAATGGAGCCGTGCGGAAAAGCTGCTCGAGCAGGCGGCACAGGAGCGCGACGCGTTGGCCGTTGGCCGCATCGGCGCGGCGCGTGCGGCGTGGGCGCGCGGCGATGAAGCCGCGGCGCGCGCGCATCTGACAGCGATCGGCACGGACCATCCGGCCTCGCGCGCGATTGCCGATGCCGAATTCGCCCTGACGCAGAACCGCGCCGCCGACGCGCTGTCGATCCTGGATGCGCCTTCGGCCACGCCGCTACCGCCGCGCGGCCTGGTGTTGCGCGGCGAAGCGCTCGCCGCGCTGGGACGCAGCGGCGAGGCCTACGGCACGCTCGGCGCATTGCGCCAGCAGCAGGCGTTGTCGAACGAACGCCTCTCCACGCTGGAAGCGCAGTGGGCCGCCGCATCGCTGCGCGAAGCCGCCGATGCGAACGTGCTGGCCGATCGCTGGGAAGCGCTGCCCAAGCCGCTGCGCAGCGACCCGGCCGCGGTCGCCGCCTACGCCGAACGCGCCGCCGCGCTGCGTTGGGACGAAGCGGCCGCCAAGAGCGTCGAACAGGCGCTGGACGCGCGCTGGGACGAGTCGCTGGCCGCGCTGTACGGGCGTTTGCCGGTGGGCCGTCTCGATGCGCGCCGTGCCGTGGCCGAGCGCTGGTTGCAGGCGCATCCGGCCAGCCCTGCATTGCTGCTTACCCTGGCGCGGCTTGCGCGCGCCCAGGGCCAGTGGCCGCAGGCGGAGCAGTACCTGCATCGCGCGCTGGCGCAGGGCGCCAACAGCGAGGCATGGGAAGAACTCGGCAGCGGTTTCGCCCAGGCCGGCGAGGAGAAGCTGGCGCGCCTGTGCTACGCCAACGCGCTCGCCGCCGCGCGCGGCGAGGCGACGCAGCCGCTGCCGGGACGCGACCTGCGTCAGACCATCTTCGATGAGGCTGTGGTGGAAGAGCGCGACGAGCACGGGGTGCCGCGCTTGCGCGGGTAAGGCGCACGCGAGTCGAGTCACCTGCTGGCTGCCCAGACCAGAATCGTCATCCCGGCGAAGGCCGGGACCCTGGCCCGTAGCGCACGGGCACTCCCTGTGCGGCGACCCACTTCACCGTCATCTCGGCGAAGGCCTGTCCTGAGCTGGTCGAAGGGCCGGGATCCAGGCCCGCAGCGCGCGGGCAATCCGATGACGGCGAACCTTGTCTCCGTCATTCCAGCGAAAGCTGGAATCCATTTTGATTTGGCTTTCTCAGGCTTCTCAAAGAAGGAGCAATAGCAAAAGCTTCCGATCGGCTACGCCGCTCGGGTCACTTTTCTTTGCTTGCCCAAAGAAAAGTAACCAAAAGAAAGGGCCTTCCATTTGCCCAAACCAATCCCACGACCGGACAGCGAGTAGGCGCGTTCGCGATTCGCCATCCCTGGCTCAGCGCTCACCGCCGCACATCCATGTGCGGCGCCCTTCGGGGCTAGTGACCTGAAAGGCTGTTCAAGAGCAACAGCAACAGCCTCTGAGGTTGTGATCAGCCTCACCGCGTCCGATAGAACGCCGGCAACGTCGCCAGGAACTCGGTGCCCGCACCGCGGAAGCGCGTGTAGTTCTCGCCGATGCGCGTCACCACCAGCACGCGCGATCCGACGATGCCGCACACCAGGCTCGCCAGCAGCATCGCCACGCCGATCATCGAAACCACCGGCGCATCGCCCGATACGCCGTAGCCGATCAGCCCGACGCCGAGCAGCGTGCCCGAGATCGCGCCGATCGTGCTCACCCGCCGCCGCATCCGATGCCGCTCGCACAGGCCGATCGTCACCGGCGTGCGCCGCCGCACGATCAGTGCGATGACGAGGTAGATCAGCAGATTGATGAAGATCACCAGATACAGCGCCGGGTGATGCCAGTAGAAGCGCGCGTGCTGCATCGGCTCGGCGGCCGGTTCGTTGCACTTGATGCAGCGCCCCGGCAGCGTGCAGCCCGGACGCACCACCAGTTCCTTGCCATCGCGCCAGCAATCGCCGCCGACCTCGGCGGACAGCGCCTCGCGCAGCCGCGTCGTGGGCGGCTGGTACGGGTTCAACGTCGCCATCTATTTCCCCTTCCCCTGCAGTGCCAGCGCACGCGCCCGCTGGGAGCGTTCGCGGGCCGAATCGCTGCCGGTGTCCCCACACCGGCTGGCCCGCGCGCCGATCCTAGGGCCGAAAGGCCAGATTCTGCAAACTTCGTCGCAGTCTCAGGCGGGCCGCGCCGGGGGTCGGGCAGGGCGCAAGCCGGAATGCCCCGACTTGCGGTCGGCCCATCGAACCTTGCGAGATAGGAGCCGGAGCCGGCGCGTCGTACCGCTCCGGCCGCGCGCGGTTCAGCGCTCCAGGATCGCGACCACGCCCATGCCGCCGGCGGTGCAGATCGACACCAGGCAGCGGCCGCCGCCGCGCTGCTTCAGTTCCTTCGCGGCGGTGGCGACGATGCGCGCGCCGGTCGCGGCGAACGGATGGCCCGCCGCCAGCGAGGAGCCATTCGGGTTGATCTTCGACACATCGATGCGGCCCATTGGGGCATCCAGGCCCAAGCGGTTGCGGCAGTATTCCTCGCTCTCCCACGCGCGCAGCGTGCACAGCACCTGCGCGGCGAAGGCCTCGTGGATCTCGTAGAAGTCGAAGTCCTGCAGCGTCAGCCCGTTGCGCTTGAGCATCTCCGGCACGGCGATGGTCGGCGCCATCAGCAGGCCTTCGCCGTGCACGAAATCCACCGCCGCCACGTGCGCGTCGCGCAGGTAGCACAGCGGTTCGATGCCGTGCGAACGCGCCCATTCGTCGGAGGCCAGCAGGCACGCCGATGCGCCGTCGGTGAGCGGCGTGGAGTTGCCGGCCGTGAGCGTGCCGCGGCCGGAGGTCTTGTCGAACGCGGGCTTGAGCGAAGCCAGCTTCTCCAGCGTGCTGTCGGCGCGCAGGATGTTGTCGCGCGCCACGCCGCGGAAGCTGACGACCAGATCGTTGAAGAACCCGCGCTCGTAGGCGGCGGCGAGCTTGAGGTGCGAAGACAGCGCCCACTCGTCCTGCGAATCGCGCGAGATGTTCCACTGCTTGGCCATGTCCTCGCAGTGCTCGCCCATCGACTTGCCGGTGCGCGGCTCGGCCACGCCCGGGAACTCGGGCTTGAGCTCGCGGAAATGGAAACCCTTGAACGCGGCCAGTTTGTCGCGCGGCGTCTTCGCGCGCGCGGCTTCCAGCAGGCGGCGGCGCAGCTTCTGGCCGTAAACGATCGGCACGTCGGAAGTGGTGTCCGAACCGCCGCCCACGCCGACGTCGATCTGCCCGGCGGCGATCTTGTTGCCGATGTGGACGATCGAATCCAGCGAGGTGCCGCACGCGCGCTGCAGGGTGATGCCCGGCGTCAGCGGCGACAGGCCCGAGGACAGCGTGGCCTCGCGGCCGAGGTTCCAGTCGCTGGAGTGCTTGATGACCGCACCCATCGCGACCTCGCCCAGCTGCTGGCCGTGCAGGCCGAACTTTTCGACCAGCGCGCCGAGCGTGCGCACCGACATGCCCAGGTTGCCGACGTCCGAGTAGGCCGTGTTCTGGCGGCAGAACGGGATTCGGACGCCACCGAGCACGGCAACGGGACGGGCAGGACGCATCGGCACACCTCGCAGAGCAAAGGGGGAGTCGCCAAGGCCTTTACGACCGGGCGGGCATAATGGCCCGAAGTGTAGCGCCGCCTCCCGATTGCGACCACACGCCACCGTATCGACGATACTGGAAGCCATGACTTCAGCGCAGACCGTTCCGCCCGCTCCGCCCGCCGCCCTGCACGTCCTGGGGGCGTTGGCCCTGGAGCTGCGCGGCGACGCGCCCGTCGCCCGCCAGGCGCTGGCGCAGAACGAGGTCGGCGCCCTGGCGGAGCTGATCGCCCGCGATCTGGCCGGCTTCGTGCCGGAAGCCGCGTCGCTCGACCTGATCACCGTCGGCGCCCATTACGACCCCGTCGAACTGCTGCGCCCGGGCTGGCCGCTGCACCGCGAACTCGACCAGCTCGCCGCCCGCGCACCGCGCGCCGGCGTCGCGCCGGAGGCGGGGCGGGTCATCGCGTTCGGCGCGCACGAGGCGCAACTGCCGGGGGCGCTCACGCCCTCACCGGACCATCTGGGCGGCCCGTTCCGGCTGGTGCCGTTCGTGCTGGGCGGCAGCGAGGCCGTCACCGCGCGCGTGGGCGAGGCTTTCGAGCGCGAACTGCTGGAGCGCGGCATGGCCGGCGCGGCCACGGCGCTGGCGGCGCAGCAGGCGTTCGGCGTGCAGGTCGAACATGCGCGCTACCTCACCGTGCACGACCTGGCCGCGATGATGGCCATGCAGTACGACCACGCCGGCCTGGCGCCGCTGTGGCCGCTGCTGGAAACGGCGTTGCTGCAGCCGGAGGGCGAGCACTGGCTCGACGCCGTGCCCGAGCCGCTGGTGCACTACGCCGACGGCGAGGCGCGCATCGCGATGTTCGAGCCGCGCGCGTGGAAATCGCGCTACGCCACCGAAGCGCCCTGCGACACGCCGGAGTGCCGCAGCAAACTGGAAGCGCAGCATCGCCATTTCCAGGCGCGTCAGCGCCAGATCGCCGCGGTGCTGGGCGCGCATGGGATTCCGGTGAACTTCGTGCATTGCACGGATGAGGGGCGCTCGGCGTTGGTGTGAGGTGGCGCAGTGCGTTAGTGTTCGCGCGCGTGGTGCGTTAGCTCCACGCCGTGCTGCGCGCACCAGTGCGACAGGTACAGATCGAAAGCGCCCGACACCACGACGACGGTGTCGCCCTGTTCGCGATGCCATTGCAGGCGCGTCATCGCCTCTGGCCGCAACGCGGCGGGGATGATCTCGCGCGCGAACCGTTCGCCGGCGTCGCTTAGTTCGTGTTGCGACCGTCCGCGAAATGCGTAGGCGACGATGCACGCGCGCGTGATGCGGCCGTTCACCAGGCCCAGCTTGTAGCCGATCACCAGCGGCGCCAGCAGCACACGTCCGATCGCCAGCCGCCGCGGCGTCACCGCGAAACGCATGAAGTCGGGGAACAGTTCGCGGTCGGTAAGCGTGCCGTCGAAGTCGAACAGGGCGAGGTTCATCGCGTCGTGCATGGCGTGCGGGCAAGCGCGGGAGCTTACGGGGTTCGCGCGGGCGGCGGACGGGATCGCGATGCGCGAAGTTCCCATCGCACCTACGCCCCGCGATCTCCCGACAGTTCTTCCGTCGCACGCCGATCGCCCGCGCTGGCGCGGGCGGCGACGATGCTGAAGACCACGATGCCCAGCACCACCAGCACCGCGCCGCCGAGCGCGCGGCCCTGCGGCCATGCCTCGCCCAGCCACAGCACGCCGATCAGGGTGGCGAACAGGATTTCCGCCGCCTGCATCGCTTCGGCTGCCGCGAGCGCGGTCGGGTTGTTGCGCACCATGCCGGTGGCCTGGAAGAACAGCACCGTCGCGACCACTCCCGCGCCCAGCGCCACGCCGGCGGCGAACGTCACCTGCCCCAGCGGCGGCGGCCCGACGTGGACCAGCGTCGCGGCGGCGACGGCCCACCACATCGGCTGGCTCGCCAGCGTCATGCCGAACACGCGCTGCGTCGCGTTGAGTTCCACGCCGCTGCGCTCCAGGTGCAGCAGCAAGCCTCGATTGCCGAGCGGGTAGGCGAACGCCGACACCGCCACCAGCACCAGCGCGATCCAGCCCGCGCGGTCGAGCGAACCGCCGCCGTGGCCGAACTGCAACAACAACACGCCCGCGACCACCAGCGCGCCGGTCGCCAGCGCCGGCAGCGGGATGCGCGCGCGCTCGTCGCGGTAGAGGAACGGCGCGCACAACATCCCCGCGATCACCGTGAGCTGGAACGTGCCGGCGATCAGCCACGACGGGCCGCTGGCGGCGGCGTAGCTCAGGCACAGGTAGAACAGGACGAAGCCGACGCCGCTCCACAACAGCCACGGCCCGGGATGGGCGCGTATCGCGCGCCACACCGGCGCCACGCCGCCCTGCCAGGGCATCACCGGCAGCAGCAAGGGCAGCGTGATCAGGTAACGCAGGCACGCGGTCCACGCCCAGTGGCCGCCTTCCACCGCCGCCGCGCGATTGAGCACGTAGGTGCAGGTGAAGAAGAACGCCGAAGCCAGTGCGATGGCGACCGCCGCCAGCGCGGTGCGTCGTGCGTTCACGAGCGCTTCCGCACCGGGATGCCGTGCGCCGGAACGCGCACTTCGTCCACGCCCCCGACCCGGATCGGCGTGCCCGGCTGCGGGCCCCAGGCATGGGCGTAGATCACTTCCCACGTCGCCGGCAGGCGGCCATCGCGACGCCAGGGCTCGTACCCCTCCGCCGCGCGCGCGAAACGCGCGCGCCCGGTGAGGCTGCGCCGGCGCGAGGTCATCGCGTTGGTCGCGCCGAGCGTGCGCAACTCGCGCATCAGGCTGCCCAGGTCCTCGTGGCCGAGCACGAACTCGTCGCGATCCAGCACCGGATTCTTGAAGCCCGCCGCGATCAGCGCATCGCCGAACTGCGCGATGGAGGCGAACGGACTGACGTGCGGCGCGTTGTCGGCGTGGGCGAAGGCGTCGCGCAATTCGTGCAGCGTGTCCGGGCCGAAGGTGGACACCAGCAGCAGGCCATCGGGCTTGAGCACGCGGCGGAAGCCGGCGAACACGGCCGGCAGGTCCTCGACCCACTGCAGACACAGGTTGGAGAAGAGGATGTCGACGCTGGCATCGCGCAGCGGCAGCGCGCGTGCATCGGCGCACAGCCAGTCAGGGCGACGCGCGACGCCCGGCAGGAAGGCCGGCAGCCAGCCGCCTGCGTGCGTGCGTGCCTCGCGCAGCATCGGCGCGGCGAGGTCCAGTCCGATCACGTGCGCCTTCGGCCAGCGCTTCTGCATGGCGGCGACCGAGTGCCCCGGGCCGCAGCCGACATCGACGACCAGCTGCGGCGGCGCGCGGTTCAGCGCGGGATCGTCGAGGTAGTCCAGCTGTTCCATCAGGCGCGAGGCGACTTCGCGTTGCAGCGCCGATGCATCGTCGTAGTGGTGCGCGGCGCGCGAGAAAGCGCGGCGGACCTGGCGGTGGTCGAACATGTCGGTCATGGATTCGAGCCCCTTCCGCCGCTTGCGGGGGAAGGTTGGGATGGGGGAATCGCAGCGGAAGCGTGGTCGGCGAAGCCGCCCTCACCCCGGCCCTCTCCCGCGTGCGGGAGAGGGGGAAGGGCCTGCATGAAGGTGTCGATCTCGCGCGCCACTTCGTCGGCCGCGCCGAGGAACGGCGCGTGGCCTGCACTGGCGATCACGACGCTGCGTGCACCGGGCGCCATCGATGCGGCGGCGGGCATGGCGCCGGAGGGAATCAGGCGGTCGCGGCGGCCGGAGATCCACAGGCTCGGCACGCGCAGCTGTGGCAGGTCGTCGCGCAGGTCCAGGCGGTCGAGCAGGAGCAGGCCTTCCTGGAGCGCGCGCGGCGCGGGCTCGCCGCGCTCGAAGGCCTGCGCCTTCAGGCTGCGCAGTTCTTCCTGCGCGTAGCTGGAGCCCAGGGCCTCCAGTGCGAGGAAAGCTTCCAGCGTGCCGCGGAAATCACGCTCGAGCGCTCGGCCGAAATCGCGGAACAGGTTGGGCGTCACGCCGTGCGGCCAGTTGTCTTGCGTCACGAAGCGCGGCGAGGAGGCGATCATCACCAGCCCGCGCACTTCTTCGGGGAAATCCAGCGCGGCGCGCAGCGCGAACTGCCCGCCCAGCGACCAGCCGAGCCAGACCGCGTCGGGCACGCGCGCGACCAGCTGCGCGGCGAGCGCTTCGGGCACCAGCGGCGTGGTGTCGTCGCGTGCGCGGCCGTGGCCGGGCAGGTCGATCAGGTGGAGCGTGTAGCGGTCCTGGAGGCGTTCGACCAGCGGCGCGAACAGGCCGCCGTGCATGGCCCAGCCGTGGAGGAGTGCCAGCGCGGGACCCTGCCCGCGCGTTTCGATGTACATGGGGTGCAGCCGATGGGGGATGGGGGAAGCGGTGTTTCCGCGGGCGGTCTCTCAGGCGCCGCCGCCGTCCCGGGCAAGGCCGGCCAGCACCGCCAGTGCGTCGTCGCGGCGATCGGCCGCGACCAGCAGGTGATCGTGGTGGAAGCCGGCGAGCACATTGCAGGGAATGCCGTGCCGCGCCAGCGCGGTGGCGAAGGCGGCGGTCAGACCGACCGCATCCAGCGCCGAATGCACGCCCAGGGTGAGCCAGGCGGCGCGGAAATCGTACGGCAGCCCGCGCGTGTCGGCGACCTCGCAGGGCAGCACGTAGGTGATGCCTTCGTCCTCGCGCACCATGCCGTGCGCGAGCGCGGCCAGTGCGGGGTCGGGTGCCGGGCGCGCGACGAAGGCGTATTCGCCCTCACGCGCCGTCGCGGTCAGCGAGGCGAGCAGGCGCGCGAGGTCGCGCTCCCCGCTCATCGCCCCAGCGCGACCTGGCGCGGGGCCGGGTCGGTCAGCCCCAGGCGGATGCGATCGCGCGCCTTCGCCAGCGTCTCGACCAGGCCGTCGACATCGGCCACGCCGTGCAGCGCCGAAAGCGTGACGCGCAGGCGCGCGCGGCCTTCGGGCACGGTCGGCGGGCGGATCGCGGCGACCCAGTAGCCGGCCTGTTCGAGCGAGGCGGCCAGCGTGAGCGCGGTGGCATCGTCGCCGCAGATCACCGGCTGGATCGGCGTCTGCGAATCCATCAGCTCCAGGCCGGCGCGCTGGGCGCGTTCGCGGAACCGGCCGACGAGTTCGTCCAGCTTGCCGCGGCGCCAGTGTTCCGAGCGCGCCAGCTTCACCGCCGCCAGCGAGGCGGCGGCCTGCGCCGGCGGCAGCGCGGTGGTGTAGATGTAGCTGCGCGCGGTTTCGGTGAGATGGCCGATGAGGTCGGCATCGCCGGCCACGACCGCGCCGTAACCGCCCAGCGCCTTGCCCAGCGTCGCCAGTTGCAGCGGCACGTCGGCCACGCCGAGCTTGTTGGCCGCCACGCTGCCGCGACCGTCCGGACCGACCACGCCGATGCCGTGCGCGTCGTCCACGTACAGCAGCGCCTTCTGCACGCGCGCCACCAGGGCCAGTTCGCGCAGCGGGGCGATGTCGCCGTCCATGCTGAACACGCCGTCGGTGGCCAGCATCGCCAGGCCCTCGGGCATGCTGCGCAACTGGCGGATGGCGCCTTCGGCATCGCCATGCGGATAGCGGCGCAGGCGGCAGCCGGCCAGGCGCGCGGCGTCGATCAGGCTGGCGTGGTTGAGGCGGTCCTGGACGCAGACGTCGTCGTCGCCCAGCAAGGCCTGCACCACGGCCAGGTTCGCCAGGTAGCCGCTGCCGAACAGCAGCGCGCGCGGCGTGCCGAGCCATTCGGCGATCTCGCGCTCCAGAGCGTCGTGGATCTGATGATGGCCGCAGACCAGGTGCGAGCCGACGCCGCCGGCGCCTTCGCGCGAGGCCGCGTCCTGCAACGCGCCGACCACGGCGAAATGCTGCGACAGGCCGAGGTAATCGTTGCCGCAGAAATTCAGCAGGGAACGGCCGTCGACCAGGCAACGCGCGCCGTCGCGCAGCGATACGGTGCGGCGAACGCGCACGCGCGAGGCGGCCTCGCGTTCGCTTCGCGCGGTCTGGATGCGCTCACGCCAGCCGGGCCGGCTCATGAGCGCACCGACGAGGCATCACGCGGCGCAGCTGTGCGCCGCTTCGACGATGTCGGCATGGACAGTCTCCCCCTGTTCAACGACGGGCATCGGACGCAAGCCCAGTCGGGCAAACAATGCCATATCGCGTTCGGTGTCGGGATTACCGGTCGTCAGCAATTTCTCGCCGTAGAAGATGGAATTTGCGCCGGCGAGGAAGCACAGCGCCTGCAATTCGTCGCTCATCGACTCGCGGCCCGCGGACAGGCGCACCATCGAACGCGGCATCAAGACGCGCGCAACTGCGACGGTGCGCACAAATTCGAAGGGATCCAGCAGCTCGGTGCCCGCCAGCGGCGTGCCTTCCACCTGCACGAGGCGGTTGATCGGCACCGAATCCGGGTGCGCCGGCAGGTTCGCCAGCGTTTGCAGCAGGCCGGCGCGCTGGTCACGGTGTTCGCCCATGCCGACGATGCCGCCGCAGCAGGTCTTCATGCCGGCGTCGCGCACGTGCGAGAGCGTGTCCAGGCGGTCCTGCATCTCGCGCGTGTGGATGACCTGGTTGTAGAACTCCGGCGCGGTGTCGAGGTTGTGGTTGTAGTAGTCCAGCCCCGCGTCCTTCAGCGCGCGCGCCTGGTCCGACGACAGCATGCCCAGCGTGGCGCAGGTCTCCAGGCCCAGCGCCTTCACTTCAGAGATCATGGCGGCGACCTTCGGGATGTCGCGGTCCTTCGGCGAACGCCAGGCCGCGCCCATGCAGAAGCGGCTGGCGCCGGCGGCCTTGGCCTGGCGGGCCTTCTCCAGCACCGCCTCGGTGCTCATCAGCTTCGTCGCTTCCACGCCGGTGTGGTAACGCGCGGCCTGCGGACAGTAGCCGCAGTCCTCCGGGCAACCGCCGGTCTTGATCGACAACAGGGTGCTGACCTGGACCTGCGCCGGGTCGAAGTTCGCCCGGTGGACGCTGGCGGCCAGGTGCAACAGCTCCGGGAACGGCAGGTCGAACAGCGCGCGGACCTCGGCGCGGGACCAGTCGTGGCGCGGCTCGACGGCGGGGGTCTGGCTGACAGCGGTCATGGGGGAATTCCGACGGTTTCGGCGTGACAGGTCGGGCAGTCTGGAAACCATGCCGAACCCTGTCAACCAAACGACTGCGCATGGAGTTTACGGACGCTGGCGTCGTGCGACCGAACGCCTTGCGAACCGACTGCTGCCGCCGTCCTGCCTGATTTGCCGCGAACGTGCCACCAACGGCATTCAACTGTGCGAACCGTGCGCACAATCGTTGCCCGAGAACGCCGCGTCCTGCGGCCGTTGCGGCCTGCCGTTACCCGTCGAACACACGCTGTGCGGCGATTGCCTGCGACGCCCACCGCCACAGGCCGCGACGCGGGCGGTCTTCCTCTACCGCCCGCCGCTGGACCGCCTGCTGCCACGGGCGAAGTTCCACGCCGACCTCGCCAGCCTGCGCCTGCTGGCCGCGCTGATGGCGTCGCGCGTGGGCACGGCGGACCGCCCGCAGGCGCTGGTGCCGGTGCCGCTGCACCGGGGACGCCTGCGTCGACGCGGCTTCGACCAGGCACTCGAGCTGGCCCGGCCGCTGTCCCGGCACCTCAGCCTGCCGCTGCGCGACGACCTGCTGCGACGCGGTCGCGCGACGTCGGCGCAGACACGGCTGGACGCAGCTGCCCGTCGCCGCAACGTGCGCGGGGCGTTCGAGGTGCGGCACGGGGTCGCGCTGCCGGCGCATGTCGCGCTGATGGATGACGTCATGACCACCGGCGCGACGGTGCGCGCCGCAGCGACCGCGTTGCTGCGCGCAGGCGTGGCGCGGGTGGATGTGTGGGTGTGCGCGCGGGTGCCGTGAGCGCGCTTTTCCCTTCTCCCCTTGTGGGAGAAGGTGCCCCCGAAGGGGGCGGAAGAGGGGGCGCGCGCAGCGCGTGCTCTTCAGCCGCCCCACCCCTCTCCCTGGCGGCCTTCGGCGGCCTGTCCTTCTCAGCCCTGTACTCCCTTCGGTCGCCGCAAGGGGGAGAGGGTCTGCTGTTGTGGTCTTGCGTCTACGGCTTCACCGGAATATCCGCCTTCGCCCGCGCGCCCGAGCCGATGATCGCCTCGGCCCGGATCTCCATCGGCGCGCCCTTGGAGAACAGCGCCGTCGTGCCAACGGCGGTCCAGGCCGGGTAGTGGTCCTTGAAGAACTCGCGATGCACCTTCAGCACCGGCTCCACGCGCGTGCGGAATTCCTCGTGGTCGCGCGCGACGTGGAAGCTCTGCAGCTCCACCACGTCGGCCATCGTCGCGCCGGCCTTTTCCAGGTGCGCTTGTAGCTGCTGGAAGGCCCAGCGGATCTTCGCTTCGTCGGTCTCGCCCTCGCTGGCGGGAATGCCCGAGACGATGACCCGGTCGCCCACGCGCAACACCGGCGTGTAGTGCAGGCCGTGGTACGAGCCCTCCCAGCCGGCAGGGGCGAGGTGTTCGCGCGTCGGCGCGGTCTGCGCCAGGACGGGGGCGGCGAGGCAGAGCAGGGACAGCGACAGGCACAGGCGACGCATGGCGGACTCCGGCGCGGGCGAAGTGCCGATTCCAGCACAGCGCACCCGCCGCCGCGCGGGTCGAACGGGCCGCTGGGCGCATTTGCGCGCGGAATGTCGGCAAACGCACAACGACCGCGCACACGCAGCGTTCACGCCGCGGCGACCGGGCGGGCTTCACGCTCCCTTCGCGCCGGCGCGAGCCGGTCCTTCATCCCGTCACGGAGGTCGTCATGAGCGCAGGACTGTTCGCAAGCCTGGGACGCAGCTGGTGGGTGCTGGTGCTGTACGGCGTGGTCGCGGTGGTGTTCGGGATCGGCGCCTTCCTGTGGCCGGGCAAGACAGCGGTGGCGATCGCCTGGGCGTTCGGCGTGATGGCGATCGCCGAGGGCGTGCTCAGCCTGATCGCACTGTTCAGTCGCGACATTGCCGTCTCGAAGGGCTGGCTTGCGCTGTACGCGCTGCTGTCGCTGATCTTCGGCGTGCTCGCCGTGAGCAATCCGGTGGCGACGGCGGGCCTGTTGCTGCTGTTCCTGGCCGCGTGGCTGGTGGTGGCGGGGATCTACCGCATCGTGCTGGCGATCCGCATCCGCAAGGAAGTCACCGGCGAATGGATGATCGCGCTGAGCGGGCTGCTGGCCATCGCGCTGGGTGCGCTGTTCGTGGCGCGGCCTGCCGCCGGGCTGGTGACGGTGGCGCTGTGGATCGGCGTGGCGGCGCTGTTCTACGGGGTGCTGCAGATCATCGCGGGCTTCCGCCTGCGCCGGCTGGCGAAGGCGCTCTGAGCGTTACGGCGCCGGCGCGCGCGTCGCGAAATCGACCGCGATGCCGGCGAAGACCGCCAGCCCCACCCAGTGGTTGTGCAGGAACGCGCGGAAGCACGCCGTGCGTTCGCGCGTGCGCGCGATGACGAATTCGTAGGCCACCAGCGCCACGGCCGCCGCGAACCCGATCCAGTAATAAGTGCCCATGCCGGCGCGCTGCCCGACCAGGACCAGCGCGATGAAGAACAGCGCGTAGAGCACGCCCTGCGCGATCAGGTCCATGTCGCCGAACAGGATCGCCGTGGACTTGCTGCCCATGCGCAGGTCGTCCTCGCGGTCGACCATCGCGTACCAGGTGTCGTAGGCCGTGGACCACACGATGTTGGCCACGTACAGCAGCCACGCCACCGCCGGCACTTCGCCCTGCACCGCGGCGAAGCCCATCGGGATGCCCCAGCCGAAGGCCAGCCCCAGGTAGACCTGCGGCAGGTGCGTGTAGCGCTTGAGATAGGGGTAACTCGCGGCCAGCAGCACGCCGATGAAGCTCATCAGGATCGTCAGCCGGTTCATCGTCAGCACCAGCGCGAACGCCGCCAGCATCAGCACGGCGAACAGCACCAGCGCCTCGCGGCCGCGCACCGCGCCGGTCGCCAGCGGCCGGCCCTTGGTGCGCTCCACATGCGGATCCAGCCAGCGGTCGGCGTAGTCGTTGATGACGCAGCCGGCCGAACGCGTCAGCCACACGCCGGCGCTGAAGACGAACAACGTCCACAGCGGCGGCACGCCGCCGGCCGCCAGCCACAGCCCCCACCAGGTGGGCCACAGCAGCAGCAGCCAGCCGATCGGACGGTCGCCGCGCACCAGCTGCCAGTACAGCGCCAGTCGCGTCTTCCACGGCGGGACCATCGGGGTTTCGAAGCGTTCGTAACTCATTTCACGCAGGACATTTGCAGGAGCGGGGGCGATCGGCGCCGGCACCGCGGGGGAACTGAGAAGCCGTGGCAGCACGCCAGCGCGCTTTGTCGCTAGAATGCCAGCCCCGTGTGATGCGGCGTGATCATCCGATCAGGCCAATCGCCGGGATCTCAGCCAGGCGCCCGTAGCTCAGCCGGATAGAGTAGTGGCTTCCGAAGCCATTGGTCGGGGGTTCGAATCCCTCCGGGCGCGCCATTCCCCCATCTTCGGGTGCGGGAGCGGGCTTTATACTGGCGCGCGGCCGCCCACCGGCGGCCGTTTGTCGATGGCTTCGCGTGCCCAGGCGGGCGCGCCATAGGGTGGGTTTGTGCGCAATTACGACCTCGAATTCCTGAAGAAATTCTCGATGGTGATCGGCTTCCTGATGCTGGTCACGCTGGGCCTGATCGTCGCGGCGATCGTCGTCCACGGCCAGATCCCGCAAGAGGTCAACCCGGACGCCGTCAAGCGCACCGAGCAGCGCATCGCCCCGGTCGGCGCGGTCTACGCCGGCACCACCGGCGCCGCCGCCCAGCAGGCCGCTTCCGCCGCCGCTGCGGCCAAGGCCGCCTCGCAGGTCGCCTACGGCGGCACGACCGACGGCTCGGTGATCTTCAACAACCTGTGCACCGGCTGCCACACCTCCGGCGCCGGCGGCGCCCCGACGCTGGACAAGGCCCACTGGGCCGAGCGTCTGCCCAAGGGCGTGGATACCCTGCACAAGCACGCGATCGAAGGCTTCACCGGCACGGCCGGCGTGATGCCGCCGAAGGGCGGCAACCCGGCACTGACCGACGAGCAGGTCATCGCCACGGTCGACTGGATGCTGGCGAACCTCAAGTAAGCCGGTCCTTCGGGTCTGTTTCGATCAACGCCGCCTTCGGGCGGCGTTGTCGTTTCTGATCTTCGATGCGCTGAGCGCTTCGGCCCCTCCCCCTGCAATAGACAGGAGAGGGAGCAGCACCCGTCACGATCCGCTCGCGATAATGCGCGCCTTTCCTCCGGCGAGCCCGCCATGCCCCTTACCGCCTTCCCGCTGCGACCGGTCCTGCTGCTGGCGCCCTGCCTCCTGGTCGCCTGCTCGACGACGCCCGTGGCGCGCGACGTCCTGCCCATCGGCGCCGTGCAGGGTCACGAGGCACGCAGCGCGCTCGTGGGCCAGACCGTCACCGTCGACGGCGTCGTGAACGCACTCGGCGACGGCGGCTGGTACCTGCAGGACGGCGGCGACGGCGACGACGCCACGTCCGACGGCCTCTTCGTCCGGGACAACAGCACGGCCGTGACGCCGGGCGACGTCGTCCGTGTACGCGGCACCGTCGCCGAACTCGATGCCGGACGCGGCACGCGCACCGCGCTGGTGGATGCGCGCGTGCACCGCACCGGCCACTCACTCCTGCCTCCCGTCGCCATCGACACCGCCCCGGCGGACTGGGAGCGCCTGGAAGGCATGCACGTGGCGTTCCGCGCGCCCGCACCGTTGGCCGACAGCGGCGACCTGGCGAAGAACGGTCGCGTCCTGATCAGCATCGGCGAGCGCCCGTGGCAGCCGACCGAACGCCACGCGCCGGGCAGCGACGCCTACCGCGCCCTCGTCGCGAACAACGCGCGCCGGAGCCTGTGGCTGCGAACGGCCGACATCCAGTGGCCGCAAGGCCTGGCGCAGGCGCGCACCGGCAGCGTCATCGAAGGCCTCACCGGCGTGATCGACCAGGACGAGAAGGGCTACGTGCTGCGCCCCACCGACACGCCGGCGCTGCAACCGGCCGCGCGTCCGCAGGCGCCGGCCGTTCCCGGCACGCTGCGCATCGCCGCGCTCAATCTGGAAAACCTGTTCAACGGCGACGGCCGCGGTGGCGGATTTCCGACCCAGCGCGGCGCGCGTTCGGCGCAGGAGCTGCAGGCGCAGCTGGCCAAGCACGTGGCGGTGATCGACGGCCTGAACGCCGATGTCGTCGCGCTGATGGAACTGGAGAACGACGGCTACGGCGCGGACTCGAGCATCGCCGCGCTGGTCGCCGCGCTCGATGCCGGCGGCGACACCTGGCGCTTCGTCGACGCCGGTGCGGGCCCGGGCGACAACCCGATCCGCGTCGGCCTGATCTACCACGCCGACCGCGTGCGCCCCATCGGCAAGCCGAAGGTGCTGGAAGGCGGCCCGTTCGGTCCGGAAAGCCGCGTGCCGCTGGCCCAGGCGTTCGTCCCGCTGAAGGCCGGCAAGCCGCGCGGCCGGGCGTTCGTCGTCGTCGCCAACCATTTCAAGTCCAAGGGTTGCAGCAACGCCAATGGCGAGGACCGCGACCAGCGCGACGGCGCCGGTTGCTACGACGCAACGCGCACCGAGTCCGCGCGTCGCCTCGCCGCGTGGCTGGCCACCGACCCGACCGGCCACGGCGCGAACACCCTCATCGTCGGCGACCTCAACGCCTACGCCCAGGAGCGCCCCGTCCGCACGCTGCGCGAGGCGGGCTGGCGCGACGCCTTCGACGTGGCCGGCGTCGAGCGCCCGTACTCCTACGTCTACGACGGCCAGCTCGGCCGACTCGATCACGCGCTGCTGAGCCCGGCGTTTGCGCAACGCCTGCGCGGCGCGGCGGAATGGCACGTCAACGCCGACGAGCCGGACGCCTCGGGCTACCGCGCCGGCGGCGTCGGGCCGTGGCGCAGTTCCGACCACGACCCGCTCGTGCTCGGCTTCGACCTCTAGCCGCGAACGCGCGCGGCAACGGGCTCTGAATCCCCCACCCCGTATCATGGCCGCATGAACCAGCCCGCCTTCCCGACCGACGCCACCACCACGCTGATGCTCCACGGCCCGGCCGGCGCGCTGGAGACCATCGTCGAAGCCGCCGAAGCGCCCGTGCGCGACGCGGTGGCGATCGTCTGCCATCCGCTGCCCACCGACGGCGGCACGATGCACAACAAGGTCGTGACCATGGCCGCGCGCGCGCTGCGCGAGTCGGGCATCGCGACGGTGCGCTTCAACTTCCGTGGCACCGGCGCGTCGGAAGGCAGCTTCGACCAGGGCCGCGGCGAAGCCGACGACCTGCGCGCCGTCGCCGCCTGGGTGCGCGCGCAGCGCCCCGGTGCGCGGTTGTGGCTGGCCGGCTTCAGCTTCGGCTCGTACATCACGCTCAAGTGCGCCAACGAACTGCACCCGGCGATGGTGATCTCCATCGCCCCGCCCGCGGCCGGGCGCAGCTGGGACTTCAGCACCATCGTGCCGCCGCAGTGCCCGTGGCTGGTGATCCAGGGCGAGAACGACGAGATCGTCGATCCGCACGCGGTGTATGCGTGGATCGATTCGCTCAAGCTCGCCCAGCCACCGGAGCTGGTGAAGATGCCCGAGACCAGCCACTTCTTCCATCGCCGCCTGATGGACCTGCGCGGCGCGATCAAGAACGGCATCAAGCCTTACCTGTCGCCCCCGATGGACGTCGCGGCCGAAGGCCGCTCCGAAGTCCCTCTCCCGCCTGGCGGGAGAGGGGGGGACCGTTCGCAGGGCGAACGGTGGGGTGAGGGCGAAGACACCGGTAACGCATGAACGCCCGCATCGAAACGGACGCCGCACGCGCGTCCGCGCCTTCGGCCGTCTACGCCGCCGGCGTCGCACGCGGCGACTGGAACGAAGACCCCGCGCAACGCCCCGCGCTGCGCGAACTCGACCGCATCCACGCCGCGTTGCTCGCGCCGCCCAAGCGCGGGCTGTTCGACGCGCTGCTGGGAAGGAAGCCCGAATCGCCGCGCGGCCTGTATCTGTGGGGCGGCGTCGGTCGCGGCAAGACGTTCCTGATCGATCTGTTCTTCGATGCGCTGCCCATGACGGATGTTGCGGCTGCAAGCCGCACCGACGCCCCTCTCACGCCCGGAGAGGGCGACCGTTCGCAGGGCGAACGGTGGGGTGAGGGAACGGGTAGAAAGCGCCGCACCCACTTCCATCGCTTCATGCGCGAAGTGCACGCCCAGCTGCGCACGCACGCCGGCCAGAGCGATCCGCTGGCGTCCATCGCGCGCGAATGGGGCCGCGACCTGCGCGTGCTGGTGCTCGACGAATTCTTCGTCAACGACATCGGCGACGCGATGCTGCTCGGTCGCCTGCTCGAACGCCTGTTCGCCGAAGGCGTGACGCTGGTGACCACCTCCAACACCGAGCCGAAGAACCTCTACAGGGACGGCCTGCAGCGCGCCAGCTTCCTGCCGGCGATCGCGCAGATCGAGCAGCACTGCAAGGTGCTGTACCTGGACAGCGCGCAGGACTACCGCCTGCGCGCGCTGACGCGCTCGCCGGTGTACCGCGCGCCGCTGGACGCAACGTCCGACGAATGGCTGCGCGAACGCTGGAAGGAGCTCACGGCGACCTGCCCGCACGAGGACGGCCCGCTGGTGATCGACGGCCGCGAAATCCCCGTGCGCGCGCTGGCCGAAGGCCACGCCTGGTTCGACTTCGCCGCGCTGTGCGAGGGCCCGCGTGCGGCCAGCGACTACATCGAGATCGCCACCGAGTGCCACACCGTGCTGGTCGGCGGCATCCCGCTGTTCGACGGTCGCAACGACGACCCGGCGCGTCGCTTCGTGCACCTGATCGACGAACTGTACGACCGCCACGTCAACCTGGTCTGCACCGCCGCCGCCGCGCCGTCGTCGCTGTACGTCGGCAACAAGCTGGCGCATGCGTTCGAGCGCACGGCCTCGCGCCTGATCGAAATGCAGTCGGCGCAGTACCTGGCGCGGGAGCACCGCGGCTGACGCCACGCCCCGATCGCGCTATCGTCGATGGACGATCGTGATCCTTAAGGGGAAGGGCATGTCGGACAATCCGTACCAGGCGCCGCAGTCTTCGCGCGGCGGCCTCACGCTGGGCGAGCAACCGCTGGTGTTCGCGCAGACACCGCAGCAACGAAACGCCGGGCCGACCGGGCTGGGCGGCTGGCTGATCGTCATCGCCATCAAGCTGGTGATGTCGGTGATCGTGAACTTCATGGTGCTGCGCACGCAGCACATCCCGGCCTTCAGCAACGGCGTGTGGGAGCAGATCACCACGCCGGGCAGCGGGCTCTACGATCCGCTGCTGGGGCCGGTGTTCCTGTACGAGGCGATCGGCAACGGCGTGTTCCTCGCCGCCAGCCTGGCGCTGCTGGCGATGTACTTCATGAAGACGCCGTCGTTCCCGCGCTGGATGATCGTGCTGCTGGTGGGCAACGTGGCGTTCCTGGGGCTGGACGTGTACCTGACGATGCAGATCCCGCACCTGCGCGACGGCGCGATGGGCGGCGTGCGACAGGTCATCGGCGCCTGCGTGGCCGTGCTGATCTGGGTGCCGTACCTGCTCGTGTCCAAGCGCGTGCGCAACACCTTCGGCCGGACGCCGCCGCCGGTGCCGCGACGCGAGCCGCACTGGGAAACGCGCGCCGACGAGCCCGCGACGCCCTGATCCGGCCTACACCACCGAACGCCGCGCGCTGCGACCACGCAGCGCGGCGAGCACCGCGTAGATCACCACCAGCGCCGTCAGCGACAGCGCGATCGCCAGCCATTCCTGCGCGCTGAGCGTGGCGAGGATGGCGGCCATCGTCAGCACGGCGATGGCGGGAATCAGCCCGCCCGCCGGCAGCACCAGCGGTTCGCCCACGCCGCGCAGGCCGATGCGCTGCACGCGCCAGGCCGACACCGCGACCGCCGCGAACACCAGGCAGATCGCGCCGCCGGAGATCAACGCCATCGTCTCGAAACTGCCCGCCACCGCCAGCGCCGTGGCGATGCCCGCGTGCGCGAGCAGCCCGAGCACCGGCACGCGATGGCGCGCATCGACCACGCCGAACATGCGCGGAAGGAAGCCGTCGCGCCCCAGTGCGAACAGCAGACGCGAGGACGAGAAGAGGTTGCCCATCAAAAATCCGAGCATCGACACGCAGGCCGTCGCCAGCAGCAGCGCTCGCGCGGGCGCCCAGATCGCCCCGCCCGCATCGGCCACCGGTGCCGCGCTGCCGGCCAGGTCCGCACCGAGCGCGCCCTGGCACACCGCCTGGATGCCGATGTAGAGCAGCACCACGATGACGATCGCGCCCAGCGTCGCGCGCGGCACATGGCGAGCCGGGTCGCGTACTTCGCCGGTGGGCACCAGCGCGGTCTCCATGCCCGCATAGGCGAACACCACCAGCACCAGCGACGACCCCAGCGCCGCCCAGGACGGCACGTCATCGATGCGCAGGCTGATCTGCGACCCGTCGAGGAAGAACATCCCCACCGCGGCGAGCACGAACAGCGGCGTCAGCTTCAGCGTGGCGAGCGCGACGATCATCCGCGCGCCCAGCTTCACCCCGAACGCGTTGAGCGCGAACAGCAGGCCGTAGACCGCGGCGATCAACAGCGCGCGTGGCGCGGCTGGCGCGAGTGCGGGAAACGCGTGCGCCAGTTGTCCCGCCAATGCCGCCGCGACGCCCGCGCTGGAGGTGACGTTGCAGATCCACATCAACGCCCCGGTGAGGAAGCCGGCGAACGGCCCGAAGCCCGCGCCGACATAGGTGTACGGCCCGCCCGTCGCCGCAGCGCGCGAGCCCACCGCGGCGAAGCAGAGCGCGATCGGCACGATGGCCACCGCGCCCACCACGAAGGCCAGCGGCGCCGCCGGCCCCATTCGCGCGAGCAGCAGCGCCGGCAGCATGAAGATGCCGGCGCCGACGATGATGTTGATGATGGACGCGCCGAGCTGGAACGGCCCCAGCGCACGCACGAGCGCGGCGTCGCCGCGCAGGGGGACTCGGGAGGGCGAACCGGCGTCCTCGGTCATGCGGCGTCCGCGGGGCGAAGATGGGCCGAGCGTGGCATACCGGTGCGCGGTCGTCACCTACGTTCTTGCGGGGTCTGCGGCCGGCGACGCATGTTTGCGCTAACACCGATGCCGATGCACCGAAGCGCCCGATGAGGCCTCGCCAGCCAGGCGAGGGCCGGGTCCAGGCCGTCATTCCTTCCGCCGTGTCACGTCATTCCAGCGAAAGCTGGAACCCATTTTGATCTGCCTCCGGCACGCGTCGCGCCTGCTTTCGCCCTACGCATGGAGCGCAATCGCTTGCGTCCATCCAACCTCGTGCGAGCCCTTCGAACGCCTACTTAGATCGCCTGCAACAAGCGCCAGACCACGGCGCGGCCGTCCAGCGGCGGCAAGGTTTCGCCTTCGGCGAATGTGCGCTCAACTTGCGGTGCGTCCTCGCAGCGCCAGCGGCCCGCGCGCGGGCATGGCTTGCCGGACGCTGCGGAGAACGCCACGCCTTCCTGCCAGACCCAGATCGCCACGTTGCCTTCGTGCAGCGGCAACGGTTGATTGAGCTCGACGCGGCAGCGCACGTCGGCATGGTCTTGCTTCAGCCACAAACCCGCGCGTGGTGCGGGCAGCCCGGTGTGGCCCACGATGACAGGCACGGGCGACTGGTCTGCTTCCCAATGCCAGGTGATGTGGCCTTTTGCGGGAGTCGTGTCGAGCGTGGGCAGCGTGTCGCCGATCAGGAAGTAACGGCGTTCATCGTGCAGCGCAGGTGTGGACCACCAGCCACTGCGCGGGCAGGGCTCGCCGGCCGTGGTTGGCGCGGGCGACGTTCCACCGCGCAAAGCAAGACGTGCAGCTTCGGGGGAGCGTTGCGGCTGGCTGCGTGCGTAGTCGGCCAGATCTTTGGGATAGACGATCTCGTCGCGGTAGCTGGTGTCGTCGATGTTGTAGAGGTATGAAAGCGCAGCCGCTTCCATGGTCCAGTAGCCGACGTAGGTGGTCATGCCGTCGTCGTCTTCGCGCGCGTGTTTGTTCCAGAAGCCGGAATAGCCCTTCATGCTTGGGTACCATGCCTTCACGTAGGCGCGCATGCCTTTCTCACGCTTGCCAGCGGTGTCCTCGATGATGGCGTCCATCGCGAGGTGGTAGGGCTCGTTCCACAGCCACTCGTCCACTTCGGGGCGGTCGGGCAGATAGGGCTTGATCAATTCCTCGATGACAAGGTCGGAGCCGTCGTACTCGCTACCCGCAATCAAGCTATGGATACGCGGAATGAGATCTTCGCGATGGAGAAGCACGGCAGCAGATAGCAGATTGACGTAGTCGACATACGTGTCCATCAACTCGCCATCCCACAACCGAATTGCGTCGTAAAACGCGGCGTCTGGTGTGTCCTCGTAGGCATCCACATAGCGCTCATACGCTACGACTATGGGTTCGAGCTCCTGCGCTAGGAGATGCAGCGGCTCGCCAGCAGTCTGGCGAAGGCTCCATATCCACCAAAGATTGTCGGCTATGGTTCTCTCACTCCCGGCCAGCTCCTCCTGTGCTTTCACGGCACTTCTACCTTCGCCCAACTCCCGTACCCAGTCCTGCACGAATGGTACGGTCTTTATGTACCTGGCCTCGTCCAGAAAGATCTGGCGACGCCGATCTCGAAAGCTACTCATCACTTGCCCCTCCCGCGATTGGTGCGCTGTCTGCTTGGCTTTGCCACGCCTTGTCGTGCATAGGTCTGTTCTGCCAAAACTAGATCGGCGTCGCCGTACTTCTTGAAGACTTCGTGGCTTGCGTGTTCTGGCGCATGCTTCTGTGCCGCCGCTGGCTGCGCCACAAGTCCCTCCTCCAGGATCCTGCCAAGCGCGGTCAGGTGCGAGCCAGCCTGAAGCGAAGTAACCAGCTCGGCGCCGGTGTGTCGTGTCGGTTCGGAGATGCCCCGTCATGCCCCGATGGATGGCCGGTGCGGTTGGCCGGCGCCGGCGCATCGTGACGACTCGGCGATGTGCCGTGATCGGCGGTTCCCTTGCCACTGGTCCCACCGCCATGGCCGGAGCCTCCCTTGCCGCCCGCACCACCGCCGTGACCACCGCCATGCGTCACGCCCGCATGCGGCGAATGACCACCACTGCGACGCCCGCCCGTACCCGCACGCGCCACGCCCTCTTCACCCAAGCGCATCGCGATCGCCGCCGCGTCCTCGCCCAGCATCTCTTCCAGGAAGCTGCGCATCTGCGCCACTCCCTGCCTGATCGGCGCATCCAGCTTGCCGCGCATCTGGCGCATGTTCGTGGCGATGCTGCGTGCCTTCGCTTCCAGCGATTCGGGCAGCCACCACACACCCGAGCCGATGTAATCCAGCATCTCGATGCAGGCGTTCAACGCCTGGTTGCTCAGCGTGATCGCCTGCGATGTGTAACCCACCCAGTTCAACTTGCGGATCCAGCGCACCGCACCGCCCTTGCCCACGCCGAGCATGCGCTCGACCATGTCCACGCCCGTGCGAAGGCCGGTCTTGGCCAGACGCCGCTCCTTCCACAGCGGCTTGAAGACCGTCTTGAACGCGCTGCCGATCTCCGGAATCACGCCGAACGCGGCGAATCCCAGGCTCATGTGGTCGTCGATGGTCGCGTGCGCGAAGCCGCCCTTCTTGTTGATGCGGAACAGGCAGGCCGACACGTCGCGCGCGTCCATCACCTGATCCACCACCGGAATCAGCGAGATCAGGCCGCCCACCACCATCGCCGACGTCGATGCGTCTTCGCTGAAGTCGCCCAGGATCAGGTCCGTCACGAACTTCTCGATGTCGTCCAGCGTGCTCATTACAGATCCTCCCGGTAGTACGTGCGGGGCTTGCGCTCGTGCCCGTTGCGTCGCAGGGCTTCCATTTCGCGTTCCAGCTCCGTGCGGGCGGTGGCCTGGATCGAATCGCGTTTGTAGTCGGGCTCCGGTTCGGCTTTGTCCGGCGTCCAGGTGCGCGGGTCTTCGCCCAGCTCGAGCTTGTAGGCGAACGGCGGCGCGTTCTCGATCAGCGCATGTCCCTTCTCATCCAGCTGTCCTTCCAGAACCGTTCCGTCCTCGAACAGCAGCCGATACGGCGCGCGGGCGATGGGTTGGAGATCGTCGTAGTGGTAGTTGAGCTCGATGGGATCGCCGAGCAGGGCTTCGCGTGGCGTTCCCAGCATCTGCAGCGCGTTGCCCTCGCCGTGGCTTTGGAACGCCACGGGGCCCTTGAGCACGTGCTGCAACCCTTCCAGCGTCACGCCATCGCGATTGATGGTGATGGTGCCGCCCGGACCGCGCAGGACGAACGTTTGCGATGCGGACAGCTCAAGAACCTGCGTGCGGTGCGTGATGCGCTCGCCGGCTTCGATGTCGATTCGTCCGGACACCTTGTGTTCGTAATGCCCGCCCGTCTCGGCCCTGCGATCGGTGGCGGTCTTCTCGGTGCGGACGTTGCCGACGTCTTCGATCAGGTCTTTCGCCACGGTGAGCTGGCGACTTCTTCCAATGCCGATCACGTGGTCGCGACCCAGCGTTTCGCGCCGGTCCTGGCCGATGCTCAGGGTCTCGTCGTTGCCGACGGTCTCCTTGCGATCGTGGCCGATGGCGATCGTTTCGTCGTTGCCGACGTCTTCGCTGCGGTCGTGACCGATCTTCGTTGTCTCGTCATGTTCGACGACGATGTTCTGGTCCTTCTGCGCGTGGACGAAGATCTCTTCCTGCCCGGCTTCATCCTCGAAACGCAGCTCGTTGTAGCCCTCGCCCTTGTGGGTTTGCGTCTTGAACGTGGTGCGCGTCTTGTGGCGCGGGAGCTCGTAGGGCGGGCGGTTGGCGGCGTGGTACGCGCGGCCGGTGACGATGGGCTGGTCGGGGTCGCCTTCGAGGAATTCGACGATGACCTCGTGGCCGACGCGGGGCAGCGCCATGAAGCCATACAGGGTGCCGGCCCACCCCTGCGACACCCGGATCCAGCAGGTGGCGTTCTCGCGCGGTCCCTGGCGGTCCCAGGGGAACCAGACCTGCACGCGGCCGTGTTCGTCGCAGTGGATTTCCTCTTTGTCCGGACCGACGACGTGGGCGATCTGCGGGCCGTCCACCACGGGACGCGGTGCGGGCTCCGGCTTCCAGTCGTAGTGGGCGGGGGCGACAGTGGCCTGGTAGGAATAGCGGTTGCCGTGTTCGGCGCCGGCCGCGTCGGCTTCCTGGCTAACCGCTTGTTCACCGATGTGGTGCATCGAGACCACGCGCCAGCGGTCGTTGAACTTCGCGTTCGGATGGCCGGTCAGGGCGAAGGCCAGGCCTGGCCACAGCCGGGCATCGTCGCCCTCGATGCGGGCATGCTCGGCGGCGTTTCTCAGCCCTGAAAGCTTGGCGCGCGTGAACGGCTTTCCGGCCTCGTCGCGCTTGTAGCGGGCGGCGTAGTCGTAATGCTCGTAATCACCGACGGCGCTTTCCGCCGTCCAAGCCTTCGCTTCGTGCTGGAGGTCGTAGCGCGGATTGTGGAACGTGTACTCGCGCTGGGTGATGCGCGTGGGCGCGAGCTGGCGGCGATGAGCGAAGTGCCAAAGATGCGGGCCGGGCGCGTCACCCGCCGGGGCCGGCTGATAGAGGACGGGGCCGTCGAGGATCGGCGCGCTGTCGATGCGATCGCTCAGCACGACCGTCGCCCGGCCGTCGCAGCCCTGGTTCCAATGAACGATGCCTTCCTCTGTGGCGAGGCGGTGGAAGAATACGGAATCGGCTTCGCGGTACTGCACGCAGTACTGACGAAGCTCGTGAACCCCTGAGAAGGCCGTGCGCGTATCGAGCAACCGATGCTCCTTGAGCAGCGTCGCAAGTACCTCGGGTGCGCTGACCTGCTGGAAAATGCGACTGCCGTAACGAAGCCCAAGCCGCGCCAGCGGCGACTCGACGACCGCCCGGTAACGTGTGGCGTGGAAGCCCGACTCGTCCTGCTCGAATGCGGTGACCAGGCCGACCACGGAGCGCTCCACGACGCCATCGCGCGCGATGGCGAAGGTCGCCTCGCGGTCCAGCAGCATCGTCGCGTCGACGGAGCCGTTGAAGCTGGACAGCTCCAGCTCAAGGCGGAAGGGTTGCGAAACCCCTTCGGAAAGTGCGAACCGGACGACGTCGAACGCGACATCACCGGCTTCAAACGAGAACGAAACTTCCGAATTCCGAGCCATGACAGACCATCCAATGGTTTGAAGCCCGTCAAGTTCGGTCGTGCCTGCGAGCACCGTCCATACGACTATTTCGTGAGGGGGGCGGGGCGCGCTGCCGGCATTGGGGCGGAGTCCGGAAGGAGTGCGCTCGAGACCGGGGCCTGGACGTCGCCACGGCGCCGTGCACGCCGCCGTCGCGACGTTCAGCCAGGCCCCTCTACGATCCTTCCGTCGATGACCACCAAAGCGAACCGTCCATGGCACGTGCCCGACGCCACATTCTTGTGCCCCTCCTCATCGGCCTGGTGACGGCGCCTGTCGCCGCGCAGGACCTCAGCGACTGGGGCTTCGATCCCGGCGCGCTGCTCGCCGACGGTCGCGAGCTGCTGTTGCGCGCGCCGGATGCGAGCGTGGACGGGCTGTTCCAGGCGGTGCATG
Source organism: Lysobacter sp. FW306-1B-D06B (assembly GCF_038446665.1). Lineage (NCBI taxonomy): Bacteria > Pseudomonadati > Pseudomonadota > Gammaproteobacteria > Lysobacterales > Lysobacteraceae > Lysobacter > Lysobacter sp. FW306-1B-D06B. The sequence goes on along the minus strand of NZ_CP151802.1, from coordinate 669,929 downwards.
CCAGTGCGAACTCGCCGCAGGATTCGCGCACGCTGTGCGCGCTGTTCGATCCGAACGCGGAGCGCAGCCTGGAGGGCTACAACCGCATCGCCTCACAGCTGAGCGAACAAAGCCGCCTGCGCTTCGCCGATGCGGCGACCGACTTCTTCATCACCGCCGCGCAGAGCCCGCGCCAACCTTACGACGCCGGCACCGCGATGCAGTCGCTCAAGGCCGCGGGCGTGCGCGCGGCGCTGCTCAACGACGGCTTCCTCGCCGGACTCAACGGCGGGGATCACGATGCACGCTGCCGTTCGGTCGGCTGGCTGATGGACGCGATGCAATCGCGACCCGTGTCCGAACGCGCATCCGTGATGCGGCTGCTGCTGAGCCAGGGCTTGGATTACCTCGCGCTGGGCGCGTCCTCGCCGCGCTGACGCCGCGGTTCGACGCGGAACATCACACGCCGCTCGAACGGCTCGCCCAGCGGGATCGCACGATAGCCGTAGGCTTGGATGCGCTCGCGCACCGTCTTCCAGTCGGCCTGCTTGCAGATCCAGACGACGCCGGCTTCGTGCTCGGCGAGCTCCACGGCCAGCGGCTCGTCGTAAGGCGGGTTGAAGCGCGGCTGCTGGAGTGCATCCAGGGAGATCTTCTCGATCTCGGCCCCTAACGCCAGGTGCAGCCCGTAGCGCGCCATGTCCTCGACGAAGACAACCTCGTGGATCGGCCCCGGCGCGCGCGCGGTGATCGCTTCGGCCCAGGCGTCGGCGTTCTTGTGCGTCGGCCACCACGCGGCGGCGAGCTTCATCGCCAGCAACAGCACGGCCCATGCGAGCAGGCGCGGCCATGGCGGCAGGTGGCGGTCCTCGCGCGTCCATTGCAGCGCGACGATCACCGCCATCGGCACGAACAGCGGCAGCACGTACAACGGCATGCGCGAACGCGCGAAGCAGAACACCAGCAGCGGCAACAGCAGCCACAGCACGAGCAGCAGCCAGTGCGCATCGCGCTGACGCCGTTGCGGATCCTTCCACCATGGACGCACCAACGCTGGAATTCCGCGCGCCCAGCGCCACAGCGTCGGTGTCCACGGCAGCGTGCCGAGGATCAACGTGGGCACGTAGATCTCGATCCAGCCGTACCACTCGGCGTGGCGGCCGAACTCGCCGGTGGTCATGCGGTTGACCAGTTCGTCGCCGACGAAGTATTCGAACAGCCCCGGATTGCCGTGAAACACCGCCACGTACCACGGCAACGCAAGCAACGCGAACAGCAGCATCCCGAACCACTGCAGCACGCGATGCGCGCGCCGTCCCGGCAGGAGGAAATCGAACAGCAGCACCACCGGCAAGGGGAACAATCCCGCCGGTCCTTTGGTGATGAAGGCCAGCGCCAGCGCCGCCCACATCAACGCGATCCAGCGACGCGGATGGGGCGAAGGGGCGAAGCGTGCTTCGACGAACGCCCACATCGCCAGCGTGGTCCATGCGGCGAGCAGGTAATCGGTGGTGATGAGCTGCGATGCGCCGAAGGGAAACAGCATCGTCGCGTACACGACCGGCGCGGCCGCCCGCGTGCCCGGCGCCAACCGCGCCGCGATGCGCCAGCACAGCCACACGCACATCAGGTACGACAGCGCGGCGGGCAGTCGCGCGGCCCATTCAACCGGGCCGAACACCGCCACGCTGGCGGCGATCGCCCAGTAGGTCAGCGGCGGCTTGGTCCAGTGGCCGACTTCGTCGTTGCGGCGCGGACTGAGCCAGTCGCCGCTGTCGAGCATGTTCAGCGCGACGTTGGTGTAGCGACCCTCGTCCGGTTCCCACAGACCGCGCGAGCCCAGGAAGGCGAGCGCCAGCACCGTCGCCAACGCGGCGGTCCACAGGGCCGGAGATCGCAGCCATCCTTGCATCCGGCTTCTGTAGCGAAGCCGGGGTAAAAGAAACGTCGGAGCGCGCCGTCAGCCGACCTGCGCGATCCAGTCCTCGAGGTTGTAGTAGTTGCTCACGCGGTGGATGCGTCCCTCGCGCACTTCGAAGAACGCGCCGCCCGGCAAGACGTACTTCTGGCCGTGCGCGGGCGGAAGGCCGCTGTCGTCGGCCAGGTATTCGCCGTGCACGATGTACTCCGCCGCGGCGCGGGCGCCATCGGGCGAGACCATCACCACGATGTCGTGCAGTTGCTCGCGGTAGCTGCGGTGCATGCGCTGCAGGAACGAGGAGAACGCCTCGCGGCCGATCTCGCGCGGGCCCTGGTTCAGGTCGTGCACCACCTCGTCGCCGAGCAGCGCGAGCATGCCGTCCCAGTCACCGCGGTTGAATGCGGCGTAGTAGGCCAGGATCAGCTCGGTGGCGCGGTCGTTGGTGCGGGTGCCGTCGATCTTCATCGCATGTCCTTGCCGATTCGCCGCGCCGTGGGGCGCAGCAGCGGATCGACATGATAGCCGGCGCCCACGCGGCCACGACCGTGATGGGCGCCATAAATGCGCACAGCCCGCACCTGGCATGGCGCGGGCCGGGCGCGTTCACCGGTCTTCACACCGGCTTGACTCAGATCCGCACGGCGTCGCGCTGGCGCTGGCGGACGAGGCTGATCGAGAGCACCGTCGCCAGCAGCAGCGTGGCCACCGCGAACAGGCCCGTGCCCAGGTGCGCCCCGCTCAGTCCCGTCGCGACGATGGCGTCTTCGCGCGGCACGAAGCTCGCCGCGCGCATGCCGGTGTAGTGCATGCCGCACACCGCCACGCCCATCGCCAGCGCGCTGCCCAGCCGCTGCACCCAGCCGCGGAGGTTGAACGCCAGCCACAGCGCGACGATCGAGGCGACCACCGCGATCACGCCGGATGTCGCGACCAGCGTCATGTCGTAGCGGATCGTCGCCGGCATCAGCATCGCCTTCATGCCGGTGTAGTGCATGCCGGTGATGCCCAGGCCCATGAACATGCCGGCCGCGAACACCTTGCCCCAGCCGAAGCGGCCCACGCCGGCGATGGCCAGCCCGAGCATGCACGCGGCCATCGCGATCAGCGCCGAGGCCACGGTGATGCGCAGGTCGTAAGACACCGCCAGATCCATGCGGCAGGCGAGCATCGCGATGAAGTGCATGGCCCAGATCGCGCCGCCGCCCATCACCGCGCCGGAAGACACGATCGCGCTGCAGCGCTGCGCGGCCGAGCGCGCCGTCGGAATCGCGACGGCAAGCTGCAATGCGGTGAATGAGCCCAGCACGGACACCACGAACGACAGGATCACCAGCAATGGATCATGGACGCATTGGACGACGTGATCGTGCGGCACGGCGCAACCCTCCTTAGTTGGTTCGGCAAGCTCAGTCGTGGAATTCGAAGCTGCAGATCTCCGCGCCGGTGTTGCGGCAATGGGTTTCCACCACGCGCAGGCCGTCCGCGCCGTGCGGGCCGCCGAGCAGTCCGCCGAGCATGCCGCGCAGGAAATGGCAGCACGCACCGTGGCCGCCGCGATGGCAGAAGGGGCTGTTGCGCACGCGCAATGCGTCCTCATGCATTTCCGCCTGCACGATCTGGCGCAACGCAGGCAGCGCGATGTGGCGCACCGCGTCGCCCAGCGCCAGCTGGCCGCCGAGGGCGAAATCGCGCTTGTAGACCCACGTGCCGACGCGCTGGCCGATGTAACGCAGCGCCGGTTCGCGCTGGTCGGCCGCCAGTTCGCGCTCCAGCGCGAGCAGCGGCACGAAGATGTTCGGATAGTCGTGCGCCAGTTGCGGCAGCAACGCTTCGATGCGGCGCGAATCGGCCAGGCTGGGCACGGCATTGGCGCGCGCCTGTGCCTGCGTGTCGGCCGCGTCCGGCGGAACCGCCACGCGTTCGGGCTCGCCCTCGGGGCGCGTTGCCTCGAAGCTGCGCACCTGCGGGTGCGTGCCCAGGGTTTCCTCCAGTGCCGGCAGGTGCGCCTGCGGGCCGCGCACGAGCATCGTCAGCACGACACCGTCCGTGCCGCCGGCCATGCGCTGGCGCAGCAAGGTGAAGCCACTGGCAATGACCGCCTGGCCGAGCGCCAACAGCAGTCCTTCGCGCCGGTCGGAAACGACGCGAAACTCCACATCCACCATCAGCCACCTCCCCCCATGGCCTGAGTGTCGTTCTGGTTGTCCGCCGTGCTGGCGCGCACCGCGACGACCCCGGGTCCCCACCCGGTGCCGCCTTGCGGCGGCGCGGTCGTCATGGCTTCACGCCAGAATCGGCAAAGCGATTCTGTTCAATCCGTCACAATAGAGCAAATACCGGGACGCGATGTTCAGGCGCGCGCGAACAGCGCCGGCAACGCGTCCGGATCGACGTTTCCGCCCGAGAGCACCACGCCGACGCGCTGCCCCGCAAACCGGGCCGGCGAGCCCAGCACGGCCGCCAGCGCGACCGCCGAGGACGGCTCGACGATCTGCTTGGTGCGCTGCCAGAACAGGCGCATCGCGGCCACGGTGTCGGCGTCCTCCACCGTGAGCACCTGCGCGCCATGGGCGTGCAGCATGGCGAAGTTGATCGCGCCCAGCGTCCCGCGCAGGCCGTCGCAGACGGTGTCGGGGGTGAAGTCGGTGACCCGCTCGCCGCGTTGCATCGAGGCGAACGTTTCGGCCGCGCCGGCAGGCTCGGCCAGGTACAGGCGCGTGCCCGGCGAGCGCGCGGCCACGCTCAGCGCGGTGCCCGCGGCCAGACCGCCGCCGCCGACCGGAACGACCAGCGCGTCGAAGGGTTCGGGCGCGCACAGCAATTCCAGCGCGGCCGTGCCCTGGCCGGCGATCACGCGCGGGTCGGTGTAGGGATGGACGAGTTCGGCGCCCAGCTGCACCTGCAGCTCCGCGCAGCGGGCCTCGCGCGCGGCGATGGTCGGCGCGCAGCGGTGCAGGGTGGCGCCGTAGGCTTCGATCGCCGCCAGCTTGGCCGCGACCGCGCCTTCGGGCACGACCACATGGCAGGCCACGCCGCGCGTGCGCGCCGCCAGCGCGAGGGCGGCGCCGTGGTTGCCGGAGGAATGCGTGACCACGCCGCGCGCGGCAGTGGCCTCGTCCAGCGACCAGATCGCATTGCACGCGCCGCGGAACTTGAAGGCGCCCGCGCGCTGGAGGTGCTCGGCCTTGAAGTGCAACTCGCAGCCGGCCAGCGCGTCGAGCGTGCGCGAGCGCAGCACCGGCGTGACGTGCGCATGCGGCGCGATGCGGGCGGCGGCGGCCAGGACGTCGTCGAACGTGGGCAGGACGGAGGCGGCGGTGTCGTTCATGAGGCGATGTTAGGACTTATCGACGGGCGTTGAGCAGGCTCACGGCGGCCGACCCGGCGACCACCAGCGCGGCGCCGATCCAGCCCAGCGTCGTGATGCGCTCCGGCGCCAGCCACTGCGGCCACAGCGCGTGCACCGCCCAGGCGGCCGCGATGCACAACAGGGGCGTGGTGGCGAGGATCGCCGACACGCGCGAGGCCTCCCAGTGCGCGAGCGCCTCGGCGAAGGCGCCGTACGCGCCGATCGTGTTGAAGGCGCAGTAGGCCAGCAGCGCCCAGTGCAGGGCATCGAGCTTGAGCAGCGCGGCCGGATGCGCGAACGGCAACAGCGCGATGCTCGCGAAGACATAGATGAAGAACAGGATCTGCATCGAGCCCAGGCGCACGAGCAGTTGCTTCTGCAGCAGCGCGTACACGGCCCACACGATCGCACCGACGATCACCAGCGCAGATCCCAGTACATAGCCCGGCGCCTTCGCGCTGGCGGCGAGCTGGTCGGCGAAGAACAGGCCCATGCCCGCCACCAGCAACCCCAAGCCGAGCCACTGCGCTGCGCGGAAACGCTCGCCGAACACCCAGATGCCGCCCATCGCCATCAGCAGCGGCGCCAGCTGGATCAGCAGCTGTGCGTTGGCCGGCGTCGTGTGCTGCACGCCGAGCAAGTAGAAGACGTAGTTGCCCACCAGCATCAGCGCGGCGACGCCGAGCATCGACCAGCCCCGGCCGTCGAGCGCGCGATAACCGCCCAGTCGCCCGCGCCATGCCAGCCAGCCGCCGGTCACCAGCGCGGCGACGAGGAAGCGGAACCAGGTCAGGGTGATCGGATCCAGCGACTGCAGCACCAGCTTCAGCGCGACCGGCAGCGTCGCCCAGCAGGCGGCGGTGATCAGGGTGAGCACGAGTCCCAGTCGCCAATGACCGGAGGCGCGATGCAGGTTCATGGGCGCGACCGTCGCGTAGGGCGTGCCATGCTGGCATCGCGCGAAGCATGCGGCAATGCGCGGATGCGGCGTCTTGCGCACCCGTGCCCGACCCGCCTTGGCGGGTGTGAAACGCCTGAACAATTAAGGCCGAGTTCAAAGCCGCGGCCCGAAGCTGGCGCCATACCCTGGGGGGTCCGACCATGATCCGCAAACTGCTTCTGCCCGCACTGGCCACCACATTGCTGGCCGGCTGCGTCACCGGCTACACCTACCGTCCGGTCGGCGCCGGCGGCGACTACTACTACGGCCGACCGAGTGTCGAGTACCGCTATTACGGCGGCTACAGCTACGGCTATCCGGGCTACAGCTATCCGTACTACGGCTACGGCGGCGGCTACTGGGGCAACCCGTACCGCTACGGCTATTACGGCTATCCGTACTACGCCTATCCGCACTATCCCGTGTACCGCTACCCGTATCGCTACGACCGCCACCCCGGCCAGCGCTGGGACGGCCATGGTCACGATCAGGGCCATCGCGGGGACGGCCGCGGCAATGGCCAGCGTTGGGACGGGCGCGGCAATGGCCAGCGCTGGTCCGGTCCCAATCCGGGCGTCGGCCAGCAAGGGCCGATGCCGGGCAACAACGGACCACGTCCGGCGCAGCCGCCGCGCATGAGCCAGCCGCCGCGCGCATCGGCGGAGCCGGCTTCGCGCATGCCGCCGCCGCGCGTCAAGAATTCCCGCGGCGTCCAGGAACACGAGCGGTAAGCGGGTTTGCGGGCTCTCGGGCGCAGTCACACTTTTCCCCTTGCGCTCGGGGGCGACTGACGGCAATCTGCGGTCATTGACCGATTGCGTCGCTTTTGGACGTAATTCGGAGAGCCGGCCCAAGCCGAACCGCTCTATGTCGGCGCCCGATGAGGAACCACGGATCCCCCCTGTTCCGTCCCCATCGGGCGTCGGCGCCCATCCAGGTCGGGCGTCACGGCCCACCGGAAACACGAAAGGCGCCGGAAACGGCGCCTTTCGCATTTCGCGGCCCAAAAGCCGCAAATAAAAAGGGGGCCGAACGTCCCCCGACATTCGGCCCCCGTGCTTCCCCCGCGAGCGCTTGACCAGCCCCTGTTCCAATTCCGGCCGGCGCTTAGCGCCTGCCCCGCTGGGTGCAGAGAATATGTCGCAGGAACCGTGCCAACTTTCACCTCCCATTCATTCTCGGCGGCAGCCGAGCCGGGGCTGACCTAGAATTCGCGCCCGGAGCGCCTTGTCTGGCGCGGCTTCCCGAACAGAACGATGAGCCAGAACTTCTACCAATACGACGTGATCGTGGTCGGCGGCGGCCATGCCGGCACCGAAGCCGCGCTTGCCTCGGCCCGGGCCGGCGCCCGCACGCTGCTGCTCACGCATTCGGTGGAAACCGTGGGCGCGATGAGCTGCAACCCGGCCATCGGCGGCATCGGCAAGGGCCATCTGGTGAAGGAAATCGACGCCCTGGGCGGCGTCATGGCGCGCGCCGCCGACGCGGCCGGCATCCAGTGGCGCCGGCTCAACGCGAGCAAGGGCCCGGCGGTGCGTGCCACGCGCTGCCAGGCCGATCGCGCGCTGTATCGCGCCTTCATCCGCCGCGCCGTGGAGAGCCAGCCGAACCTGACGCTGTTCCAGGCCGCGGTGGACGACATCGCTTTTGAAGGCGGAAAAGTGACCGCCGTGGTCACCCAGACCGGCCTGCGTTTCGAGGCGCCCGCCGTTGTGCTCACCGCTGGCACCTTCCTCGCCGGCAAGGTTCATGTCGGCCAGACCACCTACGCCGCCGGCCGTGCCGGCGACCCGCCCGCGGTCGCGCTGGCGCACAAGTTGCGCGAAGGCCCGTTCGTGGTCGACCGCCTCAAGACCGGCACGCCGCCGCGCATCGACGGCCGCACGCTCGACTATTCGGTGATGGAGGAACAGCCCGGCGACGATCCGCGTCCGGTGATGTCCTTCATGGGCTCCACCGCCGACCACCCGCGCCAGGTCTCGTGCTGGATCACGCACACCTCCGAGCGCACGCACGAAATCATCCGCGGCGCGCTCGATCGCTCGCCGCTGTACACCGGCCAGATCGAAGGGATCGGCCCGCGCTACTGCCCGTCCATCGAGGACAAGGTGGTCCGCTTCGCCGAGAAGGCCAGCCACCAGATCTTCGTCGAACCCGAAGGGCTGGAGGTCGTGGAGATCTACCCCAACGGCATCTCCACCTCGCTGCCGTTCGACGTGCAGCTGGAGCTGGTGCGTTCGATCCGCGGCTTCGAGAACGCGCACATCACGCGCGCCGGTTATGCCATCGAGTACGACTTCTTCGATCCGCGCGGCCTGAAGACCACGCTGGAAACCAAGTCCGTCGCCGGCCTGTTCTTCGCCGGCCAGATCAACGGCACCACCGGTTACGAGGAAGCCGCCGCGCAGGGCCTGCTGGCCGGCGTCAACGCGGCGCGTTCCGTGCGCGGTTTGGAAGGTTGGAGCCCGCGCCGCGACGAGGCCTACCTGGGCGTGCTCGTCGACGACCTCACCACGCACGGCACCAGCGAGCCGTACCGCATGTTCACCTCGCGCGCCGAGTACCGCCTGCAGCTGCGCGAGGACAACGCCGACCTGCGCCTGACGCCGGTGGGCCGCGAGCTGGGCCTGGTCGATGACGCGCGCTGGTCGCGTTTCGACGCCAAGCGCGAAGCCGTCACGCGCGAGAACGACCGCCTCGGCGCGGTGTGGGCCGCGCCGAACAACGCGCTCGGTCGCGAGGCGATGGACGTGCTGGGCATCGAGATCAGCCGCGAGACCAATGCGCGCGACTTGCTCAAGCGTCCCGAGCTCGATTACGCAAAGCTGATGACCGTGCCGACGCTCGGCCCGGGCGTCGACGATGCCGAGGTGGCCGAGCAGGTGGAGATCGGCGTGAAGTACGCCGGCTACCTCGATCGCCAGCGCGAAGAGATCGCGCGACAGCAGCGCCACGAAACCACGCCGATCCCCGACGGCTTCGACTACGCCGCCGTGCGTGGCCTGTCGGCGGAAGTGCAGCAGAAGCTCGAACGCGTGCGCCCGCAGACGGTGGGCCAGGCGCAGCGCATCCCGGGCATGACGCCCGCGGCGATCTCGCTGCTGCTGGTGCACCTGACGCGGGCGCGGCGTACCCGGGTGGCGTGATCCGACGCGGACACGCCGCGAACACGGCGGTCCCATCTGGCGGCGCCCAGCTTCCCCGTCATCCCGTTTCACCGTCATCCCGGCGAAGGCCGGGACCCAGGCTGATGGCGCTTGCCCCACCCCAATCCCGCCATTCCAGCCAGCGCAGCGCGGGCGTACCCTTCGCGCATGAAAGCCCTCCGACTGCTGCTTCCGCTTTCGCTCCTGGCCTGCGTCGCGTGCGAGCGCAATGCGCCCACCGCGGCGACGCCGTCACCGGCGACCACGAGCGCCTCCGCCCCAACGACAATGCCGGCGAACGCCGAACCCTGGCCGCTCCCCATCGACGCCACGGCCGCCGCCGCACAGCCCGACCTGTTGCGCGCGCCCGACGGCAGCCTGCTGCTGTCGTGGGTCGAGCACGGCGAAGAAGGTTCGCCGAACCGCCACACCTTGAAGTTCGCCCGCTACGCCAACGGCGCATGGAGCGAGCCCCGCGAGATCGCCCACGGCGGCGACTGGTTCGTGAACTGGGCCGACACACCGCACATCGCGATGTCGCGCGACGGCGCGCTGTGGGCCCACTGGCTGCGCAAGAGCGCGGACGCGAAGTACGCCTACGACATCGTGCTCGCGCGTTCCGCCGACGGCGGCGCGACGTGGTCGAAGCCCATGCCCGTGAACACCGACGGCACGCCGACCGAACACGGGTTCGTCTCGATGTGGCCGGCGGGCAACGATCGACTGGGCCTGGCCTGGCTCGACGGCCGCAACACCGGCGGCGGCGGGCATTCCGCCCACGGCGGCCACGCGGCAGCCGGCGCGAAGCACGAGCCCGGCGCGATGACGTTGCGCACGGCCGTCTTCGACGCCGCGCTCGCGCGCAGCGACGAGCGCGAACTCGACGCGATGACGTGCGATTGCTGCCAGACCGACGCCGCGCTCACCGCCAGCGGTCCGCTGCTGGTGTATCGAGGCCGCACGCCCGACGAGATCCGCGACATCCTCACCGTGCGCGGCGATGGCGCGCAGTGGCAGGCCGCGCAGCGCATCCACGCCGACGAATGGAAAATGCCGGCGTGCCCGGTCAATGGCCCGGCCGTCGCGACGGACGGAACCAACGCGCTAGTCGCCTGGTACACAGGCGCCGGCAACACGCCGGCGGTGAAGCTTGCGCGCAGCGGCGATGCGGGCGCGACCTTCGCCGCGCCCCTCACGCTGCAACACGGCGAGGCGGTGCAGGGACGTGCCGATGTCGCGCTCGACGGTGCCGCCGCGTGGGCGCTGTGGATGGACGAGGTCGAAGGCGCGCAGACGCTCCGTTTCGCGCGCTATACGCCGGACCTCTCGCGCGAGCTGCAACGCGGCGACGTGGCGAAGTTGCAGGGTAAAGGACGCGGCACGGGACTGCCGAAGATCGCGCTCGTCGACGGCACGGCCTACATCGTGTGGACCGACGTGATCGACGGACGCCCAGGCCTGCGCGCCGCGCGCTACGCGGTGACGCCATGAACGCGCCGCTGCACGGCGGCTGCCATTGCGGCCGAATCGCGTTCGAGATGACGCTGTCCAAGCCCGCATCGGAGTTCACGCCTCGCGCCTGCGATTGCAGCTTCTGCCGCAAGCACGGCGCCGCCTGGCTGTCGGATGCGCACGGCACCTTGCGCGTGCGCCAGCGCGGTGAGGCGGTGGTGTACCGGCAGGGCTCCGCGCAGGCCGACTTCATCGCCTGCCCGCATTGCGCCGTGCTGGTGATGGTGATGTTCGAACACGAGGGGCTCACGCACGCGGCGGTCAACGTGCGTGCGGTGGACGACGCGGCATTCGCACCGGAGCAGCCGGCCTCGCCGCAACGCCTTGCGCCCGACGCCAAGCGCGAACGCTGGACGCAGCTGTGGTTCCCGGACGTGCGTATCGCGATGGCGGACGACTAGTCGCCGCCTTCACCGACGGCGTCAGGCCTGCAACGCAAACAACTCCAGCTCTTCCTCGCCCATGCGCACGGTCTCCTTGAACCGCAGGCCGATGCGCTCCAGCACCTTCACCGACGCGGCGTTTCCGGGCGAGACGATCGCCAGCAGTTCCGGCATGCCCAGAACCTGCATCGCGTAATCGCGAACGGCGCCGCAGGTCTCCACCGCATAGCCCTTCGACCGATGGCGCGGCAACAGCGCGTAGCCGATGTCGGGCGAGGGCAGGGTGTCGCGACGCACGATGCCGGCCATGCCGATGAGCTCGTCCGTCCCGCGCAGCTCGATGAGCCACATCCCGTAGCCGTCGCGTGCGTAGTTCGCGCGCCAGCGGTCGATGTATTCGCCAGCGCTGTCCAGGTCGTGCACGCCGCGATCGCCGATGTTCGCCAGGAAGGCCGGGTCGGTCAGCAGCTCCAGGATGAAGGGCGCGTCGCGCGGCTCCATCTGGCGTAGCGAGAGTCGTTGCGTCTGAAGCACCTGCATGTCACCAGGATCCCTTGCGTTGGTTCCAGCGTGGAACGGGACGAACTAGAACGTGCTCACTTTTCCTTGCGCCAGTTGAGCGATGCCCGGTTCTCCACCGTGCTCGACTCGATCTGCACGTCGAAGCCCTTGCGCAGCAGGTATTTCAGCATCAACACCTGGCCGGTGCCGAGCAGCGAGACGCCATAGCCCACGTAGAGACGCGGCGAGATGTGCTTGCCGAAGCCGAGCACGCTGCCGCCGAGCGCGCGGCTGTCGCTCACGCCCGCATCGTCGAGGCCGAGCTTGGCGCCCAGCTGCGAAGCGATCAGGCTGCCGCCGGCCGACAGCGCGGCGCTGGCGGCATTCACCTGGCGGCTTTCGTCGCTGCTCGCGCTGGCGAGCGGGCGGCCGAGCGTGAGGTAGGCCAGCGCTTCGGATTGCGAGCTGGCCGGATCGGACCACACGTTCGCCGTCGGCGCACTCGCGCGACCGCGGATGTCGACGCCGGCGGTGACATCGCCGACCACGCGCTCGGCGCGGATGTTGAGGATCGGATCCGACACCGGACCGCCCGACCACGACAGCTCGCCGCGCGTGATCTCCAGCTTCTGTCCGTACGCCTTGTAGCGACCGCGCACCTGCAGCTGACCGCTGGCGGTCATTTCGCGACCGGGGTGCGAGCGCACGCGCATGCGGCCACCGAGTCCGCCTTCCAGGCCGAAGCCGTTGAGCTGCACGTCGTCGCCCAGCACGAGCGTCAGGTCGAGGTCGAGCGGCGATGCGGCACTGGCTTCCGGATCTTCCGGATCGAGCACGACCACATCGGGCGATGCCGACACGCCCTGATCCAGGCGCTCCAGATCGATGCGCGCCGACGGCACGGTGACGGTGCCCGTCACGGTGATCGGCTGTCCTGCGGCGTAGCGCACTTGCACGTCAGGGCTGGCGACAGCATGCAGGTCGCGCGTGTCCGACACGAGCACGTTCTGGCCCTTCGCCGTGAGCAGCAGCGGCGCGTCCGTGTTCTGCCAGTTGAGCGAACCGTCGACGTTGAGCCGGCCTTCGCCGGAACGGATGTGGCCGGAGATGCGCGCGGTGCCGTCGGGCAGCGCGTCCAGGCGCACGTCGCCGTCGTCCAGCAGGATCGCCAGCGACGGGATCTCGGTGCTGAACTGCGTCAGCCGCGCCTGGCCGCCCAGCTGCGGACGCGCACGCGTGCCGCCGAGCGTGATGCGCGCATCGAGGTTGCCCTTGGGCTCCATGATGTCGGGCGAGAACAGCTCCAGCCACACCAGCTCGGAGGTGTTCACCGACACCTGGCCGGACAGCGGCGCGTAGTCGTCCCAGCCCGTGGTGACGCGTGCGTCGATGCGGCCGCCGCTGTTGAAGGCGGTAGTGAGTTCGGCGTTGATGCGGCGCGGGTCGAACGTCGCTTCCAACGCGAGGTTCTCGTAACTGAGCACTTCGCGACGCGAGCGCTCACTGTTCTTCATGCCGCCGCCGGAGGAGCGCACGTTGAGGTTGCCGGCCCAGGCGTTGCCGGCCGGACGCAGTTGGCCGTCGAGCGAAATCTCGCCGCGGATCAGCCACGGCCGCTGGTCCTCGCGTTCGGGCAGGTAGGGCACGATGAGGGTGAGCGGCAGCGAGTCGCCGCGCACGGCCACGCCGCGTCGCGGCCAGTCGGCGTTCGCACACAGCGAACCGCCGCCGCTGGAGACGAAGCAGCTGTTGCTTAGCGAGCCGTTGCGACCGTCCCAGCTGAAGCGCGCCGCTTCGCGCAGTCGCCACGAGGCGCCGCGCACCGGCGTGAGCTGGAACGCCGACAGCGCACCCTGCCACGTATTGCCGCGTCGCACGACGTTGCCCGCAAGCGAGAGTTGACCGATGTCGCCGCGCGCTTCGCCCTGCACTTGCAATGCTTCCACCGAGCCGCGCGCATCCAGCGTCACCGAGGACAGCGGCAGGCCGACTTCCAGCCCGCTCGCGCGCACCGCAATGGCACCGTTACCGCGTTGCCACGGCAGGCGTCCCTTCGCGGTGAGCGTCTGCGCCTGGTAATCGCCGTAGCGCAATGCGCTGCCGGTGAGGTCGACGTCGATGTCCGGCGCATTGCGCGCGCCGCGCACGTGCAGCGTGCCGCGCAACGTGCCGGCGCCACCGGGCAGCAGGTCGGACAGCACGAGCGGCGCGAGGTTCGCGTCGATCTCCAGCGCATTGGCAACGCGGCCCTTGGCGTCGATGCGGCTGGCGCCGAGCGTGAGCGCGACGTCGCCCTCGTACGCGGTTTCGCCACCGGCGGTGCCGGCGCCGTGCATGGCGAAACGCCCCTGGCCGCGCAGCGGACGATCGCGCAGGCGGCCGCTGAGGTCGGTGGCGGTGGCGCTGATGTCGAGCCCGCCGTCGGCGCGCGTGCTGCCCTGCGTCTTGAGCTTGCCGTTGACCGAACCCTTGAAGTCGGCGGCGAAGTAGCCCGGGTCGAAACCGGCGAGCGTCGCATCGATGTCCCAGCCCAGCGACGGCGCCCATGCCACCGTGCCGGTGCCGTCGAGCGTGCCGCTGGGCATGCGCGCCTGCAGCGTCTTGAGCGTCATGCGCTCGTCGTTGCCGCGACCGTCGAACTTCACTACGGCCTGTTCGCCATCACGGCTCAGCGTGGCGTCGCCGATCGCCGCCCAGGACTTCAACGTGCCGGCGAATCCGAGGTCCGCATCGACGCCGATCGCGACCGCTTCGGTCTGTGCGGCCGGCGCGGGCGCGGTCACCTTGCGCAGCTTCTGCGCGCTGATGCTGGCGGGCGGGTTCCGCGAAGCCGCCGTCGGCGTGGCGGTGTTCGTGGTGGTCTCGCCGCCGAAGGTGAGGCCGCGTGCGTTCGCGGCGAAACGGAACTTCGCGTTCTCCGCGTCGGTGAAGTCCGCCGTACCGCGCAGCGTCGCGCTGCCGCCGAAGATGCGCAGCGCCAGCGGCTGCACGTCCAGCACCTGGTTCTCCAGGCGCACCTTGGACGGCAGCACGGTGGCGACCAGGTCACCCTGGCGGAATTCGCCGCGCAGGTCGGCCGAACCGCCCATGCCGTCGGCGCTGAAACTGAAGACCAGCGGGCGGTCCTCGTCGCTGGCTTCCGCGCCGGTGACCAGGCCGAGGTCGAGTCCTTCCGCATCCGCGTCGACCCGCCACTTCGGCTGCTCGCGTCCGTGCAGCACCAGGCTGGCGCGTAGCGGTTGCGGCGCATTGCCGGCGATGTAGACGTTCATGCGCGACAGATCGCCGCGCGCGACCAGCCCGAAGCGCGCCGGCGTGCGTCCGTCGGCGGCCGGGAGCAGGGCGCTCGCGGTGAGGTTCGTGAGGTAATCCTTGCGCGGCACGTAGTCGCCGTGCAGGTTGAAGCGGCCGCGATCGCTATCGACGTAGAGGTGCTCGACGTGCAGCTCGCCCTGGCGCGCATCGAGGCCGCCGCGCAGCGTGCGCACGTCGATCAGCTTCTCGCCCGCCT
Organism: Lysobacter sp. FW306-1B-D06B; assembly: GCF_038446665.1. Classification (NCBI taxonomy): domain Bacteria; kingdom Pseudomonadati; phylum Pseudomonadota; class Gammaproteobacteria; order Lysobacterales; family Lysobacteraceae; genus Lysobacter; species Lysobacter sp. FW306-1B-D06B. Next base: position 654,687 of record NZ_CP151802.1, on the reverse strand, counting down.
GCGTGAGCAGGAACCCGTCCACGCGCACGTCGTCGGCCTGCAATTCCAGCGGCGGCGCGATCTCCGGCAACACCTCGGGCCAGCGCGGCAATTCGAACGGCTCGTCGCTCTTGGGAATCTCCAGCTTCGCATTGCTGATCTGCAACGCGTCCAGGCGCAGGCGCCTGCGGATCAGCGGACGGATCGCCGGGTCCAGGTGCACGCGGTCGGCGGTGAACACGATGCGGTCGTAGGTGAAGCGCACGCCGTTCATCGTCAGCGGGCCGGACAGTGGGCCCTCGACGCTGCGCCACGACAGCGTGGCGTTCTCCGGCAGGCGCGACACGATCTGCGCCAGCAGCAGATCGCGACCGCCGATGCTGGTGAGCAGCCAGTACAGGAACACGCCGGCGATCAGCGCGATCGCCACCGAGAGGATGCCCGCGCGCACCGCCAGCCAGCGCATGCGCGCGAAACGGCGCTGGCGCAGCTCGGCGATCCGCTCCTCGTGCGGGTCGCGCGGTGTTTCGGCAGTGGGAGGAGTCGGCTGGCTCATGGGCGCCTCACCAGGTCGCACCGATGTTCAGGTAGATCTCGTAATCGGAGTCTGCATCGTTCAGGCCGTGCGCGATGTCGACGCGCACCGGGCCGACCGGCGACCGCCAGCGCGCGCCCACGCCGATGCCCGTGTGGACGTCGAAGTTCTGGTCGCGATCGTTGGGGTCGGACACGTCGCTGCCGAACTTGTTGAATGCATCGCCCGCGTCGACGAAGACGGCGGCGCCCCACGGCCCGTTGTTGAAATAGTGCTCGAACTCCGCCGAGCCCGTGAGCACGTACTTGCCGCCGATGGCGTACTTCTTTCCGTCCATGCCGATGGTGTTCGGCCCGACCTCGCGGAAGCCGTAACCGCGGATGCTGTTGTCGCCACCGGCGAAGAAGCGCAGGCTCGGCGGCATGTTGACCAGCGCGTTGGTGAACGTGCCGCCGGCTTCGGCGCGCAGGATGAGGCGGTTGCTCTCGCCGATGGCCTGGTAGAAATGCGCCTGCCCCCACGCCTGCGCGAAGTTCGCATCCGAACCCACGCCTTCCAGGCCGCCGCGCACTTCCACCGTCACGCCGATGCCGTGCAGCGGGAAGATGCGGTCGTCGGTGTCGATGTACTCGGCGCGCAGCGAAGGATAGAGAAACGTCGCGTAGCTGTAGGCGGTGGTGACGAGCTCGTCGCTTTCCTCCGCGTTCTCCGCCTCCTCGCTGCCCGGATCGGGGCCGTCTGCGCCGCCTTCGAAGGCCGCGTACGCCCAGCGCTCGCGCAGCGCATGCAACGAGGCGACCGCGTTGAGGCGGCGGCTCACCTGGCCGGTGCGGCTGGCGACGATCTCGACCTTGCGCGTGTCCATGTAGTCGGTCTGTTCGTCGTAGTACTGCGCGCTGAAGATGTACCAGCCATCCAGCCACGCGAACGCCGGAATGCGGTACTGCGCGGTCGCGGTCTTGCGCTTGGAGGCCCAGTCGATCTGGCCCAGCGCCTTGTGCCCGCGGTCGTTGACGTAACGACGCTCCATGCCCAAGCGCACACCGGGGCCGCTGTCGGTGCCGTAGCTCAGACCGGCGGTGTAGACGGTGCGTTTGGCGGGCGTCAGCGTGACGGTCACCGGCACTTCGTTGTCGACCGCGTCCTCGGGCCTGGGCTCGATCTCGATGCTGGAGAAGTAATCCAGCCGCGCCAGCGACTCGCGGAAGCGGTCGAGCTTGCCCTGGTGGTAGTAGCTGCCTTGTTCCCAGTAGATGAGCTTGTCGAGCAGGCTGTCGCGGATGATCGCGTGTGGCGTCTGCTCGATGTTGATCGGGCCCATGTCGTAACGACCGCCGCTGCTCCACACCAGGTCGATGTCGGCGGCACGCTGCGCGCGCGTGACTTCCACGCGGCGCGAACTGAAGTCGGCGTCGAAGTAACCGCGCTCGGCGAGGCGGCGGGTGATGCGGGTCTTGCTCGCCTCGTACAGCGCGTGATCGAACACGTCGCCCGTCTGCGGGCGGAACGCGGCGAGGTCCTGCTTGAGGTAACGGTCTTCGCTGCCTTCGCCGATGATCGCGATGTCGGAGCGGCGCACACGTACGGGCTCGTCGAGCGTGACGGTCACGCTGACGGTCACGCCGGTGTCGCCGTTGCCTTCGCGCTTTATCTCGATCTTGGGCGAATAGAAGCCGAAGGGCTCCAGCGCCTCGCGCGTTTCGTCCTCGGCCTCGCGGATCAGGTAGGCCAGGCGCCGGCCCGGCACGTCCTTTCCGATCGAATCCACCACCGACAACGCGCCGCGCACGTTCAGGGTCTGGGCATCGTTCAGGCCGTGGATGTCGACGGCCTTCACCGTCGCCGCGTGCGCCGCACCGGCTGTGGCGAGCAACAACGCGGTGACGGCTTGCAGGCGGAACGATGGGCGCATCGACGCAGGATACCCGGGCTTCATCCCGAAGCCAGTGAACGGAGCATGAGACGCGGGAGAGATTCTCCCGCGCCGGTTACATCGACAGGTATTCGATCGCGGCGACGCTGCCCAGTCGGTCCGACAGTCGCTTGAGCAGCGCGAGGCGGTTGTTGCGCACGGCCGCGTCGTCGACGTTCACCATCACGCCGTCGAAGAACGCATCGACCTGCGGACGCAGGCGTGCGAGACGCCCCAGCGCGGTCACGTAATCGCGCGCTTCCAGCAACGGATCGGTATCGGCGATGGCGCTGTCGACGGCGTCGCCGAGCTCGCGCTCGGCGGCCTCGGTGAACTTGCCCGCGTCCACGTTCGAGGGCACGTCGCCTTCGACCTTCTTGAGGATGTTGCGGATGCGCTTGTTCGCGGCGGCGAGCGCCTCGGCTTCGGGCAGCTTGGCGAACTCGGCGATGGCGTTGAGGCGGTGGTCGAAGTCGGGCAGCGAGTCATGCACGACGTTCTCCACGGCATCGAACTGCACCGAGGCCACGCCGCGATCGGCGTAGTAACCGCGCAACCGGTCGTAGACGAACTGGGTGATGTCGAAGCTGCCGACCTCGGCGTGCTGCACCGGCTGCGCCGCGAGCGCGCGTTCGATCAGGTCGTGCAGCAGCAGGTCGTGGCCGCCTTCCAGCAGCGTACGCGCCAGGCCCAGCGCATTGCGACGCAGCGCGAAAGGATCCTTGTTGCCGGTCGGCTTCAGGCCCGCGGCGAAACCGCCGGCCAGCGTGTCCAGGCGTTCGGCGATCGCCAGCACCTGGCCGAGCTTCGACGGCGCGATGGCGTCGCCAGCGAAACGCGGCATGTAGCCTTCGTCGATGGCGTGGGCGATGTCGAGCGGTTCGTTCTCCACCGCCGCGTAGTAACGGCCGGCGATGCCCTGCAACTCGGGGAATTCGCCGACCAGGCGCGATTGCAGGTCGGCCTTCGACAGTTCCGCAGCGCGGCGCGCGGTGGCCGGATCGACACCGACCTGCGCCGCCACCGCTTCGGCCAGCGCGGCCACGCGCGCGACCTTGTCGGCGATGGTGCCGAGCTTGTCCTGGTACTTCACCGACTTCAGCCCGTCGTTCATCGACGCCAGGCCCTGCTTCATGTCCTCGACGAAGAAGAACTTCGCGTCGGCGAAGCGCGGGCGGATCACGCGCTCGTAGCCCTTGCGGACTTCGGCCTCGTCCTTGGACTCGATGTTGGCGATGCCGATGAAGTGCTCGCTCAACTTGCCGTCGGCATCGAGCACGGGGAAGAACTTCTGGTTCGCTTCCATCGTCGCGATCAGCGCTTCCTGCGGCACGGCCAGGAACTCGCGCTCGAAGCTGCATGCCACGGCCTTGGGCCATTCGGTGAGGCCGTTGACCTCTTCCAGGATGCCCGCGTCGATGCGCGCCTTACCGCCTGCGCTGCGTGCCGCGTCCGTCACTTCCAGCACGATGCGCTCGCGGCGTTCGTCCGGATCGACCAGCACCTTCGCACCGCGCAGCGATTCGACGTAGTCGGCGGGCGTGCTGAACCACACCGGCTTGTCGTGCATGAAGCGGTGGCCGCGGCTCATGCGATCGCTGCGCGCGCCGAACAGCTCGGCTGCCACGACATCCTTGCCCAGCAGCAGCACCAGCCAGTGCACAGGACGGGCGAAACCGTAGTCGTGATCGCCCCAGCGCATCGGCTTGGGAATCGGCATGGCGGCGACGGCTTCGCGCAGGATCTCCGGCAGCAGCGAAGCGGTGCTCGCGCCGGGCTTCACCGCGCGGTGGACGAAGCGCTCGCCCTTGTTGTCGGTGGTCTTCTCCAACTGCGTCCAGTCGATGCCGGCCTTCGCCGCGAAACCCTGCAGCGCCTTGGTCGGCTGGCCGTCGGCGTCGAGCGCGATGTTGAGGTAGGGGCCGAGCACTTCGGACTTCTGCTCCGGCTGCTCCAGCGCCACGCCCGGCAGGCGCACGGCGAGGCGGCGCGGCGTGTACAGCGGCTTGGCCTCAAAGCGGTCGAAGGCGATGCCGCGCTTGGCCAGGCCGTCGAGGACGCCGTCGAAGAACGCCTGCGCCAGCGCGGGCAGCGCCTTGACGGGGAGTTCTTCGGTGCCGAGTTCGATCAGGAGGGGGGACATCGTGGTCATCAAGGTTCTCGTCGTTCTCCCTCTCCCCTTGTGGGAGAGGAACTGGCGCGAAGCGCCAGGGAGAGGGGGTTGCCGCTGCGGGTGAGGAGCCAGCCCCCTCTCCCTCGCCGCTGCGCGGCGTGTCCCTCTCCCACAAGGGGAGAGGGGAAAAGCATCACGCGGCGGATGCCGCCTTCTTCAATACGGGAAACCCCATCTTCTCGCGCTGCGCGTAGTACGCCTCGGCCACGCCCTGGGCGATGCGGCGCACGCGCAGGATGTAGCGCTGGCGTTCGGTCACGCTGATCGCGCGGCGGGCGTCGAGCAGGTTGAAGCTGTGGCTGGCCTTGCAGACCTGGTCGTAGGCCGGCAGCGGCAGGCCGAGTTCGATCAGCTTCAGCGCTTCCTTCTCGCAGGCGTCGAAGCGGTGGAACAGCTCGGCGACATCGGCGTATTCGAAGTTGTAGGCGCTCTGCTCGACTTCGTTCTGGTGGTAGACGTCGCCATAGGTGACCGGCGTGCCATCGGGGCCGTACGTCCAGATCAGGTCGTACACGTTGTCGACGTTCTGCAGGTACATGCACAGGCGTTCGAGACCGTAGGTGATCTCGCCCAGCACCGGCCTGCATTCCAGGCCGCCGGCCTGCTGGAAGTAGGTGAACTGCGTGACTTCCATGCCGTTGAGCCAGACCTCCCAGCCCAGGCCCCAGGCGCCGAGCGTCGGCGATTCCCAGTTGTCCTCGACCAGGCGCAGGTCGTGCACCAGCGGGTCCACGCCCAGCGCCTTGAGCGAGTCGAAGTACAGCTCGACGATGTTGTCGGGGCTGGGCTTCATCGCCACCTGGTACTGGTAGTAGCGCTGCAGGCGGTTGGGGTTCTCGCCGTAGCGGCCATCGGTGGGACGGCGGCAGGGCTGGACGTAGGCGGCGTTCCACGGCTCCGGGCCGAGCGCGCGCAGGAAGGTGGCCGGATGGAAGGTGCCGGCGCCGACCTCCAGGTCGAGCGGCTGGATCAGCGTGCAGCCCCGCTCCGCCCAGAAGGCGTTGAGGCGCTGGATCAGTTCCTGGAAGGTAGGTGCGGCCATGGGTCTCGGTGGGGGTCCCGCAAAGCGCGTTAGTATAGCCACGGGCCTTGATGCCGCTGGGTTTTCGCGCGTTTGCGCAGCCGGCGACTCTGTCCCGCATGACCTTCCACGCAGGCCGTTGCCGGCATGGGAAGGCCGATCCGTCCGCAGCCTGCCGTCCTTGCCGTGAATCACCGTCATCCCCGGCCCTTCCTGATCCTCGAGACCGGCCAACCGGTCGCCTCGATGCGCCGCCACCGCGGCTTTCCGCACTGGATCCGCGTCGCCGCCGGCCTGGATGCCGACGAGGCGATCGTGGTGAACGTGGAAGCCGGCGATGACCTGCCGGCGCGCGAAGGCTTCGCCGGCGCGATCATCACCGGCTCGGCCGCGATGGTCACCGAGCGCCGCGACTGGAGCGAACGCAGCGCGCACTGGCTGCGCGAAGCGGCGCAGGCGGGCATGCCGCTGTTCGGCATCTGCTACGGCCATCAGCTCCTTGCGCATGCGCTGGGCGGCGAAGTCGGCCCGAACCCGACCGGCCGCGAGATGGGCACCATCGGCCTGGAACTGCACCCGCACGCCGACGAAGACCCGCTGTTCAAGGGCCTGCCGGCGCAGTTCGCCGCGCAGGCCACGCACCTGCAGACGGTGCTGCGCGCGCCGCAGGGCGCGACCGTGCTGGCGCGTTCGAGCCAGGACGACTGTCATGCCTTCCGCTGGGGCGAGCGCGCCTGGGGCGTGCAGTTCCATCCCGAATTCAGCGCCACGCACATGCGCGGCTACGTCCACGCGCGGCGCGAGGCGCTGCACGGGGAAGGCCGCTGCGCCAAGTCGCTCGCGCGCGAGGTGAGCGCCACGCCGCACGCGCGGGTGGTGCTGCGCCGCTTCGTCCGCCACGCGCGCGGCCTGCACGGGCACTGATCGCCTCGACACCCTCGCTTCCCGCGTGCGATACCCTCCCCGCACGCGTCATTCCCCCCTCAAAGCCCATTCCATGACCACTCACGCAACCGGCCCGCTCTCCGGCCTGTCCTGGCTCAAGCGCGGCATCAACCTGGGCCGCCACAACGCCCGCGCCGTGTTCGGTGCGGCCGCGATCATGATGTTCGTCGCGCTGCTGCCCAGCATCGTGCAGCTCACGGTGCTGTCGGTGCTCAAGCCCGACGCCAACGGCGCGATGGTCGTCGCGGCGATCTCCACCGTGCTGTCCATCGTGATCCTCTCGCCGGTGATCGGCGGCTACCTGCGCCTGATCGACGCCACCGAGCACGGCCGCCCCGCGGTCGCCGCCGATGTGTTCGCGCCGTTCCGCCAGGGCGGCGACGCCGGCCGGCTGATCGGCTTCGGCCTGCTGATGACGCTGTCCTACGTGGTGATCGCGATGGTGCTGATCGGCCTGTTCGGCGATGGCCTGTTCGACTGGTACGTGAAGGTGCTGAACCTGCAGCAGGCGGCCGGCGGCAAGGTCGATCCGGCGCAGATGCCCGACATGCCCGAAGGCACCGGCGGTCTGCTGGGCCTGGGCTCGATCCTGTTCCTGTTCCTGTCGGGCGTTTACGCGATCGGCTTCGGCCAGGTCGCGCTGGGCCGCCGGCCCATCGCCGGCGCGATGGCCGACGGCGTGGTCGGCACGGCCAAGAATCTGCTGCCGATCCTGCTGCTGGCGATCGTGGTGGTGCTGGCTTCGATCCCGATCGGCATGGTGCTGTTGCTGGTGCTGGGCGTGATCGCGCTGATCGGCAACCTGATCCACCCGGCGCTGACGATGGCGCTGGTGCTGCCGCTGTACCTGGCGATGATGGTGGTGCTGTACGTGGTGATGTTCGGCGTCATGTACTACCTGTGGCGCGACATCTGCGGCCAGGAAACGTCGCAGGACAGCGGTCCGGCCGCGCCGCCCGGTCCGTCCAACCAGCACACCGTCGAGCTGTAAGCCCGCTCAGCCCAGCGCGCGTTCGACCGCCGCCTGCGCCAATGCGGCCAGGCGGCCGAAGAGCAGCAGCGTGAGCAGCGCGGCGGCGATCGCCTGCACAAGAATCCAGCCGCGCACCCATGCCGGCAGCGGCTGCGCCGTCGAGCGCACCACGCGCGTGCTGCTGAGGCGGTCGTGCAGGGCCAGGTGCTCCGGCCCGATCGCCGCCAGCGCATGACCGAGGTTGAGCGTCAGCCAGGACAGCAGCCCCGCGATCTGACGCCCCACCGTGCGCACGAATCCCGGCCGCGTCCCGTCACGCGGGACCACGCGCAACCCGAGCGCCCGCTTGCCCGGGCTGCCCTGCCAGCGCGAACGCTCGCCGACGACGTGCAGCACCAGCATCAGGGCGGTGAAGGCGAGCACGGGCACGCACAGCGTGCGCAGCAGCGCCGCTTCCAGCGCGGCGATGCCCTGGCGCAGCGTGTCGTTGCCGAGTGCGGCGGCGAGATCGAGCGGCGATCCGCCCGCCTCGATCTGCTGGCCGAGCATGCCGTAGAAGCGATCCAGCATGTCGACGAAGCGCTGCTCCAGCGCCTGCGCATCGCGCGTCAATCGACCCCACAGGAACGGTGCGAGCACCGCGGCCACCAGCGCCGCATCCAGCGACCAGGCCGCGTAGCGCGGCCAGAAGCGGGCCGGGGCACTCACGCGCCGGGCGTCTGTCCGGCTTCGGGGCGCGGCTTGAGCCAGCGCGAGGCGACGATGCCCAGCTCGTAGAGGATGCACATCGGGATCGCCAGCATCAGCTGCGAGACCACGTCCGGCGGCGTGATCACCGCCGCGATCACGAACACGCCCACGATCGCGTAGCCGCGCGATTCGCGCAGCTGCTCCGGCGTGACCCAGCCCAGCAGCACCAGGATCACCAGCGCCACCGGCAGCTCGAAGCTCGCGCCGAAGGCCAGGAAGATCACCAGCACGAAGTCCAGGTACTTGCCGATGTCGGGCGTCATCGCCACCACGTCCGGCGTGAACCGGGCGAGGAAGCCGAACACCGACGGCAGCACCAGGAAGAAGGCGAACGCGCAGCCGATGTAGAACAACGCCACCGCCGAGACCAGCAACGGCATCGCCAGGCGCTTCTCGCGGTGGTACAGGCCCGGCGCGACGAAGGCCCAGGCCTGGTAGAGCAGCCACGGCATCGCGATCAGCAGCGCGGCGAAGAACGCCAGCTTCACCGGCACGAAGAAGCCGCCGGCCGGATCCACCGCGACCAGCTGGCCGTTGTCCGGCAGCGACGCCAGCAGCGGCTGGGCGAGGATGGCGTAGATGTCGGCCGCGAACGGCAGCAGAGCCACGAACACGATCATCAGCCCGGCCACCGCACGCAGCAGGCGCGCGCGCAGTTCGATCAGGTGGTCGATCAGGCGCGTTTCACTGCCGCCGTCGGTGTCGGAGTGGGCGGGTTCGGAGTCGTGGCTCATCGGCGCTGCGCCCCGTCATCGGCGGCGGACGGGGCGGGGCGGACCGGCACGGGCTCGGAGTCGGTTTCCACCGGAAGCGGTCGGATTTCGTGCAACGCCGTGTCGACCGGAGCCGGTTCGGGCGGCTGCAGCGCCGGATCGGTGGCGGAGGCCAGCGGGCGTTCCTCGATTTCGACGGGCTCGGCCGGTGCGGTATCGCGCACGTCGCGATCGAGCGCGTCCAGCTCGCGCTGCAGGTCTTCCTGCTCGCGCTTGATGCGGTTGCGCGCCTCGTCGATGCCGGCGTTGAGTTCCTGCTGGGCCTCGCGCAGCGAGTCCTGCGTCTCGCGCAGGCTGCGCTTGAGTTCCTCGGCCGCCAGCTCGTTCTCCAGCTCGGACTTCACCGAATACCACTGCGCGCGCGCGCGCCGCACCCACAGGCCGGCGAAGCGCGCGGCCTTGGGCAGGCGCTCGGGGCCCAGCACGAGCAGGGCCACGATCGCGATGACGAAGATCTCGGAAAACCCGATGTCGAACATGGCCGAGGACGCAGTGGACGCCGCACCGCGTCAGCGCGGGGTGCGGTCGTCCTGCTTGCTGGTTTCGCTGGACTTGGTCTCGTCGCGACGCTCATCGCGCAGCTGCGCCGAGGGCTTGTCCTCGTCCTCGTCGCGCATGCCCTTCTTGAAGCCCTTCACGGCCTCGCCGAGGTCCTTGCCGACGTTGCCCAGGCGCTTGGTGCCGAACACCAGCACCACGATCACCAGCACGATCAGCCAGTGCCAAAGACTCAAACCGCCCATGAGGAATGTCCGCCAGAAATGGATGTTCAGGATACCGCAGCGCCATGGCAGGCGCTGTCATGGTCGTGCATGCGCAGCGTCAGGAGCGTGACGGGCGCACGCCCATTACGGCAGCGGCTCGGCCTGAACCGGGCTTTCCACGGTCTCGAACGCCGAAGGCTGTTTCGTCGCGGGCTGCGCCGGGGCCATCGGGGTCGTGGAGGCGGCACCGGAAGGTGCGCGGTTTTCGGTGGTCTTGGGGGCCGGGCGCGGCGCGGAGGTGCGGGCGCGTTCATCGGCGTCCGCGTTGGTGCGCGCGGTGCGGGCGATGTTGCTGGCCTCTTCCAGGCGGTCGCGGAAATCGACGACGGCCGTGGACGGCTGCCCATTGGCGCGGCCTTCGAAGATCATGCGCGGCGTGGTGTCCTGGCCGTAGACCGACTCATTGGCGGTATCGTCGATCGACAGCACGGCGCCATCCAGCGCGATGCCGGCGAACAGGCCGCGCGCGCGCGACCACGACCAGATCTCGGCCTTGAGCTGGCCGTCGGTCGCGGTGCTGGCATTGCGGCCCACGGGACCTGCGGCCACGCCGGCGTCCGCGCCGAGGGTCACCTTGCCGTTGACGATGGAATCCAGCCCGCGGTCGCTGCGGAACACCAGCACGATGTCGGCCGACTGCACGCCGGCCTGGAAGCCGATGCTGCCGCCGGTGAGTTTCACGAAGCTCGGGTTCGACCAGGTGCCGTCGGGGTTCTTCACCGAGAGCAGGCCGTGGCCGCGACGACCGCCAAGCACCAGGCCGATCTTCAGCGCATCGGGCACAACCACGATCCCGCGCGCTTCGTCGAGCAGCTTGTCGGGAATGCCGGACTCCGGAATCTGCTGGATGTCGGTCAGCACCCGCACGGCCTGACGCGCGCGCTCGTCTTCCTGTGGGCCGGCGACCGCGGCGGTGGCGACACTGAGGGCAAGCGACAGGACAAGCAGGCGCGGCAGGCGGGACATGGCGGACTCCAGTGAAGACTCGACGAGTGAAGCAGCGAGGGATGTTCGAGTGTTCGACCGCCGGCAAGGCAGTCGGTTCAGGCTAGTGATACAGCAATGAATCCTCACCGAACCGACGCGCACGTCAAGCGCCGGAAGTGCGTTCTGCTCGCCTATGCTGATCAGCCCGGCGTGCCGATCGTGTCGATTCGCGCCGCGGTGGCGGTGTGACGAAGGCCGTTCGCCGCACGATCCCGCGCAGGATGTGATGCGCGCAGGCGAGCGCTGCTGTCATCCTATGCGCATGCCCGCCCACGCCAGCAGCGACGCCGCACCCGACGGCGCCATCCCCGTTCCGACCGGCCAGGCGCCGGACACCGCGCTCATTCTGGTCAACCTCGGCACGCCCGACGCGCCGACGCCCGGGGCCGTGCGCCGGTATCTGGGCGAGTTCCTGAGCGATCGCCGCGTGGTCGGCCTGCCGCGCTGGCTGTGGCTGCCGCTGCTGCACCTGGCGGTGCTGCCGCTGCGCTCGAAGGTCGTGTCGGAGAAATACGCCAGCATCTGGATGCGCGGCGAAGACGGCGGCTCCCCGCTGGCGGTGTACACGCGGCGCCTGGCCTGGGCCGTGCAGAACGAATGGCCGCAGGTTCGCGTGATCGACGCCATGCGCTACGGCTCGCCCTCGCTGGCCGCGCGCCTGCGCCAGCTGCGCGAGGCCGGCGTGCGACGCGCGCTGGTGCTGCCGCTGTATCCGCAGTACTCGACGACGACGACGGCCTCGGTGGGCGACGTGCTCGCGCGCGAGACGCAGCTGCCCACGCGCATGATCCAGGATTATCACGTCGATGCGGGCTGGCTCGCCGCCATGGCCGATTCCATCGCCGCCCATCGCCAGCAGCACGGCGCCGGCGACCATCTCCTTTTCTCTTTCCACGGACTGCCGCAGCGGCTGGTCGATGCCGGCGATCCGTACGCACGCCAGTGCGAAGCGGGTGCGCGCGCGATCGCGCAGCGCCTGGGCCTCGCCGACGATGCGTGGACGCTGAGCTACCAGTCGCGCTTCGGCCGCGACCGATGGCTGGAGCCGAGCACCCAAGCCACGTTGCACGCGCTGGCCGCGCGCGGCGTGCGCCAGGTGGACGTGGTCGCGCCGGGCTTCGCCGTGGATTGCATCGAAACACTGGAAGAAGTGGCGATGATGCTGGCCGAAGACTTCGCCGCGCACGGCGGCACGCTGCGCTACATCCCCTGCCTCAACGACACGCGCCCGCACGCACAGGCCCTGGCCGACATCGCCCGCGCGGAACTGGAACGGTGGACCTGATGCGCGCGCGCGAATTGCAGGAGTTCGGCGTCGACACGCCGTTGGGCTGCATCCGTGGCCTGCGCGGCGTCCTTCGTCGCGACGGCGATGCGCGCGACGACCTGCCGCGCGTGATCGCGCTGCACGGCTGGCTCGACAACGCCGCCAGCTTCGTGCCCTTGGCGCAGCACCTGCACGGCATCGAACTCGTCGCGCCCGACCTTCCGGGCCACGGTGCCAGCGCGCATCTGGCGCCGGGCGCGGACTATTCCTTCGCCGGCGCGGTGAATTCGGTGCTCGACATCGCCGATGCGCTGGGCTGGGAGCGATTCAACCTGCTGGGCCATTCGATGGGTGCGGGCATCTCCAGCCTCGTCGCCGCGGCATGCCCGCAACGCGTGGAACGGCTGGTGGCGATCGAAGCACTCGGCGCGCTGGCCGAAGTGCCCGAGCGCACCGTCGTGCGCCTGCGCGATGCCATCGCCGAGACGCGCGCGCTGCGCGGCAAGTCGCTGCGCGTGTTTCCCGACCTCGCCATCGCGGCGCGCGCGCGCATGGCGGCCGGTGCGCAGGTTGGCAGTCGCCTGCAACTGGACGCGGCGCGCCTGCTGGTCGAGCGCGGCGTGGTTCCGGTGGAAGGCGGCTTCAGGTGGTCGAGCGACCCCCGCCTGACATTGCCGACGATGCAACGCATGACCGAGCCGCAGATCCGCGATCTCGTCGCCGGCATCGAATGCCCCACGCGCGTGATCTTCGCCGACCCCGCCCAGCCCTACCTGCCCGAACCGCTGCGCCGCGAACGCGCCGGCCTGCTGCCGCGCGGCGAACTCGTCGTCATCGAGGGCGGCCACCACCTGCACATGGAGCAGCCGGAGCGGGTGGCGGAGGTGATCGGGGATTTCTTCGTCACTGCGATCTGAAGCCCCTCTCCCGAGGGGAGAGGGGTTGGGGTGAGGGGCGGCGGAGTGATGGCGCTCCCGCTGGAATGGCAGGACGCGTTGGAACGTTGGACAACGTGGCGGCCTGGGTCCCGGCCTTCGCCGGGATGACGGGAACCTCCGCGTGGTGCGAGGTCCCGCCTGATGAAACCTACGCCGCTTTCCCGCACAACGCCCGCAGCGTCGCCTTCAATCGCCGGCCTTCGGAATGGAAGTAATCGCGTTCCTCGCGCCACAGCGGGCAACGCGCTTCGACCTCGCGCCAGAACGAACGCGAATGGTCGGCGCGGATCAGATGGCAAAGCTCGTGTACGAGCACGTATTCGAACGCGCTCGGCCGGGCCAGCACCAGCGACAGGTCCAGCGCCATCGAGCCGTCGGGCGCGAGCGAGCCCCACTGCGACGACATGATCTTGAACGTCACGCGTCGCGGCGCGCGCGGCAGCGACGGCAGGTAGCGCGGCATCCAACGGCCGACGTCGGCGCGGGCCTGCGCTTCGTAGAAGTCGCGAACGGCACGGCGCAGCGCGGTGTCGCCGGCGCGCGCGGGGTGCGTGAAGACGAGTGCGTCGTCGCCGTCGCCGGCGCGATCCAGTCGCGTGAAGCGCCCCGCCTGCCAGTGCACGTCGTGCAGCGCGCCGCGCAAGGGAAGCTGCGTCGTGATGCCCGGTTCCAGCGACGGAACATCGTCGAGGGTGAAGCGCTCCAGCTGCGCGGCGAGCCAGTCGACGTGCTGCGCGACGAAACGGTCGGCGGTGGCGAGGCTGGCGCGCATCGGCACCGTCAGGCGCGCGCCGCGCTCATCGACCGAGAGCTTCATGCGCCGTGCGCGCGGATCGCGCACGCGTTGCAAAGGGACGCTGCGTCCATCCGGCAACTCCACTTCCAGCGTCTCGCGCTCGAGCGTGCGCGGCGCGGGGGCGAACAGGCGGGCGAGGGGGCGCAGCGGAGACGGCATGGGACGATCTTAGCGGCGCTGCATGACGATGTGCTGCATCGCCGACGCAGCTCGCATCAAAAGATCGACAGAGTGGATGCCGCTGCGCCGTCTCGCGCCGAACCCGTCTGCGAAGCGTGGCGCCGGGCGTCCCGGCGCCGGATGCATCAGGCGTCCGCCTTCGACAGCTTCAGCGCGCCTTCCAGCACCGTGAACAGGCGGCGGAACTCGCCGGCCATCAGGATGAAGCGCGCGTCGAGCTCGGCACGCAGGTCGTCGCGCTCGGTCGATTCCAGCTCGTCCACCGCGCCGTCGAGCAGCTTGAACTTGCGCACGATCAGATCCTCGCCGAGCACGAAGGAAACGTGATCGTCCAGATTCAGCGCCAGGCGCGTGACCTGCTTGCCCGATTCCAGGTGCTTGGCGATCTCGTCGCTCTGCAGCTCCATGCGCTGCACCTTCACCACGGCGCCCTGGTCGATGGGATCGCGCAGTTCGCACTCGTCACCCAGCGACAGGCCTTCCGGCAGCGGTTCGCCGGCGACCCATCCGGTCAGCACCGAACGCGGCGCGACTTCGGCATTGAGCGGCAGCGCGGGGAAGCTGCCCAGCGCGCGGCGGATCTCGCTGACGACGTTTTCGCCGGACTTGCGGCTGGAGGTATCCACCGCGACCACGCCCAGGCCCATGTCGATAAGCGCATCGGTGCGGCTGGGCTTCACGAACGCGCGCGGCAGCAGGTCGGTGATGAGTTCGTCCTTGATGCGCTTGCGCGTCTTGCCGCCGGGCTTGCGGCCTTCCTTCGCCTCGATTTCCGACAGCTTCTTGTTGAGCATGTCGTTGACGACCGAGCCCGGCAGGATCTTGTCTTCGCCGCCCACGGCGAGCCAGGTCGCGTCGCTGCGGTTGTGCAGCATCTCCTCGGAACCCCGTCCGAAGGGCGAGATGAAGCCGCGGCTGGACAGTTCCAGCGGGCCGACCGGCTTGAGCTGGCATTCGCCCAGGCCGCTTTCCAGATCGTCGAACTTGGTGGTGGTGGGGAAGCGGAACAGCGTCAGGTTGCGGAAGAACATTCAGGAGGCCGGGAATAGGGAATGGAGAATCGGGAATCGGGAATCGAAACGGCGTGAGGCAGGGGCGGAGGCTTGGCTTCTACGATTCCCCATTCTCCATTGCCGATTCCCGCGGATCACCCGCCAGCCACGCATGCGCATCGGGCAGCGGCGCGTCGCCGTGGCGGCCGAGCGCGAGGAAGTCGAACAGCTTCGGATCGCTCAACTGCGAGGGGCGGATGTCGCCCAGCGCACGCGCGATGGTCTCGATGCGTCCGGGGGTCTCGCGTTCCCAGGCGTCCATCATCTTCTTCACCTGCTTGCGCTGCAGGTTTTCCTGCGAGCCGCACAGGTTGCAGGGGATGATCGGGAAGCCCTTGGCGTCGGCGTAGGCGCTGATGTCGTCCTCGCGCACATAGGCCAGCGGGCGGATGACGACGTGCTTGCCGTCGTCGCTGAGCAGTTTGGGCGGCATGCCCGAGAGCTTGGCGTGGAAGAACAGGTTGAGGAAGAACGTCGCCACCATGTCGTCGCGGTGGTGGCCGAGCGCGATCTTGGTGAAGCCGTTCTCCTGCGCGTAGGTGTAGAGCGCGCCGCGTCGCATGCGCGAGCACAGCGAACACATCGTCTTGCCTTCCGGCACCACGCGCGTGACGACGGAGTATGTGTCCTGTTCGATGACGTGGTACGCCACGCCGATCGATTCCAGGTACTGCGGCAGCACGTGCTCGGGGAAATCGGGCTGCTTCTGGTCCAGGTTCACCGCGACCAGTTCGAACTTCACCGGCGCCTTCTGCTGGAGCTGCAGGAGGATG
The DNA here is from genome assembly GCF_038446665.1 of Lysobacter sp. FW306-1B-D06B. Lineage (NCBI taxonomy): Bacteria > Pseudomonadati > Pseudomonadota > Gammaproteobacteria > Lysobacterales > Lysobacteraceae > Lysobacter > Lysobacter sp. FW306-1B-D06B. The sequence goes on along the minus strand of NZ_CP151802.1, from coordinate 638,869 downwards.
TCCAGCATGGTGTAGCTGTCCTTGCCGCCGGACAGGCACACCATGACTTTGTCGCCGTCCTCGATCATGCCGAAGTCGGCGATGGCGCGGCCGACCTGGTGGCGCAGGCGCTTGGCGAGCTTGTGGTTCTCATGCACGCGGCGCTGCGGGGCGCGCAGGTGCGGCTGGGGTTCCAGCAATGGCAGGACGGTGCTCATGGACCGGCCATTCTACCGGCCGGGGCGCGGTGACGCTGGTGCCGGCGCCGCGTTAAGCTTCGACCATGATCGAAAGTGACGATCCCGCCTTGCTCGCACGCCAGCTGGCCGAATTGCGGCTCGAACACCGCGACCTGGATTCGGCCATCGACCGGCTCGTCCAGGCGCCGGAAGCGGATGAGCTCACGATCAAGCGCCTGAAGAAGCGCAGGCTCTGGCTCAAGGACTGCATCGCGCGGCTGGAAAGCGCGCTGATTCCCGACGAGCCGGCCTGAGGGCCGACCCGTCGTCGAACGTCAGCGACTCGCGCCGGCTTCGCCCGCGCCGCCGTCCTCTTTCTCCTCCGACTCCGGCAGCCAGGAGTAACGGAACGCGAGGTTCACGTTGTCGCCGGCACGCGTGAGGCGGTACACGCCGATCGGCTCGGCCTGCACGCGACGCTCGCCCGTGGCGGGCGCGACCTGAGGGTTCTTCGGCATCTCCGTCACGCGCGCCGGCAGTTCGCCGCGGAACAGGTTGCCCAGCAGCCCGCGCATTTCGGTGGCGTTGGAGGCGATGGCGGTGTGCAGTCGCGCGCAGCCTTCGGCCGTCCAGATCCTGCTGCGCTGCACGGCCTCGTCGATCGGCGTCCAGGCCGGTGCCGCCGCCGCACGCAGCTTGCGCTTGTGCTCCTGCACCAGCGGCGCGACCTTGCCGCGGGCGACGCGGTCGCCGCCGTTGGCCTTCACGATCAACTCGTTCACGTTCAGCGCTTCGTAGCGCGCGTTCTCCTCGGCGATGGCGGCGTCGATGTCCGCCTGCGTCTTGGGGGCGATCTCCACTCGGTCCGACACGACGACGAGGTCGTCGGTCCAGGCCGGGTTCTTGCGCCAGTTCTTCGGTGATCCGGGCAACTGCTCGGCGTAGGCCGACGCGCTGACGCTGGTCACGATCGCCGAGAAATCCGAGCTCATGCTGTAGCTCGTACTGAGCACGTAGCGCGGCTGTTCCTTGTCCACGATCTTGTCCATCGACTGCTTCGGCGCCAGCGTGTGCGCCGTGATCGTGGTGGCCTTGCCCCAAGCGGTGTCGCGCACCGCATCGGCCACCGTCGTGCTCAACGCCGCGCCCTGGTCGAGGTTGCACCCGCCGCCGCGAAGGATCGCGTCCGCCGGTTCGATCTGGTTCTTCGCCGCGGCCTGCATCGAGGCGTTGATCAGGACGCCGGCGATCAGCCCACCGGCCACGCCTGCGGCTGCGGCCTGTCCGGCGCTCATGCCGGGCGGCACGTTGTAGAACATCGGGTTGTACAGCGTCGGATCGCCGGACACGCTGTAGTACTGGTACGGGACCTGGCTCTTCAGCGTTGTGTTGAGCAGCACCACGTGCACGGGCGTAGCCGCCAGCACGGCCGACTGCGCCGGATCGTGGCCGACCGGATCGGCCGCGAACACCGGCATGGAAAGCGCGCACAGAATCACCGCCGCCATCGGGCGGCGCTTGCATTGCATCATCGATGGTTCCCCTGGTTGGCCGGCATTCCCCTCCGGCCAACCGAGTATAGGGCGGTGCGCCGATCAGTCGGCGGCCGGCGGCTCGGCAGGCGTCGCGGGCTTGGCGCTCTCGGGACTGATCTTCTCGATGGTGTGGCGCAGCTCGCGGCCGAGGATGAACTTGGCGTCCTTCGCCCAGGTGTCCAGTCGGCTGTCGAAGGCGAGCTTGCTGTTCTCGTCCGGCCACACCAGTTTCATCTCGCGCAGCTTCTGGATGAAGCCGCGGAACAGCGTCTTGTCGAAGAACTCCGGCGCGGCCGGCGCGTAGAGCAGCGACAGGCGCTGCGCGGCGAGCTGGCACAGGCCTTCCAGTTCCGACGCGGTGAGCGTGCCGGGGCCGTTCTTCACCAGCACCGAAATGGCGATGTAGTAGCGCTCGAATGCCTGCTGCAGCGAATGGCCGATCGCGCGCAGGCGGAAGACCTCGTCGGTCTGGCCGGCGTTGCGGGCCAGGATGCCGCCTTCGTCGTCGCTGATGCGTTCCAGCAGGCCTTCACGAATGAACACCTCGACCGTGCGGTTGAGGCGGTCGGCGAAGGCTTCTTCCGTCCAGGGCAGGAACAGCTCGGCCTGCAGGAACGGGTACACGCTGCGGCCCAGGCGCTGCACGCCGTTGAGGCTCATGCGGCGGTTGTTCTGGAAGCAGCAGGCGATCCACGAGGCCGCCGTGAACAGATGCAGCACGTTGTTGCGGAAGTAGCTCAGCAGCACCGCGTTGTCGCCGCTCACGCCGAGCACGTCGCCCAGCGGATGGGCGATGCGGCTGAGCACGTTGATCTCCTCGCCGTGGGCGATGATTTCTTCCGGCGCGTGCGGGGTCACGGTGACGCGGTCGGAATACGGCAGCTCGGCCAGCAGCGTCTTGCTGAGCGCGATCTGCGCGCGCAGGTCGGCCTCGCCCATGGCGTGCTTCGGCGTGGAAAGCAGCGCGATGGCGAGCAGGTTGATCGGATTGACGTCGGCGGCGCGGTTGACGTTGACCTGGATGCGCTGCGCGAGCGCGTCGACGGTGTCCGACAGCCAGACCGGCTTCTCTTCCTCGCCGACGGGCGTGCCGTCCCAGTCCGGCGCGTGCTCGTGGAGCACGTCGTTGAGGCGGATCGGTTCGCCGAAGTTCACCACCACCTGGCCGTAGTTGCTGCGCAGCACCTTGGGGATGCCCATCAGCAGCTGCCAGATGGATTCCTTCTCCTTGGGCTTGCCGGTCAGCTCGTCGAGGTAGCTGGTGCCTTCCATCAGCTTCTCGTAGCCGATGTAGACCGGCTGGAACAGCACCGGGCGCGTGGGCTGGCGCAGGAAGGCGCGCAGCGTCATCGCCACCATGCCGCCCTTGGGCGGCAGCAGGCGGCCCGTGCGCGAGCGCCCGCCTTCGACGAAGTACTCGATGGAATGGCCACCGGCGACGAGCTGCGCGACGTACTCGCTCAGCACCGCCGAATACAGCGCGCTGCCGCGGATGCTGCGGCGGATGAAGAACGCGCCGCCCTTGCGCAGCAGCGTGCCGACCACCGGCAGGTTCAGGTTGATGCCGGCCACGATGTGCGGCGGCACGATGCCCTTGGTGTAGAGCAGGTAGCTCAGCAGCAGGTAATCCATGTGGCTGCGGTGGCAGGGCACATAGACCACTTCGTGGCCCGGCGCGTCGTCCTTGAGCTTGTCCAGGTGATGCACCAGCACGCCGCGGTAGATGCGGTTCCACACCGGCGTCAGCAGGAAGCTGGCCGAGCGCACGACCGGGTGCGAATAGTCGGCGGCGATTTCGTAGGCGAAACCGTGCGCCTTCTTCCAGGCGTCGGCCAGCGAACTCTTGTCGCGAGCGGCCTGGTCGGCGATGGCTTCCTTCACGCTCGGCGCGGCCAGCACCTGGTCCACCAGGAGGCGGCGCGTCGACAGGTCAGGCCCGATCACCGCCGCGCGGATGCGGCGGAAGTGCGTGCGCAACACGCGCGAGAGCTTGCGCACCGTGCGTTCGGCCGGCAGGCCTTCGTCGACGATCGAGCGCAGGCTCACCGGCGGGGCGAAACGCACCAGCGTGTCGCGGCCGTTGAGCGCGATGGCGAGCAGCCGGCGGAAGCGGCCCACCAGGGTCCAGTTTTCGGAGAACAGCACCGAGAACCAGCCGCTGTTCTTGTCCGGCGCGCGGCCGACGAAGATCGACACCGGCACCAGCTGCACGTCCAGCGACGGGTCGGCGCGGTGGGCGTCGAGCAGGTGCGCGAGCGAGCCGGAATGCGTCTTCGGCGAGGCCGGCGACGTGCCCAGCGACTGCTGCAGCTGGGCCAGCGTGTTGACGTTGCGGCGAGACAGGGCCAGGTAGGCGCGCTTGCGCTTGAGCGGGTCGCCCGGCAGCGGTTGCAGCGGCGAGGGCAGGCCGGCTTCGCGGCAGGCACGCTCCAGGATCAGCGCGTTGCTGAGGCCGTAGTCCTCCAGCACGTAGCAGACCGGGCGGCCGCTCCATTCCTCCGGGATCTCGGCCGTCGGGTTGCGCGGCTCGATGGTGATCTGCACCCACGGCGCCATGATCCGGCCGAGCAGCTTGGCCCACCACGGGCGCCGCGGGCCGCTGCGTCGCGGCCCCCGCATCGGCTCGCGCGCCTGCGGCGCAGGGGCGATCGGCAGCTGCGCCTGGGCCGGATCGGCGTCGGGCGTCTCGGGCATCGGCTCGTGCGCGGCCGTCCCGTCGAACGCTCGGGCGGGCGTGGAATCGGCGGCCGTCGCGTCCTTGTCGGCGTCCGGGAAAGGCAGGGGTGTCTGTTTCGGCATCGCGGGCATTATGCCTTCGCGGCTTCGGCCGCGTTCAGCGCGCCACGGGGGCGTCCGGTGCGCTGGCGGGCGAGTCGGACTCGGGGGCCGTGCGCGCCGCTTCGGCTTCGGCGTGGCGCAGTGCATCGGTCAGGTACCAGCGGCCGTCGTGGCGCTCCACCGCCAGTTCGGCCTCGATCAGCTGGCCGGCCAGCGTGTACTGCAGGCGGATGCGGGCATGGTCGCCGTTCTGTTCGATCAGGCCGGTGCGGGCGGTGGCCAGGTCGGCGTTGAGGTCCAGTCCATAGGCCAGCAGCACCCGCTTCACGCGGCCGAAGAACGGCCCCATCCGCTCCAGGCTGCGCTGCATGCCCAGCTCGCGGAAACGCGCCGGCCCGCCGGCCAGCCCGGTCTGGCGGGCGCCGGCGACCAGTTGCGGGAGCGTCTGGCGCGCACGTTGCAGGTCACCCAGCGGGGCTTTCTGCGCCCAGCCGCTGATGGCCCCGACGATCTGGACGTAGTGGGCGCGCTCCTGCGCGCTGTAGTCCCCTTCCCGCCGCAGGTACTGGGTGGCGAACAACCCCAGCGTGGCCGCAGCGGAGCGGAGCTCGGCGCTCGCGCCGGAAAATTGACGCTGGTAGACCGTCAGCAGCTGCTTCTCGGCGCCGGGGGCGGCGAGGGCGTCGATGAAGGCCGGCAGGCGGTCATCCAGGGGAAGATCGGTGAGCGGCCAGCGCGTGCGGCCCTCGTTCCAGGCCTGGTCGAGCCGGGCGTGCAGCGCGGGCGGGACGGCGTGGCGCGAATAGCTCACCAGGTCGTCGTGGCGAAGATCGCGGATCAGCTGTTCGACCGCCTGGGCGGGCTGCGTCGGCGTGGGTTCGAAGGCCGGCGCGGGCGCGCGCTGGCAGCCACCGCCCGCCGTCAGGGCGGCAAGCAGCGTCAGCGCGGCGATGGCGCGGGCGATCGATGTCATCGGGTGCGGCTCTCCCCAAGTCGCTGTCGGCATCTTGGCGATGGGGGCGGGACCGGGCAAGCCAAGGCGGTCCCGGAATTGCGAACCCGCCGGTTTATCGGCATCCCGTCACATTTCTTTAGGTCAAAAAGTGACGTGGACGGGCGGAATCCGCAATCAGAGGCGGAAAGTGTGATCGGAATCTCGTTCAGTTTTACCGGAATCGGTCCCTTCACGCATCCATAACGGCTCCAAAACGGTTTTGAGACGGTTGGCACAGATTCTGCTTTCTAAGCCCTGAACCGGCAATTTCGCCGGGGCATAGCGTCCCGCCACGGCGGACCACACTCCAGGGTTTATTTATGAAGAAGCTCCTCCTCGTTGCGGCCGCCCTTGGCCTGGCCCCGATGTCCGCCATGGCCGTCGACGGCACCATCAGCATCACCGGTGAGGTCAAGGCCTCGACCTGTCTGATCAACACCCCGGCTGGCGGCAACATCGCCGTCGTGCTGCCGCAGGTGTCCACCACCGCGCTTCCGGCGCTGGGCGCCACCGCCGGCAACAAGCTGTTCACCATCTCCCTGACCGGTTGCGGTTCGCTGACCAAGGCGACCACGTACTTCGAGCAGGGCGCCAACATCGACACCACCACCGGCTACCTGAAGAACACGATCACCTCGGGCGGTGCGGGCAACGTGCTGGTGCGTCTGGTCAACGATGACCTGACCACCGAGATCAAGCTCAACCAGGGCGCGGGCGCGCAGGCGTCGAAGACCTTCGACATCGCCGCCGGCAAGGCCACGCTGAACTACTACGCGCAGTACTACGCCACCGCCCAGGCCACCCCGGGTCAGGTGAGCACCTCCGTGCAGTACACGATGCAGTACCAGTAAGTGCATCACGCGGGCGCAGCCAAGCGGCGGCGCCCGCGCTCTTCTCCGCAGCACCCATTCCCCCTCAGGTACCCCGGATGAACCTTTGGAACCGCACCGTCGGTGCGGCACTGCTCGCGTTTTGTGCCGTGCTTCCTGTCGCCCATGCCAACGTGCTGATCGGTGGAACCCGCGTGGTCCTGCCGGCCAAGGACGGTGAGGTCACCGTGCGCCTGACCAACGCCAACGAACACCCTGCCCTGGTGCAGGCGTGGATCGATCGCGGCGACCCGAAGGCCACGCCGGACACCGTCGACACTCCTTTCCTGATCACGCCGCCCATGTTCCGCATGGAAGCCGGGCGCGATCAGAGCCTGCGCATCCTCTACACCCGTGAGCCGCTGCCGAGCGACCGCGAGTCGCTGTTCTGGCTCAACGTGCTGGAAATCCCGCCCAAGCCGGCCGATGGCGAACTGGCCAAGGCCAACTACCTGCAGCTGGCGCTGCGTTCGCGCCTGAAGCTGTTCTTCCGCCCGCAGGGCCTGACCGGCGATCCGAACAAGGCGCCCGAGCAGCTCACGTTCCGCGCCGCTGCCGGCGAGCTGATCGTTCGCAATCCGACGCCGTACCACATCACCGTGAGCGAGCTGGCCGTCACCGACGGCGGCAAGTCGTTCGACGCCGAGGCCGGCATGGTCGCGCCGTTCGGCGAACTGCGCCTGCGCGTGCCGACGCTCGCCAAGACCGCCCCGGCCGGCGCGGCCGTGCGCTACACCACGATCAACGACTACGGCGCCGCGTCCGCCTTCACCGCGAGCGTGACGCCCTGATGCGCGAAAGCGGCCGCCATTCGCCGGCTGCTATGCACGTACCGGGCCGCGCCGCGCTCGGTGCGGCCATTGCGTTCGCCCTTTTCGCGTGGGGGCCGGCACTGGCCGCGCCCGCCGCGCCGGGCGATGCGCAGTTCGACATGAGCCTGCTCGCCGGTGGCGCGCAGGCCCCCGTGGACCTCACGCGCTTCGAGCGCGGCACCGTCATCACGCCGGGCACGTACCGCCTCGACCTGTACCTGGACGGCGAGTGGTCCGGGGCGAGCGAGGTGCGCTTCGCCTCGCCGACGCCCGACACCAACGCCGTGCCGTGCTTTACGCCGGAGCTGTTCGACCGGCTCGGCCTGCCCCGGGCCAAGCTCACCGAGGAAGCCCGCGCGCGACTGGCGCAGGCCGACGGCTGCGTCGCCATGTCCGACCTCATCCCCGGCGCCACCGCCGTCTACGACCAGACCGAGCTGCGCCTGGACGTGACGGTGCCGCAGGCGTGGAAGGGCTACCGCGCGCGCGGCTACGTCAGCCCCGAGCTGTGGGACAAGGGCGTGACCGCGGGGCTGCTCAACTACAACCTCAACGCGTATCGCACCGAGAGTGGCGGCCAGAGCATGACCGCCGGCTACCTGGGCGTGAACCTGGGCTTCAACCTCGGTGCCTGGCGCTTCCGCCACGACGGCAACCTGACCTGGCAGTCGGGCAGTGACGTGGCGTCCGATCACGCCTGGCAGTCGATCGCCACCTACGCCCGGCGCGACATCCCGACCTGGGGCGCGCAGGTCACCCTCGGCGACAGCTACACCAGCGGCGAGCTGTTCGACAGCGTCGGCGTGCGTGGCGTCCAGTTGGCGACCGACGACCGCATGCTGCCCGACTCGCTGCGCGGCTATGCGCCGACCGTGCGCGGCGTCGCCGAGACCAGCGCGCGCGTGTCGATCCGCCAGAACGGCGCGCTGATCTACGAAACCACGGTGACGCCGGGTCCGTTCGCGATCGACGATCTCTACGCCACCGGTTACGGCGGCGACCTGCGGGTCACCGTGACCGAGGCCGACGGCCACGTGCGCGAGTTCACCGTGCCGTTCGCGACGGTGCCGCAGCAGCTTCGCCCGGGGCGCTACCGCTACGCGATCTCCGCCGGTCGCGTGCACGACCAGGGCCTGGGCGACGATCCGGCACTGGTCCAGGCCACCCTGCAGCGCGGCCTCAGCAACACGGTCACCGGTTACGGCGGCCTGCTCGGCAGCGACGGCTACTTCGCCGCGCTGGGCGGCGTGTCGCTCAACACGCGCTTGGGCGCGATCGCCTTCGACGTCACCGCCGCGCGCACCGACGTGGCCGGCACCGAAGGCAAGACCGGCCAGAGCCTGCGCGCGACGTACAGCAAGATGCTGCCGAACACCGGCACGACCTTCAGCCTGGCCTCGTACCGCTATTCCACCAGCGGCTACTACAGCCTGCGCGATGCGCTGATCGCGCGCGACTACGCCGACGGCCGCTCGTTCGTGACCGACCTTGCATCGCTGGATCCGGCGACCAACCTTCCCGTCGCGCTCACGCCGGAACAGCGCGATGCACTGCAGGGCGGCCGTGCCGTCGACGTGCTGGCCAACCAGTACGGCCTGGATCGCCAGCGCAACCGCTTCGACGTGAACCTCAACCAGCGCCTGGGACAGAACGGCGGCGTGATGTACGCCACGGCGTCGGCGCGCGACTTCTGGAATCGCAGCGGCAGCGACGTGCAGTTCCAGCTGGGTTACAGCAACAACTTCCGTTCGCTGAACTACAGCGTGTCCGCCAACCGCGTGCGCGACCTCGACGGCCGCTACGGCAACCAGTTCAACCTGAGCATCAGCGTGCCGCTGGGAAGCAGCCCCAGCGCGCCGAGCGTGGCCGCCAGCGCGACCCGCGACGACGACGGCCGCACCCAGGCGCAGGTCACCGTGGCCGGGCAGGCCGGGCGCGACGGCCAGATCACGTACGCCGCCACCGCCGCACATGCCGACGATGCCGGCGCCTACGGCAGCCTCAACGCCGGCTACCGCACGCCGTTCGCGGCCTTCAGCGCGGGCTACGGCCAGGGCGATGGTTACTCGCAGGCATCCTTCGGCGTGCAGGGCACGGTGGTCGCGCATCCGGGCGGCGTCACCCTGGGGCAGCCGGGCGGCGACACGCTCGCCATCGTCCATGCGCCCAACGCCACCGGCGCGCGCGTGCTCAACGCGCCGGGCGTGCGCATCAACCGTTTTGGTTATGCGCTGGTGCCGTTCCTGATGCCCTACAACTTCAACAACCTCGAGCTCGATCCCAAGGGCCTGTCCCTGGACGTGCAGCTCAAGGCGACCAACGCGCGTGTCGCGCCTTACGCCGGCTCGGTGGCGATGGTCCGCTTCGAAACCGAATACGGCCGCAGCGCGCTGGTGCGCGCGCGCATGGACGACGGTCGCGCGGTGCCGTTCGGGGCCGATGTCGCCGACGCCGCGGGTCGCACGCTGGGCGTGGTCGGCCAGGGCGGGCGCCTGCTGGTGCGCGGCGTGGACGAGCAGGGCACCATGACGCTGAGCTGGGCGGAAGACGGCGTGACGCGCCGATGCCGCGTCAGTTACCGCATGCCGGCGCCGGTCGAGGGCGCGGCGAACGACCTTCCGACGCTCGACGTGCGCTGCACGCCCGAAGCACCTTCCGCCGTGGCCGCGCAGTGAGCGCGCACCGCACCAAGATGCCGACCGACATGAAACTGCCCGCTCGCTCCGATTCCGCGCCGCGCACCGCACAGCAGGTGCGCGCGGTGATGCGGCTGCTGGCGATGCTGGCGATGCTCGCCGGACTGAGCGCCTTGCCGTGGAGCGCGAAGGCCGGCCCGGCCACGTCCGACTGCACCGCGGCGGCGCAGAACTTCACGCTGGGCGCCGTGACGGTGGAGCCCAACGCGCCCGTCGGCGCGCTGCTGGGAACGCCTGCGTCCATCACGATGGTCTTCAGCTGCACCAACATTCCGGTGCTCGACACCACCAAGGGCCATGGTCTCTATATCCAGGCCGGCGACCTCGCCGGGCTGGATGCGACCGACACCGAGGCGAACGGCATCGTCTTCGACACCAACCTCAACGGCATCGGCCTGAAGATCACCGGCACGCCGTTCCAGGCGAAGTCCGAGCCCTGCGTGCGCTGCGGCCCGAACTCCACCCGCGGCTTCGAGATCGGTCCGATCGACCGCGCCAGCAACGGCACCGGCAGCATCAGCAACACCTTCACCGCGCAACTGATCAAGACCGGCACCATCACGCCGGGCACCGTCTCGCAGATCAGCCGCCTGATGCGCTTTTACTGGTACGAGTACGGCGTGACTTCGAGTGTCGGCACGATCGGCAACCTGCGCCTCAACGGCGGCACGACGGTCACCGTGCCGACGTGCCTGGTGAACTCGGATTCGGCGCTGCTGGCCGTGCCCTTGCCGACCGTCTCGTCCGCCTCGCTGACCGGTGCGGTGGGAACCGTGGCCGGCCGTACACGCTTCAACATCAACATGCGCTGCCAGGTCGGCTCGCGCGTGCGCATCACGATGGACAGCGCCCGCCAGGGAACCGGCACCGGCGTGGTGATGCCCACGACCTCCGGCACCGGTCCGTGGGCCGCCAATGTCGGCGTGCAGATCCTCAACGGGACGTTCGGTGCCGTGGCGTTCGATTCGGCGGTTCTGGTCGGCACCACGCCGGCAGCCGGTACGTGGTCGGTGCCGTACTACGCGCAGTACTACCGTTACAGCACCGCCACCGTAACGGCCGGCAAGGTGGCGGCCACCGTGACCTACACGCTCAGTTACGACTGACCGCCCGTCGTCGCTGCACTCAGTCGTATTCCTGCGTCGCCAGCATCGAATGCGTGCCTGCCTGTCGCAGGTAGGCGTCGTGGTAGGCGATCACCTGCGATCCCGGCAACGCGGCCGCGGCCGGTTCCAGCCGCAGTGTGTAGGCCGTGGGAACGGAGGTTCCCGGGCAACGCGTACGAAGGTGCTGCGGCACGTTCTGTGCAGGGGTTTGGATCACGGCGGGAGCGCAGGTTGGAGTCACCACGCTGCCCGTAAACGTGATGCGTCCGTCGGACGCATGCGCGTTCGCCGCCACCACCAGTGCCCAGAGCACGGCGCCCACCGTGGCTCTGACTCGCTTCATGGCCTTTCCTTGCGCTTCTATGCGCGTAGTTCGCCTATTCGCTCCATCGGCAGGACTGAAGTTTTCTGGAGGGGATACGCCGCAAGACGTGAAGGAACTGCAATGGGCGTCACACTTCGCGACCGTCGGTCGGCGCGGAAGCGGGAGCGGTCAGGGCGGTCGGCGGTCGCGATGTGGGCGCATCGGACGAAAGACGGGCGAAGAAAAAGGAGGCCGGGGCCTCCTTCAAATCCGGCCGGGGCCGGAGGACTTCGAGTTGTGGCATGGCTCCGGCTCGCGCCGGACGGAGGGCAGACTACCCGCCCTCCAAACCTAATGCAACTCGTGAAGAATCATGCTGCAAGTCATTGATTTGTAAAAGCGAAATCAGGGGGCGACATTCAGCGCCGCACGCTTGGCCTCGCGACGCGCCTCGCGCGGCTGGGCCCAGTCGTTGTTGAACACCGCCGGCTCCCAGCTGCCGTAGGTCGGGTTGGGCAGCATGAACCAACGTTCGCCGAACCAGTCGCCGTACTCGTCCAGCAGCTGCGCGCGGCCTTCGCGCGTGTTGGCGGTGATCTGCACGAAGTCGCCCAGCTGGTCGCCGAACTGCATCAGCACGCGGTACTGCTGGCCGGCGAGGCGGCGTCGGCAGTTCTTCTCGCTGCCGTTCTGCTCGCAGTCCGGCACCACCGTGCCCAGGCCGAGGAACACGCTGTCGTCCTTCACCGGCATGCCGACGGCCTTGAGGTTGGCGATGGTCGCGTCCTTCAGGTGCACGGCGCGGTTGGACAGGTAGAGGATCGTCACGCCCTTCGCGGCGGCGGCCTTGGCGAACTCCACCACGCCCGGCACGGCCTTCGCCTTCTTCTCGGCGACCCAGGCGTCCCAGGTCACTTCGTCGTATTCCTTGCCGTCGCGCACCAGGCGCGCCTGGTAGGGCGAGTTGTCGAGCACGGTCTCGTCCACGTCCATCACCACCGCAGGCGGCAGGCCGGTCGCGGGATTGCCGCGCTCGTCGGGAACCAGCGCGTCCCAGTGCTTTTCCTTCAGCGCGGTGCCCAGCTTGTCGGCGGCGGCGCGGTAAACGGTGGTCGTCGCCGCCGGGTACTCGGCACTGGCCTGCATCCACAGCACGGCGTTGAGGTTGTCGTCGGCAGTGACGGCCGGCTTGGCGGCGGCGGTGGACGATGGCGCGGCCGGGGCGCCGGTCTGCGACGCAGGCGTGTGCGTGCGGTCGCACGCGGTCAGGGCGAGCGTGCAGGCGAGAAGGGAAAGCGAAAGGACGCGTGGCTGCATCATGGCGGGACAGAGGCCGGATCGGGGCGCGAGTGTAGCCCGAGGTCCACGACAGCGTCGTGTCGCCGCATGCCGGCAGGGCCGGCGATGCGAAGACGGGGCCGGATCGCCGGCCCCGTCGTCCAACGTGGATCAGAAGCGCAGTTCCAGGCCGAGCGTGGTCGTGCTCGCGGTGCTGGAGTCGTCTTCCAGCTCGCCATCCTCGTCCAGCGCGGAGTAGGCGTAACCGTTGTACATCAGGTTGATGTTGAAGTTCGGCGTGACGTCCACGCCGATGCCGGCACCGAAATAGGCGCCGCCGCCGTCTTCGCTTTCCGATGCGGTCTCGGTGCCGTTGAGGCCACTGAGGAACGGGTCGTTGAACGCCCAGCTGTAGCTGGCCTTGATGTCCTGCTTGTAGCCCATGTAACCGGCGCGGCCGACGGCGAACCAGCGGCTGTTCGTGCCGAAATTGAAGCGCGCGTTGGCGCCGACGTGCGCGTAACGGACATCGAAGCCGATCCGCCCTTCTTCCGACAGGAAGCCGTCGTCGAAGGAATAGCTGTCGCTGATTTCGCCGACCTTGCCGCCACCCGCTTCCAGGCCGATCTGCGTGATCGAACCCGCCTGCCAGCGATAGCCCAGGCTGAGCGCGCTGGTGTCGGCCTTGTCTTCGGACAGGCCGCTGTTGTCGTACGTCGCCTGACCGGCCTGGCCGGCGATAAAGAAACTACCCTCGGCTTGCGCCGCAGGCACGGTGATGCTGCACGCGATGGCGAGCAGCGCCATGCATCCATACTTGGACATGTCTTCCCCAAAAAACGTGTTGATGGACGGACGCCGTTGCGGCATCCGAGGGCCCTCCCCCGGGCCCGTCATCAGTGTAGCGGGATTGCGCGCCCGGCCCCGCAGGGACGATCAGGCCGATGCCACCTGCAACGACACCTGCTTGTGCCCGTCATCCAGCCATTGCGAACCGACTTCGCCGAAGCCGAAGCCCGCATGGAACCGGCGCGATGGCTCGTTCGGCGGCACGGTGTTGAACTCGCACGACACCGTGTCGACGCCCGCGGCGCGTGCGAAATCGAACAGGTCGCGGTACAGCATCGCGCCCAGCCCGCGGCCCTGGTGCGACGCCGCCACGACCACGCGATCGATGTAGAGGAAGCGCGGATAGCGCTGCGCGAACCACAGGTAGTTCGGGCTGTCGTAGTCCGCGCCTTCGCGGAAGGCGAGCAGGAATGCCACCACCTCGCCGTCCTCGCGCACGACGCGGTGGTATGCCGAGCGCGCATCGAGCTGGCGCAGGCGCGCAGCGTCCATCGGGCTGGTCATTTCCACCGCTTCGAGGTTCAGTGCCAGCACGCGTGGATGGTCGGCCTCGCGCGCGGGTTCGATGATCGCGCTCATGCCCCGTGCGTCCCGGCTTCGTAGAGTTCGATCGGCAGCCCGTCGGGATCGGCGAAGAAGGTGAAACGACGACCGGTGAACTCGTCCACGCGCAGCGGTTCGACGTCGATGCCGTGCGCGCGCAGCGCATCGGCGTGGACCGCCACGTCGTCCACGACGAACGCCAGGTGTCGCAACCCACACGCTTCGGGGCGCGACGGGCGCGGCGGCGGCGAAGGGAACGAGAACAGCTCGATCTGCGTGCCGTCCGGCAGGGCGAGGTCGAGCTTCCACGAATCGCGCGCCTCGCGGTAGGCCTCGGCGACGATGCGCAGGCCGAGCACGCGCGTGTAGAAATCCTTCGACCGCGCGTAGTCGGAGGCGATGATGGCGACGTGGTGGAGGCGCTGGAGATTCATGGGTTCGTTTGTTGTCATGGGCACTCCCATGGCGGGAAGCTGCCTCACCGTCATTCCCGCGAAAGCGGGGGCTTTTGGGCCGCCGCATGGCGGCACTCTCCAGTGACGTTTCATGCTTTCACGGCAGCTTATACGCGGCGGTGGGCTGCTTTGTCTGCGAGGCGCCGGTAGAGCGTGGAATGTCCCTGGAGAGTGCCGCCATGCGGCGGCCCAAAAGCCCCCGCCTTCGCGGGAATGACGTGAGTGGGCGGAAACGCACCCGCTTTCCTCACCCCTCTCCCAACAATGCCTTGATCGCCGCGAACCCCGCCGCCGCGCGTTCCTGCTTGCGCGCCGCATCAGCCACAGGATCGGCGCCGTCGCGCTGGATTTCCGCGGCGGGCAGTTCGTCGAAGAAGCGACTCGGCTTGAGGCGCAGCTTGTCGCCCCACTTCGACGCCTCGCGCGAATGCGACAGCCACAGCTGCTCCTTCGCGCGCGTGATGCCGACGTAGAGCAGGCGCCGCTCTTCTTCGAGCGAGCCTTCCTCCAGTGCCATTTCGTGCGGCAGCGTGCCGTCTTCCATGCCGACGATGAAGACGTAGCGGAACTCCAGGCCCTTGGCCGCGTGCAGCGACATCAGCCGCACCTGGTTGCCGGCCTCGCCCTTGTCGGCGTGCGAGAGCAGCGCGAGCTGCGCGGCCAGTTCGCCCGGGCCCGAACCCTTGCCGCCGTCGAACCAGTCGGACAATTCCTCCAGGTTTTCCTTGCGGCGCTGGAAACTCGCCTCGTCCTTGCACTGCGCGCGGATCGACGCGAGCAGGCCGCTCTTCTCCGCCAGCGAGCGCACCAGATCGGCCGGGCTGATCTTGAACGCTTCGCCACGCAGGTGGCGCACGATGTTGACGAAGCCGTCCAGCGCATTCGCCGCGCGCGGCGCCAGCTGCTTGAGCACGCCGATCTGCTCGGCGGCGCGCGACATCGGCATGTGCGCGTGCTGCGCCAGTTCGGCGAGTTTCGCCAGCGTGGTCGCGCCGACTTCGCGCTTGGGCGACTGCACGGCGCGCAGGAAGGCCGCGTCGTCGTCGGGATTGGCGATCAGGCGCAACCACGACAGCGCGTCCTTCACTTCGCCGCGCTCCAGGAACGCGGTGCCGCCGCTGAGGTGGTAGGGCACGCGCAGCAGCTGCAGCGCCTTCTCCAGCGCACGGCTCTGGTGGTTGCCGCGGAACAGGATGCAGAAATCGCTCCACGGCGCGGTCTTGGCGGCGGCGAGGAAGTGGATTTCCGCGGCGACCTTCTCCGCTTCGTGCGCGGCGTCCTTGCACTCCCACACGCGGATGCGCTCGCCGTCGGCCTGGTCGCTCCACAGCGTCTTGGGATGCTCGTGCGGGTTGTGCGCGATCAGCGCGTTGGCGCTGCGCAGCACGCGGTTGGAGCAGCGGTAGTTCTGCTCCAGCTTGATGATCTGAAGGTTCGGATAGTCCTTGCCCAGCTGCAGCAGGTTCTCCGGATTGGCGCCGCGCCAGGCGTAGATCGACTGGTCGTCGTCGCCCACGCAGGTGAACAGGCCCTTCTCGCCGGCCAGCGCCATCAGCAGGCGGTACTGCGCGTCGTTGGTGTCCTGGCACTCGTCCACCAGCAGGTAGCCGATGCGTTCGCGCCAGGCCAGGCGCAGGGTTTCGTCGCCTTCCAGCATCTGCACGGGCAGGCGGATCAGGTCGTCGAAATCCACCGCATTGAACGTCGAAAGCCGCGCCTGGTAGCGCTGGTACATCAGCGCCGCTTCCATCTCGCGCGGGCTCTTGGACACGGCCAGCGCCTCTTCCGGCGACAGGCCCGCGTTCTTCGCGCGCGAGATGAGATTGCGCATGTCGTCGATCGCGTCGGGCTTGCTGCCCGTTGGCATCAGGTCCTTGATCTGCGCGTTGGAGTCGTCGCTGTCGAACACCGAGAACCCGCGGCGCAGCCCCGCCTTCGCATGGTCGATCTGCAGGAACTTCAGCCCCAGCGCGTGGAAGGTGCACACGGTCAGGCCTTCGGCCGCGTCGCCCTTGATGCGCTTGGCCACGCGCTCCTTCATTTCCTTCGCCGACTTGTTGGTGAAGGTGATGGCGGCGATGCGCTTGGCCGGCATGCGGCCGGAGGCGATGAGGTGCGCGATCTTCTCCACGATCACGCGCGTCTTGCCGCTGCCCGCACCGGCGAGCACGAGGAGGGGGCCGTCGGTATGCAGGACGGCAGCGCGTTGAGGGGGGTTCAGACCGTGCATGTGGCGTGTTTGCTGCCGCGGAGGCGGCGGCGTATTGTGCCGTAATCGACCTTTGGGGCGCGCCCGCCGCAGCAGCACGCGGGAAGGTCGTACGATCGGAAGACGCGGCCGGAGGTTCGACCCGCCGTTCAGGTGATCGCCGGCACGCCCACGGCCCGGACTGGCCCGATGGAGAGGCAGCCATGCGCACGATCCGCACGATGCGACCCGCTTTCACCGCCTTCGCCCTGTCGGGAGCGATGCTGGCGGCCTCGACCCTCGCCGCGCCCGCCCGCGCCGATGAAGCCCCGTCGCTCAGCAGCGCCAGCTTCATGGAACTGGATGCGATGCTGCCTTCGCTGCGCGGACGTCCGAACGAGGAGTTCCGCGTGCAGGGCCTGAAGGCCTACCAGCAGCGCCGCTACGACGAGGCGATCCGCCGGTTCGAGCTGGCCTCCGAGTACGCCGACAAGTATTCGCAGCACTACCTCAGCCTGATGCACTGGCACGGCGTGGGCACGAAACCGGACCGCGTGCAGGGCTACATCTGGAGCGACCTGGCCGCCGAGCGCGGCAATCCGCGCTTGCTGGCGATCCGCGAGAAGATGTGGTCGCAACTGACGCCGCAGGAGCAGGCGCGCGTGCCCGATGCCGGCGCCGCGTTCTACGCGCGTTACGGCGACGACGTCGCCAAGCCGCGTGCCGAGGACGAGATCCGCCGTTTCGCACGCAACATGACCGGCAGCCGCGTGGGCTACCGCAACCAGCCGATCGAAACCGGCGGCGGACCGATCAACGGCGTGTTCCTCACCGAAACCGGCAGCAATGCCGCGGCCTACGCCGTTTCGGTCGCCGGCTCGCCCGACGAGCTGTACGGCAAGGAAGGCGGTCTGCGGCGCCTGGAGACATACTGGCAGGAGCAGGACCGGCTGCTGGACGGCAGCGTCGAAGTCGGCGAACTGGAAACCGTGCGCCGCAACGACCGTCGCGTTCCTGCCGAACGCTGACGTCGCACATTCACGAAGGCCTGATCGAAAGGAGACGAGATGGAAACCCTGACTGCCGCCGTGCTTCTCGCCGCGTTGGCCGCCGGCCCGACCGCACCGACGCCGGAAGCCGAGAAGGCCGCCAGCGCCAGCACCGATCGCATGGATGCGCGCGCCTACGACGAGCGTTCGCGCTTCGCTTCCACGCATCCCAACGAACTCTTCCGCCTGTACGGCAGCGATGCCGCGGCGAAGGGCCAGTGGGAGGCCGCGATGCGGCACTTCGTGAAGTCGGCGAGCTACGCCGACAAGTACTCGCAGCACCGCATCAGCCTGCTGTACTGGCACGGTGTGGGCGTGCAGCGCGATCGCGCGCTGGCCTACGCGTGGGCGGACCTCGCCGCCGAGCGCATGTACCCCAGCTTCATCGTGCTGCGCGAGAAGATGTGGCTGGAACTGAGCGAAGACGAGCGCGCGCGTGCGCTGCGCGAAGGCGCGGCGCTCTACGCGCAGTACGGCGACGACGTGGCCAAGCCGCGCCAGACGCGCGGCATCGCCAAGGCCAAGCGGAACATCACCGGCAGCCATCTGGGCTACGTGGGTTTCCTCACCGCGACCGCGCCCGTCGGCAACGACATGGGCGGCACGGACTACTTCGACCTCACGCCGATGTTCGCCAGCTGGCGCTGGCAGCCGAAGAAGTACTGGGCCGTCGAGGACGCGATCTGGCAGGCCGGCAGCGTCGAGGTCGGCCCGGCCGCACCGGCGCGCCGCGACGCCGACGACTGAGGCCGTTTCCTTCATCGCGGCGACCAGGCCCGGGCCTCCACACGCCCGGGCCGGTGCCTGAATGCGCCCCGTCGGCCGTATAGACTGCGCCTTCGCCCCTCGACGGATCCGCCATGCGCCTGGGCCTGGCCGCCAACCGCCTGCACCACCTCAGTGAAGACG
The DNA here is from genome assembly GCF_038446665.1 of Lysobacter sp. FW306-1B-D06B. Taxonomy (NCBI): domain Bacteria; kingdom Pseudomonadati; phylum Pseudomonadota; class Gammaproteobacteria; order Lysobacterales; family Lysobacteraceae; genus Lysobacter; species Lysobacter sp. FW306-1B-D06B. The sequence continues at coordinate 620,346 of NZ_CP151802.1, read as the reverse complement.
CCGCGCTGTTCCGCCTGTTGCGCACCTGCGAGCCGGGGATACGCGAACTCGGCCTGGAACTGCACACCATCGGCCGCACCTTCGACGCCATCGCCGCCGCCGGCATGCTCGCCGGCTACACCGGCCTGCGCCGTTATCCCTACGGACGCGAAGGCGGGCTGATGAAACTGGTGGCCGAGGTCGTCGGCCTGGGCAGCGCGGAACGCACGCTAGACGGCGCGATCTACCTGATCGACCCGGTCGATCCGTCTTCGGTGTTCCCCGAAGCGGTGGCGCTCAAGCGCCAGTGCGTGATCCACGGCAAACCTTTCATCTCCACCGTCGCCTCCGCGCGCGACTGGATCGAGATGGAGCGCGTGCACGCCGGTCTTGCGCCGGATCCCGCCGCCGACGCACTGCACGCGCTGGAAACGCAGACGCTGGCGATGATCGCCCACGACGCGATGAAGCCGCAGATGATGGCCTACGCCGCCGAGCACTTCGACGTGCTCTCGCGCTTCCAGCGCCGCGTCGCCACGGGCACCACCGGCCAGCGCCTCAACGAACTGGCCTGGAGCCGCGGCTGGCCGCAGGGCCAGGCCTGGGTGCAGCGTTACGAAAGCGGTCCGATGGGCGGCGACGCGCAGATCGCCGACCTGGTGCTGGAGCGTCAGTGCCAGCGCGCGATCTTCTTCGAGGACCCGCACGTCGCGCGCCAGCACGAAGCCGATATCCAGCTGCTCGAACGCGCCGTCACCACGGTCACTTTCGACGCGGTGTGCATCACCTCGCCCCGCGTCGCGCAGCGCTGGGCCGAAGCCGTGCGGCTGCGCGCGCGACGCGACGACTGAGGCCGCGCACAGCCGCGGCCCGCGCGTCCGCAGGCCTGTTGGCGCCGGGAGGCGCCACGCGCGCGACACGTCGTAAAATGCGCGCATGGCAAAGCTCTATTTCTATTATTCGGCGATGAACGCCGGCAAGACCACGACGCTCCTGCAGTCGGCGCACAACTACCGCGAGCGCGGCATGCGCGTGGCGATCCTCACTCCGCGGCTGGACGACCGCGCCGGCACCGGCGTGATCGCCTCGCGCATCGGCCTGCGCTCGGAGGGCATCGCGTTCGAACGCGACGACGATCTGGAGGCGAAGGTCCGCCACGACATCGCCCAGCATGGCGCGCTGCATTGCGTGCTGGTGGACGAGGCGCAGTTCCTGACGAAAGCGCAGGTGTGGCAGCTGAGCGAGGTGGTCGACGCGCTGCGCATCCCGGTGCTGTGCTACGGCCTGCGCACGGATTTCCGCGGCGAGCTGTTCGAGGGCAGCCAGTACCTGCTGGCGTGGGCGGACGAACTCACCGAGATCAAGACCATCTGCCACACCGGCAAGAAGGCGACGATGGTGGTGCGCGTGGACGCGCAGGGCCGCGCGGTGCGCGAGGGGCCGCAGGTGGAGATCGGCGGCAACGATCGCTACATCTCGGTCTCGCGCGCGGAATACAAGAAGGTGATGAGCGGCGAGGGCGCGATCGAACCGTTGCAGCCGCCGCTGCCGCTGTGAGGCGATAGCGATATCGAAGGGTGCCAACGCGTCGCCATCCGCTTTCACGGTGGCGACGCATCGCCCGTTCAGAACCGCTTGCGCACCAGCAGCGAAGCGCTCCGGTTCTCGATCTCGCCGTAGTCCTCCGCTTCGAACAGCACCTGGATGGCGGCATTGCTGTTCCAGGTGTGCTCGAGTCCGAATCCATAGCGGATGCCGTCGCGCGTGCCGTCGTCGACGGAAATCCGGAACGCATCGCCGATGGTGAAGCGTGCGGTGCGGTCGCGATCGTCCAACGCGTCGTCGTACACGTAGTTCGCGTAGGCGAACACGACGCTGATCTCCGGCTTTGCGGTGGCGGCCGGCAGCGACCGGCGCACGGTGACGCCCGCTTCGCCACGGAACGTTCCGGCGTCGAAGTCCCCATAGCCCAGGTCCAGCGCCACCGCGCCGCGTTCGTTGTAGCCATCCTCGTCGAAGCGTTGATAGCGCAGATGCATCTGCGGCTGGATCAGCCAACCGTCGCCCGGGATGAGGTTGTAACCGGCGCCGGCCGTGGCCGTCCAGGCGCGTGCGTCGCGATCGCCCTGCGCCTGCGCGGCAATCGGGCCGAAGACGACGGCCCGCGTGGTTTCGACGTCATAGACACCGTATTCGAGCGCTCCCTGCACGAACCAGCGGCGTTCACCCCAATAACTGCCGTACACGCCCGCCGCCCATCCATCCAGACGCGTGCGACCGGTGTCGGCAGTCGGGCCGCGATAGGCCATGTCCAGATCGTCGAACGCCAGGTACGCGCCCACGACGCCCGAGTCGGCCAACGCCGCGTCCGCACCGAGGATGAAGCTGCGGCCGTCGCTCTCGTAACCTTGCCGGAACAGATCGACGCGATCGCCCTCGCTGCTCTGGTAATAGCCGCGCAGCCACATCTCCACGCCTTCGCGCAAGCGATAGGCATCGTCGCTTCCGTCGCCCACGCGCAGCGTGGTGAGCGTCGCCTGCATCGTCAGCGGTTGGCCGGTGATCGTGTAGCCGTTCACGGCGAACTGCGCACCGCTGAAGGTCACCGCGCCTGCGCTGTTGTCCACGGTGACGATGCCAGGCGTGCCCTGGAAGATCGCGAAGCTGTCCGCCTGCCACGGTCCGTTGAGGGTTCCGCTGATGTCGGCCCACGACTGGCCGGTCGTGGCCAGCCACGTTCCCGCGCCGCCGTCGATTCGACCGTTGTTGAACAGCGCGCTGTTGCCTCCGTCCCAGAACGTCAGCAGCGCCCCCTTCGTGTTCGCCAGATTGATCTGCTGCGCCGCGGAGGTCTGCACGAACAGATCCAGATTCGGCGTGAAACCCGCGGGCACGACGCCGAAGTCCAGGCCGTTGTCGGTCAGCGCGCCGGTGTAGTTCATCAATCGGTAAAGCCCCGGGCCAAAGGCGCCCGTCGAGGTGATGTCCAGAAGGCCATCGAGCACGAGATTGCCGCTGATGCCGAACAACGCGGTCGTACCGGGCGCCGCGAGTGAGGCATCCACATGCGAGAGCGGATTGAGCGTCAACGGGCCCATGGTGAACGTCTGGCCCTGCACGCCGATCAGACGTGCGTTGTCGGCCACGGTCACGCTGCCTCCGGTTGCGCGCCTATTCCATGCGCGGCGAGTCCTTGTCATCGATGGACCGGATGCCCGAACGAGAGCGCATGGATGAACATTCCGCGTACTGCCCCACAGCCTTCATCTCGTGAAAAGCCGGTGAGGCAGAATCCTTTTTATGGCGTTATCTAGGCGTGAAACCGGGAGCGCGTGCCCGATGGCGTGACAATCTGGATCTCGGTTTCGAAGAAGCTGTCCCGAATCCCGAATCCCGAATCCCGAATCCCGAATCCCGAATCCCGAATCCCGAATCCCGAATCCCGAATCACGAATCACGAATCACGAATCACGAAAAGCCTAACCACACCCCCGCATGATCGCCGCCACCTCGCGTGGAATCGCACCGCCGTCGGGCTGTTCGCTCAACAACTGTTCGTGCAACGCATCCAGACGCGCCATCGCGGGATCGCGGTCCGGCCCGTGGCAGCGCAGCTGTGCGGCATAGGCTTGCGCGCGCCATGCCGTGCGGCGCAGGTCCAGGTCGCCGTGTGAGAGCCCGGCCAATGCATCCAGTCGCGTCAGCGCGCCGTCGTCGCCGTCCAGCGCCTGTGCGCGGGCCAGGGCCAGTTCGGCTTCGCGCGTGTTCGGATGCGTGCTGCCGTAGCCGCTGCGGGTGAGCGTCACGGCCTGCGCCAGGTGCGCCATGCCCTGGTCGTGCTGGCCGAGCGAGAGTTCGATCTGGCCCAGCAACCGGTCGGTGTCGCCGACCAGCGGGTGACGCGGGCCGAGTTCCTCGAGGCGCAACTCGCGCGCTTCCGTCACCGCTTTCAGCGCGGTGCGGTCGCGTCCCGACGCGTGCAGCAAGCGGGCTTGGTCGAACAGCGCGTCGGCCAGTCGCGGGACGTCGTCGTGTTGCCGGGCCAGCGTCACGGCGCGTTGCATGGAAGCCAGCGCGGTCGCGCTGTCGCCGCGCTCCCAGGTCACCAGGCCGAGCTGACGCTGCAGGCGCCCGAGTTCGCCTGCACCGCGCCGGATTTCGCCCGGATCGCTTCCGCCCGCGCTGACGCGACGTTGCTGTAGCGCGATGGCCTCGCGCAGTTCGGTTTCCGCCTGGGAATAGCGGCCCTGCTCGATGTGCAGCGCGGCCAGCTGGCGACGCAGCGAAAGCGTGGCCGGATGCTGCGCGCCATACACCTCCAGCGCGAGCGCGAAGGCATCCGACGCCGAGCGTTCGGCCGCATCCGTCTGGCCCAGGCCCTGCCGCAGCGATGCCATGCGCGAGCCGATCTCGACCATCAGCGCATGCCGTTCGCCCACTTTCTGACGCAGCTGGATGCGCGCTTGTTGATAGCCCTGCAACGCGGCGCCGGACTGGCCGGCATCGGCCTGCAGGTTGGCCAGGTCGATCAGGTTCTCCACCGTGCCCACTTCGTCGCGATCCTCGCGGCGCAGCGTGAGCGAACGTTCGAACAACTGGCGCGCACCCTGGCGCTCGCCGTTGTCGCGACGGCAGCGGCCGAGTTGCGAGTAGAACTCGCTCACCTGCGGCGGCAATTGCGCCTGCTCGCGCCGCGCGGTTGCCAGCGCGGGTTGCATCAGGCCGATGCACTGCCGCGCCTCACCCAGCAAACGCAGCGCCTGGCCGCGCTGCGTCAGCGATTCCAGTTGCAGGCTCACGGGGACATCGGGAGCGGATTCCAGCGCGACGGCCTGGCGGTTGAGCAGCACCAGCGCTTCGCGGTAATCGCCCAGGCCGATGCGCAGGCGCGCGATCACGCCCAGCAGTTCGGCGCGCGCGCGCGGTTGCCGCGCGAGTTCGCGGTTGCCTCGATCCAGCGAATCGTCGAGCAGGCCGCGCAGGTCCAGCGCCTGGCCTTCGGGCGTGCCACGCGCGCTTTCGAACACGCCGACCATGAAGTCCTGCATCGCCTGCGCGCGTCCGGCTTCGGCGACGGCCTGCCGCGCCTGCCAGGCGACGATCGCCAGCGCCGCGCTCAACACCACCGCCACCAGCGTGCCCGTCGCCAGCGACCAGCGGTGCCGGCGCAAGTACTTGCCGAAGCGGTAGCCCATGCTCTGCGGGCGCGCCTGCACGGGACGACCGGCCTCGTAGCGGCTCAGGTCCAGCGCCAGCGCTTCCACCGACGGATAGCGCTGCTCGGGCCGCTTGGACAGCGTCTTGAGCACGATGTTGTCCAGATCGCCGGCGAGCATGCGCGCGTGGCGGCGCAATGCGTGCACATCGGCGCCCGCGTCTTCGGCGCGACGCAGCAGCGTGTGCGAGGGATGCTGCGGATCGGCGGCGAGGATCGCCTCTTCCCATTCCGCATCGGTCTGCCGTTTCAGCCGGTACGGCTTGGTGTCGGTGAGCAGTTCGAACAGCACCACGCCCAGCGCGTACACGTCGGTCATCGTGGTGACGGGTTCGCCGCGCACCTGCTCGGGCGCGGCGTAGTGCAGGGTGAACGCGCGCACGCCGGTGCGCGTCTGCTCGACCATCGGCGCTTCGGAATCCAGCAGTTTGGCGATGCCGAAATCGAGCAGGCGCACGTCGCCGCTGGGTGTCACCAGGATGTTCGAGGGCTTGAGGTCGCGATGCACGATCAGGTTCGCGTGCGCGTGGCTCACCGCGTCGCAGATCTGATGGAACATGCGCAGCCGTTGCTCCAGCGGCAGCTGATGGTTGCGGCAGTAGTCGGTGATCGGCTCGCCTTCGACGTACTCCAGCGCGAGGTACGGCAGGCCATCGGTGCTCATGCCCGCGTCGAGCAGGCGCGCGATGTGCGGGTGCGCCAGGCGCGCGAGGATCTGCCGCTCGCGCGAGAAGCGCACGCGCAGGTTGCTGTCGGCCAGGCCGGGGCGCAGCAGTTTCAGCGCGACGCGGCGCTGGTACAGGCCGTCGGCGCGCGCGGCCAGCCATACCTGGCCCATGCCGCCTTCGCCGAGCAGGCGTTCGAGTCGATACGGCCCGACTTCACCGCCTGCGCGCAGGCCGGCCAAAGGCGCGACCAGCGGTTCGGACAGGAAGTCCTCGTGGCTTTCGTCCAGCGTGATGAGCGTCTGCAGCTCTTCGGCCAGCGCGGGGTCTTCGTCGCGCAATTGCGCCAGGCGCAGCTCGCGCGCCTGCGGCTCCAGTTCGAAGAGCGCGTCGAGCAGCGGGGAGATGCGTTGCCAGCGCTCGGGATCCATCGGGACTCGACCTCAGGGATCAACGCGGGGCGCGTGGGAGAAACCTTACGAATCCTTCAACGACGCGAGCAGGAACAGCCGCGCCTTCTGCCAGTCGCGGCGGATGCTGCGCTCGGAACGCTCCAGCAGCGCGGCGATCTCCAGTTCCGACAGGCCGGCGAAGTAACGCAGTTCCACCACCTGCGCCAGGCGTGGATCGACGGCGGCGAGCTTGGTCAGCGCGGTGTCCAGGCCGAGGGTGTCTTCGTCCAGGCGCAGGCCGCCTTCGACGTCGTCGGGAAGTTCCGTGACGCGGTGCAGGTCGCCGCCGCGCTTCTGCGCCAGGCGCTGGCGCGCGTAATCCACGACCACGCTGCGCATGGCCGAGGCGGCGTAGGCGAAGAAGTGCGCGCGATCGTCGAACTGCGCCTCGCGGCGGCCGATGAGCTTGAGATAGGCCTCGTGCACCAGGGCGGTGGCATCGAGCGTCTGCCCATGCTGGCCGGCGAGTTGGCGCCGCGCCATCGTGTGCAGTTCCTGATAAAGCGTGGCGAGCACGCGGTCGAGTGCGCCGCGGTCCCCTTCTCGTGCAGCATCCAGCAGCAGCGTGATATCGGCGGTGTCGGCCATGGGCAGCCCCGTGCGCAGTGGCTCGGAATATATCCCTTTTTGTGACATGCAACTCGAAAAAGTCGCGTCAGAATGGGCCGCGCCGCTCCTTCAGTTTTTTCTGACACTGCCTCATCGGGGCGGTGTCACTTCTGGCAGTGGCCGCACCAAACGGTCGTGCGTTGGCCGATGGCGGCCTGTTTCAGCGGCCGTCCGCAGCGCGGACAGGGCTCGCCGCCCCGGCCGTAGGCGGACAGTTCCTGCTCGAAATAGCCCGGGGCACCGTCCGGGGCGATGAAGTCCCGCAGCGTCGTCCCGCCGCGTTCGATGGCATGGCCGAGGATGCGGCGGACCTCGTCGGCCAGGCGCTGGTAGCGCTCGCGCGAGACCTTGCCGGCCGCGCGCAGCGGCGAGATGCCGGCGGCGAACAGCGCTTCGGCCACGTAGATGTTGCCAACCCCGACCACCACGCGTTGGTCCATCAGGAAGGTCTTCACCGGCGCGCTGCGGCCCCGGCTCAGGGCGAACAGGTAGTCGCCGTCGAAGCCGTCCGACAGCGGTTCCGGCCCCAGGTCGGCGAGCAGTTCGTGGGTGTCGCCGGGCGGTTGCCAGAGCAGGCAGCCGAATCGGCGCGGGTCGTTGAAGCGCAGCACGCGCGCGCCCTGTCGGCCTTCGGGGGCCAGCGCGATGTCGACGTGGTCGTGGGCGCGCACCGGCGTGTCGGCCGGCAGCACGCGCAGGCTGCCGGACATGCCCAGGTGCAGCAGGGCGCTGCCGGCCTGCGTGTCCAGCAACAGGTACTTGGCGCGTCGGCGCACCGACTCGATGCGCTGGCCGGGAAGCAGGCGCGCGACCTCGTCCGGGATCGGCCAGCGCAGGTCCGGCCGGCGTAGGGTCACGCCCGCCACGCGGCGGCCTTCGACGTGCGGCGCCAGGCCGCGACGGGTGGTTTCGACTTCGGGAAGCTCGGGCATGGGGCGAGCGTACTATCGGGATTCACGACCGGAGTCGGATGGATGGGTTCGCGACGCGCGATGGACAAGGCATCGCCCAGCCGAACGCAAGAACCCGCCGGCCCGGCCTCGCCCGGGGCGGCCCTGTGCGCCTACACGCGGGGCGAGATCGACGCCGCGCACGAGGCACTGGCCGACCCGGACCTGCACGAAGGCGTCCACCTGGCGCGCAAGGCGATCCGCCGCGCCCGCGCCGCGCTGGCGTTGGGCGACGGCCTCCTGGGCCCGGGCGCGGGGCTGCTCGACCGCGAACTGCGCGCGCTGAACCGCGGGCTGTCGACCCTGCGCGACGCGCACGCCCTGGTGGAAGTGCTCGACCGCCTGCTCAAGCGCGAACGCAAGGACGACGTGCGCCAGGTGCTGACGCGTGCATGCGAGGCCGCCGTCGCCGCGCGCGCCCGCGTCGGCGCGGCGGCGATCCAGACCGACCCCGGGCTGGGCGCGCGCCGGGCCCTGTTGGCGGTGTTCCGCGCCGCGTTGCCGGCGCTGGATTGGCACCGGCTGACGTCCGCCGGCCTGCGCATGGGCGTGGCCGACAGCGACCTGCGCACCCGCGAGGCGCAGGCCCGCGCACGCCACAGCGGCGACGACGAGGACTGGCACCGCTGGCGCCGTCGCGCCCGCCGCGCTTCGCAGCAGCGCCGGGCGCTGGAACTGATCGGCCTGCCGGTGGCCGCCGCGTCGGAGTTGTTCGACAAACGCACCGCCGAGCAGCTCGGCCGCGCCCAGGATCTCGCCCTGTTGCTGGACCATTGCCGCCGGGACTCCCCATTCAGCAAGCAGGACCGCCAAGCGTTGCGCGAGCGCGCGGAACCCGCGCTACGGCGTGCCCGGCGTCGCATCGCACGCAATCTCGACGTGGCTTGCCAGGCGGACTGAACGACCCCATCACAAATACAGGCCATACAGGCGCGAACGGTGCTGTGCCACTGGCATGATTCGCAACGGATGGCCGCGTGCCTGCCTGCCGCCCGATCGTTCACCGCTGTTCCGCCGGCAATCCCCGGAGCCGAAGTAAATGTCCGTTTCCCTGCTCGATTTCCTCGCCGGCGGCCTGGTCCAGGCCAGCTGGGGCGAAATGCTGATCTGGCTGCTGGTGGTCACCCAGCTGACGATCCTCTCCGTCACGCTGTACCTGCATCGTTCGATGGCGCACCGCTCGGTGGACTTCCATCCGGTGCTGGCGCACGTCTTCCGCTTCTGGGCGTGGCTCACCACCTCGATGATCACGCGCGAGTGGGCGGCGATCCATCGCAAGCACCACGCCAAGTGCGAGACCGAGGAAGACCCGCACAGCCCGCAGTTCAAGGGCATCGACACGGTGATGTGGCGCGGCGTGGAGCTGTACCGCGAAGCGCGCGGCCAGCGCGAGGACATCGAGAAGTACGGCAAGGGTTGCCCGGACGACTGGATCGAGCGCCACCTCTACACCCCGCACGCGACGATGGGCCCGGTGCTGATGCTGGCGATCAGCATCGTGCTGTTCGGCTTCATGGGCGTGGCGGCGTGGGCGATCCAGATGGTGTGGATCCCGTTCTGGGCCGCGGGCGTCGTCAACGGCCTGGGCCACTGGTGGGGCTACCGCAACTTCGAGACCACCGACACCGCGACCAACCTCACGCCGTGGGGCTTCTGGATCGGCGGCGAAGAACTGCACAACAACCACCATGCGTTCCCGAGCTCGGCGAAGTTCGCGCTGCGCAAGTGGGAGTTCGACATCGGCTGGAGCGCGATCAAGCTGTTGGAGAAGGTCGGCCTGGCCAAGGTGCTGCGCGTGGCGCCGACGCTCGACGTGCGTCCCAACATCGCCATGCCCGACGGCGAAACGCTGCGCGCGCTGCTGGCGATCCGCTTCCAGGCGATGACCGATTACTACCGCAACGTCACGCTGCCGGCGCTGCGCGAGGCGAAGTTCAAGCTGCCGCGCAATCTGCGCCAGGGCCTGGCCGACGACGGCCGCTGGCTGGACGACGACAAGCGCGCCAAGCTGCAGGCATGGCTGGCCGAACGCCCGAAGATGGCCACGCTGGCCGACTTCCGCCAGCGTTTGGCGCAGGTGCTCGACGACCGCTCGCACGACGCGCAGGCCACGCTGGCCAAGCTGCACGCCTGGTGCACCGAGGCCGAGGCCAGCGGCATCCAGGCGCTGCAGGCGTTCTCCGCGCGCCTGAAGGGCTACGCCCTGGCGCCGGCACGCACGGCCTGACCGTCGTTTCGATGGCGATGGACCGCGCCGTTCCGAACAAGCCCGCGCCGCAACGCGCGGGCTTTTTGTTGTGCGTGGCGCTGGCATGCGCCGCGAATGCGAACGCCCAATCGATCCCGATGAACCTGTCCGGCCGCACGCCGAGCGCGCCCGCGCAGGCGTCGGCCGAGGCGCCGCAAGTCGATCGTCCTGCCGTGGAAGCCAGCACCGACTACGTCGCGCGCATGGACGCCGATCACGACGGCCGCGTTTCGCTCGTCGAGTACCAGGACTGGTTGAGCTACGCGTTCACGCGCATGGACGCCAACCGCGACGGCATGTTGTCGGTGGACGAACTGCCCGGCGGCCGCGGCACGCCGGTGAGCCTGGCCGACCACCGCCAGACGCTGGCCGAGCGCTTCGCCCGCCAGGACCGCAACCGCGACGGCTTCCTCGACGCACAGGAATTGCTCGCACCGCCGCAGTAGCCCACGTCAGTAGCCCGGGTAAGCGCAGCGCACCCGGGTCGCGCGCCCGAGGCCCGCGCTGCGCTTACCCGGGCTACCTTGCTGCGTGGCACGACGATGCGAGCCGACCTCGCCATGCGCGCATCGCGGCGATGTCAACGGGTACCGCCCCGCGCCCGCGGTTGCGACAATCCCCGTTCCGCCCGGCCCCGCCGGGGCTCAGACGATTGGAAGCAATGCAGGACCTCAAGCAAGTCGCCGCAAAGATCGCCCGCCTCATCGCCGAGGAAATCAACGCCCAGACGCAGCAGGCGCAGGCCGCCATCGCACTGCTCGACGAAGGCGCGACCGTTCCCTTCATCGCGCGCTACCGCAAGGAAGTCACCGGCGGCCTGGACGACACGCAGCTGCGCAACCTCGAAACGCGCCTGACCTACCTGCGCGAACTGGAAGACCGCCGCGCCGCGGTGCTGAGCAGCATCGAGGAGCAGGGCAAGATGACCGACGCGCTGCGCGCGGACATCGAAGCGGCCGACAGCAAGGCGCGCCTGGAAGACCTGTACCTGCCGTACAAGCAAAAGCGCCGCACGCGCGCGCAGATCGCGCGCGAGGCCGGGCTGGAGCCGCTCGCCGACGGGCTGCTCGCCGATCCCACGCAGGTTCCGGAAGCCGTCGCGGCCGGTTTCGTCGACGCCGAGAAGGGCGTGGCCGACGCGAAGGCCGCGCTCGACGGCGCGCGCGCGATCCTCATGGAGCGCTGGGGCGAAGACGCCGCGCTCGTCGGCGAGCTTCGCAACTGGCTCGGTGAGGTCGGCGTGATCCGCTCGCGCGTGGCCGAAGGCAAGGAGACCGCCGGCGAGAAGTTCCGCGATTACTTCGACCACGCCGAACCGCTGGCGAAGATTCCCTCGCACCGTCTGCTCGCGCTGTTCCGCGGGCGTCGCGAGGAATTCCTGTTCATCGATCTGGATCCGGGCACCGACGCCGACGCCGGCCACCTGCAGGGCGAAGGCCGCGTGGCCGTGCACGCCGGCATCAAGGCGCAGGGTCGCCCCGCCGACAAGTGGCTGGTGGATTCCTGCCGCCTGACGTGGAAGGCCAAGCTGCACCTGCACCTCACGCTCGACCTGTTCGCGCAGGCGCGCGAGAAGGCCGAAAGCGAGGCCATCGACGTCTTCGGCGACAACCTCAAGGACCTGCTGCTGGCCGCGCCCGCCGGGCCGAAGGCCGTGCTCGGCCTCGACCCGGGCCTGCGCACCGGCGTGAAGGTCGCCGTGGTCGATCGCACCGGCAAGCTCGTCGACACCGCGACGATCTATCCGCACGAACCCAAGCGCCAGTGGGACCAGTCGCTGATGATCCTGCGCGCGCTGTGCGCGAAGCATTCGGTGGAACTGATCGCCATCGGCAACGGCACTGCATCGCGCGAGACCGACAAGCTCGCCGGCGACCTGATCAAGCTGGCGCCGGAAGCGAAGATGCAGAAGATCGTCGTCAGCGAGGCAGGTGCGTCGGTGTACTCGGCGTCGGAATTCGCGGCGAAGGAATTCCCGGACCTGGACGTGTCGATTCGCGGCGCGGTGTCGATCGCGCGACGCCTGCAGGATCCGCTGGCGGAGCTGGTGAAGATCGAGCCCAAGGCGATCGGCGTGGGCCAGTACCAGCACGATGTGGACCAGTTCAAGCTGGCGCGCGCGCTGGACGCGCGCGTCGAGGACTGCGTGAACGCGGTCGGCGTGGACGTGAACACCGCGTCCGCCGCGCTGCTCACGCGCGTGTCGGGGCTGTCGTCGACGATCGCGCAGAACATCGTCGTCTACCGCGACGCCAACGGTGCGTTCAAGTCGCGCAAGGAACTGCTGAAAGTGCCGCGCCTGGGCGACAAGACGTTCGAGCAGTGCGCCGGCTTCCTGCGCATCGCCGATGGCGACCAGCCGCTGGACGCCTCGTCGGTGCACCCGGAGGCGTACCCGGTGGTGGAGCGCATCCTCAAGCAGTGCGGTCGCGAAGTGAAGTCGCTGATCGGCGACGCGCCGACCCTGCGCGGATTGAAGGCCGAGCAGTTCACCGACGAGAAGTTCGGCGTGCCGACCGTGCGCGACATCCTGAAAGAGCTGGAAAAGCCGGGCCGCGACCCGCGCCCGGAGTTCAAGGCCGCGCGCTTCGCCGATGGCGTGGAGGACATCAAGGACCTGCGCGAAGGCATGATCCTGGAAGGCGTGGTGAGCAATGTGGCGGCGTTCGGCGCGTTCGTCGACATCGGCGTGCACCAGGACGGGCTGATCCACATTTCCGCGCTGTCGGACAAGTACGTGAAGGATCCGCGCGAAGTGGTGAAGGCGGGTGACATCGTCAAGGTGAAGGTGCTGGAGGTCGACGTGGCGCGCAAGCGCATCGCACTGACGCGCCGCCTGGACGACAGCGCGCCGGCACCGCGCGCGGGCGGTCGCGACGATCGCGATGCACCACGAGGCGGTGCGCCGCGCGGCGGACGCGATGCACGCGGTGGCGGCTTCAACGCCGCGCGCGCGAACACGCCGCCGCCGATGAACAACGCGCTCGCCGCGGCGTTCGCGAAGGCGAAGAAGGACTGACGGACGCGTCTTTCGGTATGTAGCCCGGGTAAGCGCAGCGCACCCGGGTTGCGCGTCGTTCCCCGGGTGCGCTGCGCTTGCCCGGGCTACTGGAGCTGGCGGGAGAAGGTGCCGGCAGGCGGATGAGGGCGCGGGGAAGAGGGGCAAAAGCCGGCGTTGGATATGACGTTGGGGCATGTCCTCAGTCGCGCATGGCCGTGTGCGCGCCAGACCGCGCATCGTCCGGACGGCCCGCAGCCGCTAGGATCGGTCCATTCCCACCGATCCTCCTGCCATGCGCCCGCACCTGCTGCCTGTCCTGATCGCCTCCCTGCTCGCCACGCCCGCCTTCGCGCAGTCGTCCGATGCAACGCCGGACATCGCCACCGCCGCACAATCCGTGCAGAAGGACGTCGTCGCCTGGCGTCGCGACATCCACCAGCATCCGGAACTGGGCAACAACGAAGTCCGCACCGCCAAGCTCGTCGCCGACCAGCTGCGCAAGCTCGGCCTGCAAGTGAAGACCGGCGTCGCGCACACGGGCGTGGTGGCCGTGTTGAAGGGCGGCAAGCCCGGACCGCGCATCGCACTGCGCGCCGACATGGACGCGTTGCCGGTGACCGAGCAGACCGGCCTGCCGTTCGCCTCGAAGGTGAAGACCACCTACCGTGGCCAGGACGTGGGCGTGATGCACGCCTGCGGCCATGACGCGCACGTGGCGATCCTGCTCGGTGTGGCGACGGCGCTCGCCGCGCAGAAGGCGACGCTGCCGGGCGAAGTCATGTTCGTCTTCCAGCCGTCGGAAGAAGGCCCGCCGAATCCCGGCGAGAACTTCGGCGCGAAGTTGATGTTGGACGAAGGCGTCTTCCGCGACTTCAAGCCCGACGCTGTCTTCGGCCTGCACGTCTGGGCGGGGCTGCCGGTGGGCCAGGTCGGCGTGCGCAGCGGGCCGATGCTCGCCGCCGCGGACGAATGGAGCCTGACGGTGCGCGGAAAGCAGACGCACGGCTCGCGGCCGTGGGACGGCGTGGACCCGATCACCGTCGCCGCGCAGATCCTGCTCGGCACGCAGAGCCTGATCGCGCGGCAGGTGAACATCGCCGCGACACCAGCGGTGCTGACCGCCGGCCAGTTCAACGCCGGCGTGCGCTTCAACATTATTCCCGACGAAGCGAAGCTGGTCGGCACGCTGCGCACGTTCGATGCGGCGCAGCGCGAGGACATCATCAACCGCTTCCGGCGCACGGCAGAAGATTTCGCCCATGCCAGCGGCGCAACGGCGACGCTCGATGTCGCCGCCAACGCGCCGGCGACCGTCAACGATCCGGCGCTGACCGCGCGCGTGCGCCCCTCGCTGCAACGCGCGGTGGGCGAGGCGAACGTCGTCGAGATGCCGATGGTGACGGTGGCGGAGGACTTCGCGCAGTTCGCCAACACGGTGCCGGGCGTGTACTTCTTCGTCGGCTCCACGGCGAAAGGCACCGACCCGGCGAAGGCGCCGATCAACCATTCGCCGCAGTTCCTGCTCGACGAACAGGCGCTGGACGTGGGCGTGCGCGTGACGTTGCAGGTGGCGCTGGATTATTTGCGGGGCGCGCAGTAAGCCCGACGTAGCCCGGGTAAGCGAAGCGCACCCGGGGTCGAGCGTGAGGCCTCCCGGATGCGCCGCGCTTACCCGGGCACCCAATCCGGCAAAGTCGTGTGCGTTAGGATCGACGGACCAACCGGGGAGTTCCGTCGATGCGCCTGATGCCCGCGCTGCTGAGCAGCGCTTTGCTTGCCACGCCCTTGTTCGCACACGCGCAGGCCGCGCCTGCCGGCGAGCGGCCCGAAGTCGTCGCCGCCGCCAAGGCCGTGCAGCAGAAGGTCGTCGCCTGGCGGCGTGATTTCCACCAGCACCCGGAGCTGTCCAACCGCGAGGAGCGCACCGCCGCCAAGGTCGCCGAGCACCTGCGCGCACTCGGCCTGAAGCCGAAGGTCGGCATCGCGCACCATGGCGTGGTCGCGATCATCGAAGGCGGCAAGCCCGGCCCGCGCGTCGCGCTGCGCGCCGACATGGACGCGCTGCCGGTGACCGAGCAGGTGGACCTGCCGTTCGCGTCGAAGGCCACGGCGACGTTCCGCGGCGAGACAGTCGGCGTGATGCACG